>NZ_CP107716.1:2953819-3279364 GCF_025854335.1 Pelagibacterium flavum
TTCGTCGGGTTGCACTGCGCTTGCCGTCATGGGCAGCATCAATGCCAGCAATACCGAAAGAGCCAAGATCAGGCGCTTCACTGCCCCGCCTCCGCTTGCTTGGCTTTGGACTTGGCGGGCGCGCCGATCCGCATGCGCCGATCGCTCAGGGACAGAAAGCCAGCCCCCGCCATCAGAGCGGTGCCCAGCCAGATCAACAGCACGAACGGCTTGTGCCACAGGCGCACGACCCGACCATCCTCGCCGAAGCGCTCGCCGAACTGCACATACATCTGGCTGAAACCGTAGGTGGCGATCCCTGCCTCGGTGGTCGGCGTGCCGCTCACCGCGTAAACGCGGCGCTCGGAGGTCAATTGCCTGTCACGGCCCCAGGGCGCGTCGATCAGGAAAGCGCCCCGGTCGGCGGAAAAGTTCGGGCCTTCGATGTGAGTTTCACCCTGATAGGAGATTGAATACCCTGCGATATCGACGGCTTCCCCGGCCTGCATCGAAGTGACGATCTCAGTCTGGAACGCCGTGGCGCAGACAATGCCGATCACCGAAACCCCCACGCCGAAATGGGCGATAGCCGTCGACCATGCGGTCTTGGGCAGCCCCTTGAGCCGCTGCCAGCTCTGTGCCCATTTCGTCTTGCCGATGGCGGCTCGCTCGGCCAGTTCGGCAATGGCGCCGACCATGACCCAGATGCCGATGCCCAGCCCGATGGGAGCGAGAGAAATCGGAAAGCCCATAAAGCCGAAGACCAGAAGCGTAAGGACCAGTGTCGCGATCATCGCCGCAAAAAGCCTTTGGCCCACGGCAACCAGATCGCCCCTCTTCCAGGCGAGGAACGGGCCGAACGGGATCAGCAACAACAACGGCACCATCAGCGCCCCGAACGTCAGATCGAAGAACGGGGCGCCAACGGTAATTCGCGCGCCGGTCAGGGCTTCGAGGACCAGCGGATAAAGCGTCCCGATCAGAACGCCCGCCGTAGCCGCCGAAAGAAACAGATTGTTGAGGATCAAAGCGCCTTCGCGGCTGATCGGCGCAAACAGGCCACCATGGCGCAATGTGGAAGCGCGCAGCGCAAACAGCGCGAACGCGCCGCCGATAAAGGCCGCCAGCATGGCCAGGATGATAATGCCGCGCGTTGGGTCCGAAGCGAACGAATGTACCGAGGTCAGGATGCCCGAGCGCACGAGGAACGTGCCGAGCAGGCTCAGTGAAAACGTGATAATGGCCAGAAAGATCGTCCAGATCTTCAGCGCGTTGCGCTTTTCCATGACGATGGCTGAATGGAGCAGCGCCGTTCCGGCCAGCCAGGGCATGAAACTGGCGTTTTCCACCGGATCCCAGAACCACCAGCCGCCCCAACCAAGCTCGTAATAGGCCCAGTACGAGCCCATGGCGATCCCGAGCGTCAGAAACGACCAGCTGGCCAGCGTCCATGGCCGCACCCAGCGGGCCCAGGCCGCATCGATCCGCCCGGAAACCAGGGCGGCCACCGCAAAGGAAAAGCAGATCGAGAACCCGACATAGCCCAGATAGAGCAGCGGGGGGTGGATGGCCAGGCCGATATCCTGGAGCACGGGATTGAGTTCGGTGCCATTGAACGGCGCCGGATCCAGTCGCCAGAACGGGTTCGAGGTAAACAGCACAAAGCCGGAAAACGCGGCGACCATGAGTCCCTGATTGGAGAGCACCAGCGTTTTCAGGTCATCGGGCAGATTGCGCCCGAACGCCGCCACCGCCGCCCCGAACAGGGTCAGGATGAAAACAAACAGCAGCATGGAACCTTCGTGGTTCCCCCAGGTGCTGGTGATCTTGTAGAGCATGGGTTGGAGCGAATGGGAGTGCTCAACCACCAGCCGCACCGAAAAATCATCAACGGCGAACGCTGAAACCAGCGCTGCGAAGGCCAACCCGACAAGCGCGAACTGCAATATCGCCGCCTGCGAAACGAACCGTTGCGCCAACGCGCTGCCGCGCCAGAACGCAAAGCCGGCCCCGGCCTGGACGATGGCCAGAACGAAGGCCAGAACGAAGGCGAAATGTCCCAGTTCGATGGTCACGCTGCGCTATCCTTCCTCGCCCTGCCAGACGCCTTGCTCGCGTAGCGAGTCGGCCACTTCACGGGGCATGTAGGTTTCGTCATGCTTGGCGAGCACATTGGTGGCCAGGAAGGTGCCGTCGGCCTGCACGCTGCCCTCGGCCACAACACCCTGCCCTTCCCGGAACAGGTCGGGCAGAATGCCGGTATAGTGCGCGGTCATCTCGCCGGCGCCGTCATGGACGACAAACACGTTGTTCTCACCATCCTGTTGCCAGCTGCCCTCGAGCACAAGCCCTCCCAGCCGGATCGGCGTTCCCGGCGCTATGCCCGCCTCGGCAATCTCGGTGGGGGAATAGAAAAACACGATCTGGTCGCGCAGCGCGGTCAGGATCAGCCCCGCCGCCAGCGCAAGAATGACACCGAGGCCGGCAATGACGCCGAGGCGTTTCTGTTTGCGTGTCCACGCCATTGGCTTACTCCATCAATCCCGCTTCGCGCCCGAAATCCTCGAGCGCCAGCCTGTCCTGCCCTGAAAGTGCGGCAAGACCGCGTTCGAGGTCGGCCAGCGCCGCATCCTCGCCATCCAGCTCGATGCGCGAGCGCACCAGCTGTATCCATTCGCCCGGGCTGCCGCCTTCGTCGTACAGCCGGGCGGCGAGCCCGTCGACCATGCCGCGGATCATCACGTCCATTGTTGCGTCGGGCTCGCTCTGACCCAATGTTCCGCTCTCAAGCCCTGCCTGCGCGGCCACCAGGCCCGAACGCGCCGTGTCGACCCAGGCCTCCTCGCCGGTGGCAAGGCCCAGCAATTCTTCCCAGAGCGCCACAGCCTCCTCATATTGACCCGATTGGGTCAATTGACCAGCCAGATAGAAGCGCGAACGGACGTGAATCGGGTCCGCCTCCACCGCGCTGCGCAAAAGCGTCATCGCTTCCTCGCTGGCCACGCCGTCATTGCCCAGTATCAGGGCTTCGGCCAGATTGGTTTCCCGGTCCGCCGTCGGCGGCTCAAGCGCCATAATACGGCGCCAGGCGTTGGCGGCCTCGGCAAAACGGCCCTGTTCCATATAGATGGGGGCCAGGACCAGCCATCCGCGCACATCGTCGGGCGTCTGCTCCATCTGTGCTTCCACGGTCGCCACAGCCGCCTCGATATCGCTGGCCGATATCTGGGTTGGCGGTTCACGTTCGGCCAGCGGAAGGGCCGGCAAATCCGCGCGGCCGATCCAGGCGTAAAGTCCCAGGCTTGCTGCCGCGACGACCGGCAAACTCGCAAGCATGATTATCCGGCCGCCGCGCCCGCTCTTTTGCGCCCCGCCCTCTTTTTCATGCAGCATCACTTCGCGCGCCAGTTCCGCCCGCGCTGCTGTCGCTTCGTCGGCCGAAAGTCGGCCCGCTTCGAGATCGCGGTCAATTCCCTCTAGCTGGTGGCGGAAAAAGGCGCGTGCCGCGTCGGGGCTCTCGCCCGTTCCTGTGGCGTGCGGCGGCGTGCGCAGCCCCCAAGCCAAAGCGCCAAGGCTCGCCACAACCAGCAATATCGCGAAAATCCAGAACAAGTGTGAGACTAACCCTTGAAAACCAATGAGATGCCGTTTCTATAGGCCAAACTCGTGCAGATTGCAGTCAGCGATTGGAGCGCGCTTTGCCGCACCTTGGCGCCGATCGGCACCGCAGAGTGAGGGGCCGGACGGGACGGACATGACCGAGCAAGTCAAAACCATTGCCGTGGTCGGCGCCTCCCCTTTTGCGTGGCTTCTAGCAGGGCTTTTGGCGTCTGACCATTCACGAGCAATTGTGCTGCTCAGCCCACCGGCCAATCCCTACGCCCTGCGCGCCCTTCCCTCGCTGTCATTTGCGCCTGTTACACGACCGGAAACCTGGTCGATCCTTTTGAACCACACCCGGCCTGCCTTGCGGCGCCTCTCGCGCATCGTGCCCACCATCGGTGAGCGGATAGACATCCGCGTCCTGGCGCGATCGGCCGAAGCGATCGTGGCGCTGAGCCATATGCGCCATAGCGCCCAAGGCTTCCGCTATCCCGCCGATCCGATCGAAAAAGATGCCAACGGCACCTTCATGGGGCTGCGTGATGTCCGGTTGATCGATGCCGCTGCCCTCTATCGTGCCTCGCCGTCCTGGCTTGCCGCAGCCAATGTGGCGGTGCTCAATTCCCTCGATGGGCTCAAGATTCGCCGCGATGGCAGCGCCCAGTTCGGAACCACGTCCATCGATCAGGTGATCCTGGCCGATGATACCGCCATTATGGAATGGCTGGACGCCGATGAAATTTCCAAGTTCGCGCGCATCGAACATTGGGCCGGCATCGAGACGGCCCCACAGCGCCCTGGACGATACCGGGCCGGCTTCGATCTCGATACAGGAACCGTCTTTGCCCAGTCGGGCGACGGCACCATCCGCGCCGCGGCCCGCAACGACGATGGCAGGGCCCTGGATCGCATTGCAGATTGCCTGTCGCTGGACCCCGCCCCGCGCCTGGCCGCCCGGACCAGCCTTACGCGGCTTTTTTCCCATGATGGCGCGCCGGTGCTCGGCCCCACGCGACGCGACAAGATCTTCGTTGTCGCCGGGCTCGGAACGCTCGATCTGATCCTGGCGCCGCTTATCGCGGGGATCATTGCGGAACAGGCAAGCGGGGTGGAGGCCGAATGGGCAGTTGCCCATGGCACCAATCTGCGGCAACCGCGACGCGAGGTCGCCGAATTCCATCCCGGGCTCGTTGCTGGGGGTGTCCAATGAGCGAAAGCTGTCGCCTTGGCGGCGACCTGCCGCCCGAATTTGCGCGCCCGGTCATCGACCGCACCCGTCCCATCCGGTTCCGGCTCAACGGACGCCCGGTGAGCGGCTTTGAAGGCGATACGGTTCTGTCCGCCCTTCTGGCCAACGGTATTCACACAGCCGGACGCTACGGCGAGGACGTAATCGCGCTCGATGAGCACACCGCCCCACCCATAGTGCTGGAAGGAAACGAGAACCGTCCGGACCTTACCATGCCCATGGCGCTCTGCCCGGCCAGCGATGGCGCATCGTTTGTCTCGGTCGGCCCGCGCCGCACCGTCACCAAAACGCTGCTGGCCCGCTTCCTGCCGCGCCGCAAGGATACGCTTGGCCTGCTCTACAGCACCGGATCTGCCGCGCCGGGCGGCTGGATCGATACCGAAGCGACCCGCCGCATCACCGCCGATGTCGCCATTGTCGGTGGGGGCGTTGCCGGGCTTTCGGCGGCGCTTGCCGCCGCACGCAAGGGTCTGCGCGTCTGTCTTGTCGAAAAGGACGCAACGCTTGGCGGATTGTCGGTGTTTTTCGGCAAGGCGGAAGGCGAGCCGATCCCTGAGGACATGATCGGTGACCTCGCCAGCCAGATCGGAGAGTCCGGGCTCATCACCCTTTCATTGGGCACGCTGGCCTTCGATATTGCCAATTCGGCCATCGAGGCCGTCCGCGTTCACAAGGCCAGCGGGCTGCCCCAGCCCGAACGCCTGTCGGTAAAGGCGGACACCATCGTTCTTGCCACCGGAATGGTCGGCCGCATGCCGATCTTTCCGGGCAACAGGCTGCCGGGTGTGGCCGAGGCAAGCGCCGCGTGGCGGCTGGCTGCACGGTACAACATATGGCCGGGAGAAAACGCCCATATCCATTCGGTGACCAATGTGGGCTACCGCATGGCGCTGCTTGGCGCGGCCAGCGGCAAATCGATCCTGCGCACCAGCGATCCGCGCATCGATCCGCAAACCCGGTTCATCGAATTCTGCAAGGCCTATGGCTACCGGCTGGGTTGGGGCATGGGGATCGGGTCGGTAGCACAGGCGCGCGGCAAAGGGCTGAATGTGCATCTGGCCAATGCCGAAAACGGCACGCCCGAAAACGAGGCCATCGCCTGCGATCGCCTCATCGTTTCGGGCGGCTGGCAGCCCGATCTCGACCTCTGGCTCAAGGCGTCAGGGCCGGTCAGATGGGACGGGAACGCCCAGGCGCTCGTGGCGGACGGCTCTCTCGACGGCGTCGTTCTCGCCGGCAGTGTTGCGGGCTATCTCAGCCTTGGCGGCTGTGTTGCCCATGGCAAGGCTGCGCTTGAAACAGCCATCGACGGGCAAGCGCGCCCTGTCGCCGATCCTCGCATCGACCCCATTTTCGATACGCCGGACGGCCCTCTGCTCGTGTCGCCGCCTGACCGGAACAACGGCGCCTTTGTCGCGCCGGGAGCATCGCGAACCATCGCCGCCCCGATCACGCGCGGTTGGCAGCGCCCCCAGCCCCCCGCCTCCGGACCGTTGGCGGGGCCGCTCACCGCGCTGGACGTCGTTGGAGAAATCGTCACGCAGCGCCTCGATCCCGCGTTTGCGCCGGCACTCTGCGCCGAACGCTGCATCCTGCCGAGGGCACTGGAAAAGACCGCCAACGCCGCGCCCTTGCCGACGCATGTGCCCGAGGGCATGCCGCTCTATCTCGACCACCGCTTCGGCGCCAACCAGATGCAATGGACCCTCACCCCGGCAGAGCACCGGCGCTTTGATCCGGGATGTCTGGTGTTTGCCAACACCGACAACCGCTCACCGCTCGAGGCGATTGGCGTGGTGCTGGCGGACGAGCGCGGAAAGGTCCGCGCCCTGCTCGGCCCCCTGGGGATGAGCACCGGCGATACCGTCTTTATCCGGGATGGCCTGACCGTTCTCGCCGCCCGGCTCGAACAGCCCTTGTAACCTGGCTAGCCCTGCGCGGTTCGGCGTTCGGCGCCGTCGCGGGCCCTGCGCAGGATATCGGCATATTCGGCATTGAAGCGGATTTCGGCCATCTTGATGCCCGCGTCCAGCCGTTCACGCGCCACCGGATCGGCCGGGTTGGTCCGGTACATGTCGAGCGCACGGGTCACCAGCACTTCGACCGTCTGCCCGGTATCGGCCCAGGCCTGATCGAGCAGAGCGTTGACCGCCAGGGAGTCGCGGCATTTTCTGACGGTCATCAGCAGATACAGCCCGTTGAGCGCAGCGAGCACGTCATCGGCATCGACCCTGTCATTGCCATCCCGTGGACGCCGCAGCGCCTGAGTAACGTTGAGCGTGATTTCCTTCATCGGACGTTCGAGCCGCTCGGACAATCGTGCCGTGAGATCGGTCATGATGGTCCCCCACAGCGAACGTCTCTCAATGTCCAGATTGTAGGTAATGGCGCGCATCAGCCTGTGGAACCGGTCAATCGCCTTGCACGAGAAATCGATGTCGGCGAACAGGTTGGGCTGGCTGGCAAGACAGCCGATCTGACTCTGGGCGTGGCTCAGCAGCGCCTCGACCAGCGCGCCATAACCGGCATTGGTGATCCGGGTTTCGGTGTTGCCGCCCGCTATGGCCACCGCCGCCGCCATGACGCGGCTTGGATTGGCCATGTGCCCCACCATGGCTTGCATCCAAAGCGCGCGGGTCAGGGGGTTGGTGATTGAGATCGATTGCAGCGCCGTCGCCAGCGCCGCCTCATCGGAAATCGATCCGACTGCGACGCCGAATTTTCCCGCCTGCACCAGAAGCGGACGCCGCCGCATGGCCATGATGATGGGCGCGAGGCGCAGTCGCGCGTCCTCGCCTCCCATCTGCATCGTGTTGCGGCGCTCGAGCTCGCGATCGTCCTTTTCGGCGACAGCGTTGGCCTTGAGCCTTTCGAGAATTTCGGGGAGCAGCAGGTCGAAGGCTTCCAGAGGATCAGCGCCCGACTCAATCGCGTCGGCCAGTCTCGAAACCGCGTCGCCGGCGATGTCTCGCGCCATCCACGTCCAGACCTTGCCCGCGGTCTCGCGCTCGATGGCGCCCGCAAACCCATGATAGATCGGGGGATCAACCAGAACCCCGGCCAGCGCTTCGAGAAAAGCGTCCTTGCCCGAATCGGCCCCGCGTTTGGCGCCGGCGGCGCCCCGCGGCTGGTTCTTTGCGCCGGGAAATGTATCGGGAAGAGCCATGAAATCCTATAAGCGGTGCTGCGTGAGGGACCGGACGCCGAGGTTATCGGCAACGGGCTAAAAAAACCTTTCAAAGTATTAAAAAAAGGGTGCCGCCAGTGGCGACACCCGTCAATTGCTTTGAGGGTTGGGATAAACGCCTAAGCAGTCACACCCCAGGCGCCATCCAGCTCGCGGCAGGCCTGGCCGGAGCGTGTGTAGGTCTGGCCGCCCACGGTCACGCGGTGCGAGAATTCGCGGCAATCGAGATTGTTGACCCGCACATAGGGCCCGACCGAAACCTGACCGGTCGCCCCGCCCGAGGACCAGGTGCGCGGCGCGCCGGGACGACCGAACTGGAGGGCATAGAACTGGGCGTCGTTTGCTGCCGAGCGCTGGGCCGGGGTCAACTGACCGATAATCGCCGCATCGATATAGTCGTAGCTGCCAGGCTCCAGACGCGCCTGCTGAATGGGCGTCGAATCGCTCGGCGTGACGGTATCGGGCGTCGGGTTGGTCTGAACAGTCGGCTGTGGCATCACCGGCTGGGAGGTCTGGAAGTTTGCCGTGCGGGTACAACCCGCGACCACCAAAGCCAGCGAAACAAGTGCAATCGCCCTCAACATTTTCATTGCGCAATACCTTTCATAGCGGCCCATGAGCCATTTAATGTCTATCTCAGCCAATACGGCCAAATTGCGGTTTGCCGCCCTTGGTTCAAGTCTGTTGCCGTGCCTGACGTGCAGCAGGAAGCCGAAGTGTTGCCCGGAGGCCACCGAGGTCCGAGCGTGTCAGCGTCAATTCTCCCCCGTAAATATCGACGAGTTCCTTGACGATATCGAGTCCAAGCCCGCTCCCCGGCGTTTTTTCGTCTAGCCTGACCCCGCGGCGCAACACATGCTCTGCCTCCGCATCGGTCAGACCCGGTCCATTGTCTTCAACGACGATCTCGACGCTCCGGTTCCCCGCAACATGGGCCTCTCGCGCTGAAAGGCGGACTTCCGAGCGCGCCCATTTGCAGCCATTGTCCAGAAGGTTGCCGGCCATTTCTTCCAGATCGCCCTCATCGCCCCGGAACCACGGGACGTCTGGCGGCAGGTCGATGGCGATATCGCATTGCTTGTTGAGCTTGCCCATGACGCGCCCGAGCCGTTCGAGAACGGCGCGCGTGTCCGCCCTTTTGCCCACCACGCTCGAGCGTGCGGCCAGCCGCGCCTTGTCGAGATAGGTGGAAACGATACGGCTCATGTTGTCGGTCTCGTGGAGCACCGCCTTGGCCAGCGCTGTCTTGCCGCCCTCGGCCTCGTTGCGCAGCACGGCCAAGGGCGTTTTCAGCCCATGGGCGAGATTGCCCACCTGGGCCCGCGAGCGCTCCACTATCTGGGTGTTGGAGCGCAACAACTCATTGAGTTCGTCGGCCAGCGGCGCGATCTCTTGCGGAAAGGCGCCTTCGACGCTGGGCTTGTCGCCCTCGCGCACCGCCTCTATGGCCTCGCGCAGCCGCTCGATGGGTTTCAGGGCAAAGCGCGCGATCATGCCGCTCATGGCGGCCAGGATCAAACCGACCACCGCAAGAACGATAATGGCCTGCCCACGAAACGCGGCGGCGCGGCCCTCCACATCGGTATAATTGCCCGTCACGGTGATGACGTGGCGGCCCAGATCATCGAGCGTCACCCAGCGTTCCACAGCCCGCAGGGTCTGCTGGCCGTAATCGTCGTGGATCATGCCCGAACGGGTGCCTGATGCGTTGAAGGCGCCCACCAGATCGGGCAGCACGGTGCCAACCATGGAGGGAGAGAAATTGACCAGCGTTCCCGCCTCATTGCGGATCTGCCAGTACCAGCCGGAGGTGGGACGCGAAAACCGCGTATCGGCCAGTCCGATCTCGCCGGACGCTGCCGAATCGAGCTCGAGCGTCTGCCCGACCAACGACGAGATCTGCAGATCAAGGCTTTCAGTCAGGTCCCTGTCGAGGGCCTGCGAATAAAGCTCGGTCAGAAGGAACGCCGTCGCGACCAGCGCGACGATCAGCCAGCCTGCCGAAAGCCAGAACAGCCGGAAGGCGATGGAGCCCCGAGTCACTAGAGCAGGTCCAGGAAAAGTGGGAACCGGTTTTCCGTCCGGACCTGCGACCACAAGGAAAATTGAGCCAGTTTCGGGTTTCGCAGAAAGCTGAACACGGCTCAATCCGCCAGGATCTGATAGCCGAGCCCGCGAATGGTCTGGATCAGTTCCTCGGGCAGCTTCTTGCGCAATCGCCCGACGAAAACCTCGATCGTATTGGAATCGCGGTCGAAATCCTGATCATAGAGATGTTCGGTCAGCTCGGTGCGCGAGATCACCTTGCCCTTGTGCATCATAAGGTAGGACAAAAGCCGGAACTCGTGACTGGTCAGCTTTACCGCCTGGCCGTCCACGGTCACCCGGCCCGCCTTGGTGTCGAGCCGCACTTTTCCCGCGGTAATCTCGTTGGACGCATGGCCCGCCGCCCGGCGCACCAGCGCGCGCAGCCGTGCCAGAACCTCTTCCATATGAAAGGGCTTGGCCACATAGTCGTCGGCGCCGGCGTCGATCCCCTGCACCTTGTCGCTCCAGCGGTCCCGCGCCGTCAGCAAGAGAACCGGCATCATGCGGTTTTCGCGCCGCCAGGCTTCGAGCACCGAAATCCCGTCCATGCGCGGCAGGCCGATGTCGAGCACCACGGCATCATAGGGTTCGGTATCGCCCAGGAAGTGCCCTTCCTCGCCATCCGTGGCGCTGTCACAGACATAGCCGGCGTCGGTCAACGCTTCGCAAAGTTGCCTGTTGAGGTTTTCGTCGTCTTCGACAACAAGAATCCGCATCGTCCCGCCCCGCCTGCGTTTGGCCTATTGTGCATTCAACGTGAGATTTCGCGCCTGCCCCGAGGATTCGAGCACCGCAAGCACATAGACCAGCGCCCCGCTCTGCTCACAGACCTTGACGCTCAGTACTTCGGTGGAAGGATCAATCCCCTCGCGCGAGAGCACCGCAGCCACCGGCTGAATGCGCCCTTCAGCGAGGGCGGCCTGGATCGTCGAATTGTCCCAGCATGCGTCCTGCGCGAAAGCGGCTCCCGAGCCGGCGGGAGCAAGCAGGGCCGCGACGACAATCACAGACAAAAAGTGGCTAAAAAGTGCGTTTTTCATATCCGCATCTTTAGCGTGATCTTTCTGAACTTCAAATGAACGTTTGCGGCCTCCCCACCGATCACATCATGGTGCCCTACACCCCATTCGTCGTCGAGGCGGGCGGCAAGCGATATCTCCTCGATACAGGCTTTGCCGACAACGGCCCGGCCGGAACCGGGCTATTGCATGAGAACATGGAAAAGGCCGGCATCGAACCCGCCAGTATCGACGTTGTGCTGATGAGCCATTTGCATGGCGATCATATCAATGGTCTGCGCCGCAAAGACGGATCACTGGTTTATCCCGATGCCACCGTTTACATCCCACAGCCCGAATTCGATCATTGGATGGATGACGAGAAGATGGCTGGCGTTCCCGAAGCTGGGCGCGGGGGCTTTCTTGCGGTCCGGCGTGTGCTGGCCGACTATCCCGAGGGCAAGATCGTGCTCTTCGAGCCTGGCGCGACCGTGGAAGACGTCTTCAAGACCACCCCCTGTTTCGGCCACGCGCCGGGACAAACCGCCTTTACCATCGGGTCGGGAACCGCGAGCTTCAGCTACATTGCGGACGTGGCACACTACCCGGCACTGTTTGTGACCAATCCCGACTGGCACGTCCAGTTTGACATGAACCCCTAGACCGCCCACGTCACGCCATCCTGCAACAGATGAGCGAACAGGGCGGCCTGGTCGGCGGGTATCACTTTCCGTTCCCGTCTCTGGGCGCGATTACCACGGCGCAGCCTGGTGAAACCTATCGCTTCGACACCAAATCGGCCTGATCTCAAGCAGCGGAAACGCCCTTCACCCGAAGGGCGTTTCTGCCGAGGTCTAGCTGTTTGAAAGCTCGCTTTTGAGCCCGCGCCGCAGGAAGATCACCGCCAGTGCCTCCATGACCATCTGCGGCCCCGAATATTCCCCGAACATGGGGATATCGAACCCCAGACTCTGGGCAATACCGACAACCAGCATCAGAGCGCCGACGATATAGGTCTTGTAGCCGTCGAAAACGTTCATTTCCTTGATTTCCTTTGTGCTTTGCGAAGGTGGTTGCAGTCCGACAGCAGAAAGCGCCGTCGCACGAATGTCCGTGACGCGGCTCGTCCAACCCCGCCCGAAGGTCGCCCATGTGGCAAGCCGTTGCAGAAAGCCCATGCGCTGGTCGCACAGCGCTTCGATCAGGGCGCGCGGGTCGCGCTTTTGCACGGCCGCCAGCGTCAACGGCCCCACGAATCCGTCCTGCACCACGCCCACCAGCGCCTGCAGCACCCGCACCGCGCGGTCGGGCCCGGAATTGACCGCATAGTCGAACACGGCGAGGTCCAGTCCCGCCGGAAGCGAGCCCGCTTTGCATCTATCCCAATACAGTGCCTTGTAGATCGCCGACGCCTCGGCCCGCTCCAGCGCCTTGATCTCCGATTTTGGCAGATTCCACCACGGATCGGCCCCGCGCCAGCGGGCCAGCGTTTTGTGGGTGATCCCCATATTGGTCGCCCCGCCCGGATCGGAGGGATGGTCGGCATAACCGCCCTCATGCTCCAAAATCTTGGCAAGGCAAAGCGTCCAGCGCGAAGCCGGCATATTGCTTCTCCCTTTTGAATCAATGATTTGCACCCAATGACTGCCTTCCCAAAGACCCGTCACCCCGGCCTTGAGCCAGGGCCCAGTACACTCGGTGCTTGAGACAGAACCACAAACGCTGCCGGTTCCTGGGTCCCGGGCCCTCGCCCGGGATGACGATGGGGAGGCCAAGAGGCCTGTGGTCCCTCGAAATCAGCCGTTGTTGGAAAACGACAACTCGATCCAGTCGCTCCCGCGCCTGACGAGCATCAGAGCATCCTCGAAAGCATCGAGCACCCGATCGCCGCCCAGCTTCAAATTTCCGGTTCCGTCGCGAAAGGTCAGCGCATTGCCCGCCGTCCCGGTGACAATCAGCGTTGCGCCATCGAACCCACCTTCGATGGTATCCACATCGTCGGTCGTCCCGCTTTCAGGTGTCGGAACCACATAACCGGTCTCGGCGGCCAGAAAGCCTCCGGCAATTGTGGGAAAGCTCACCGCGCACCCCGCAAAGCTCGAAAACCGCACGAACCCGGTTGCGCCTTCCAGGCTCATCGCGGTCTTGAAATCGGCCCCGTCATCGGAGACCTTGAAGGTGAAATCATCATCCCCCGCCAGCCCGATTTCGGCCCGCCCCGACCAACCCGACTGGAAGATCAGCGTCGCGCTGTCGGCCCCGTCCTCCTTGTTGAGCGTCAGCCGCACATCGCCATTGCCGCCCTCTCCATCAGGGATCGCTGTAAACAGAGCCGCTTCGGAACGCACGGCCAGCCGGTTGGTCGCATCAGGGTCCGTTCCGATCCCCATCCCCGCCAATCCATTGAAAAGCGGCGCCCAGTTCCCGGCCCGAAACATTATCGGCTGGCCGCCGGCGATATCCCATGCCAACCAGCCCTCAGCCGGTTCGGCAAACCGCCAGCCGCCCTCGCTCCAGGCCGCCAATTGCCCGTCACGGCCTTCCCACGCCCCTGTCGCCATCGCCCCGATGCCATAGGTGTCGCCCGCCTCGGGATCGGCAGGCGGTTCAATCACCGCCAGCCCGACAAGCCGGATCTGCACCAGCGCATCGAGCAATAGCAGCGCCTCATTGTGGGTCACGTGTTTTTGCGCCTGCTCGGAGGCGATCAGCGGCAGATCGAGCCGCGCCGTCGAACTCATGGATAAACTCCCTGTGCGGCCAGCCCCGCGCCAAGGACCGGGCTAACCTGTTGAACTGTGAAACTGAACCCGCCCGCCGGACCCCCGAAATCGGCTGTCTGGTCGGCCGCCGAATAGGTCCAGCCCGCCGCGCCGACATCTTCGACGCGCACCGCTGTCCCGCCATCGAAAATACAAACCCGATAGTGCTCGGGCACGACGTCGAGCGGAATGTCGCCATAGGTCCAGCCGTTGCCGCCCACCCGGCCCCGCCGGATCCAGCTCAGGGCAATATCGCCGCTCCCGTCGCGAACCGCCCGCAGGTGCATCGGCGCCAGGGGCAGCGCCGTGCCGATATCCACATCAACGCCCAGCGCCGTGCCCTCCGCATCACGCGGCCCGGCATAGGCAAGCAAAGTCCGCGTATCGCCCAGCGCGCTCTGCGGCACTGCAAACCGCACGCAGGAGCCGTTCAAAACCAGCACCCGGTTGCCCGCCGACGCTTCACCGGCCCGCGTCCCGTCCTGCCCCCGCAACAACCCCGTCAGCCGATAGGTCGAAGCCTCGATCAGTTCGGCCTGTTCAAACCCGACCAGTTCCCAATGTCCGGCATCGGTCTCCACCGCCACCCGGTTGCTCGCTGCCAGCACCGCCTGCGGCGCGGCAGACGCCAGATGCCCGCCATACAATGACAGGACGATCCCACCCGCCCGATCCCAAATTCCGCTTGGCCCCGCCGCCAGAGGCTGCGCCAGAACACCCAGCGTCCCTGCCCCCGCCAGCCGCGCCAGCTCGGTTCCCGTTTCGGTTTCGCGCAGGCTGATCGGCCCTGGCCAGGGATCGCACATTGCCGCCGCTACAAGCTCGGTCCCTCCATCGCCCGCCGGCAGATGCGCAATGGTGATGAGCGGGGTCGCGGCAATCGGGGGGCTGATCTGCGGCATGCGTCGCTCTGCAGTGCCTGCCACCCCGTTGATCGTTCCCCCGAAAGCCAAGGCAGAAACCTGCCGCACCGCCCCGTCGCGCACCGTGCCGATCACGAACGGCCCGTCCGCCTGCCCCTCGACGGCCACCATATCGCCCGCCTCGAGCGCCAGCATCGAAGGCGGCAGCGCAAACTCCAATCCGTCCTCGCCCCGGCGCATGGCCCGCAACATGGCTTCAGCCACGCCCCCCGCATCCGCCGGATCGAGCACCAGCCCCATTTCCGCCCCCGCATAGCGTTCGCCTTTCGGCGCCACCGCCAGGGCGGTCGCCGTCTGATAATCGCGGTCCCTGTCGGAATAGCTCAGCGTCAGCCGCCCGGCCCGCTCGGCCCAATCGCCGCGCTTGCGTGAAACGATAGCCCCCTCGCCTGCCACCAGATCCGCGTGCGCCATCTCGACAACCGACCGCGTATCCCCGGCCCGCCAGACGATCCCCGCCTCCCCATCGCGCACCGAAAGTCCCAGCGCCTCGACCAGCCCCGCCGACGCGTCGCGCAGACTGGTCACCGCCTCGATTCCCAGCCCATGCACCATGGGCGCCCGTATATCGATTGCCTCGACCGGCACTCCGAACTCATCGGCCATGGCGGCCAAAAGCTCCTCGGCACTCGCCGCCCCCAACCGCCCGTTCAGCCAATGCCCCGTGTCGTAATTGGCAGCGTCCGACCAGATGTCGGGCATGCCGGGAAACGCCGGATAGGGCCGCGCGTCCCAGCACCAGAGATATATGCGCTCGGCATCGAGCATCGGTGCGCCATAGATGCCCGACACGGGATTGTGCGCCCCCGCTTCCCGCCAGTATTGGTGGCACGCCCGCAGCATCTGGCGCTGGATCAGCGGATCGGGCGCGCCGCTCGAAAATGGCGGTCGCTTGTCCTCGGCGCTTTTGGGGTCGCCAAACGCGTTGGGCGCGTTCGGCCCCTTGTCCACCGCACCGCATCCCAATTCGTCGCACCATGCGGCGGCAAATTGGGGCCCGCGAAACCGTTCGGGATCGTTGGCCGGCATCAGCAGCGCCACAGCGCCATTGGACCAGACCAGCCGCTCCGCGCTCGCCTCATAGCGCGGCGCCTCATTGTAGGGGTGGATCGCCTTGAGCCCCGAAACACCCTCGACCATGACCGCGCGCGCCTCGGCCATGGTTTCGCCCACCAGCGCTATGGGGCTGACGGGTCGCTCGCCGGTCGCAAGTTCGCGGACCCATTCGGCACCGGCCCGTGTCTTGCCCGAGCCGCGTCCACCAATCAAAAGCCAGGTCGTCCAGTCGCCCTTGGGGGCGCGCTGTTCGTCACGGCCCCATAAATCCCAGGCGAAGGTCCATTCGATGACCTCTTCGTCCGGCATCCTGTCGGCATGCTCACGCCAATAGGCGACCCGCTCTTCAAAACCGGCAAGGTCGTCGTCTCCCGCATGGTCATCGACGCTCACTTGCGTTCGATCTCGGCCATGCGTTCGGCCAGCCGTTGCTTGATGGCTCCCATCTCGGCGCTCGGGCGCTTGGTCTTTTCGATCTTGCGTTCGGCATTGTCGAGGTCGATCAGCTTGTCGAGCGATCGCACGAGATTGCCCAGCATTGTCACTTCCGTGTTGCTCACCGATGTCATCTCCTCGTCGAGCAGGTTGAGTTGGCGTTCGAGAACGCGAAACATGCGCCTTATCAGCGTCGTGCGTTGCGTATGGCCGACCGTCGGCTTGCGCATCGGCCAGCCCTTGGCCTTGACGCGCGCATTGATCCCGCTGCGCGAAACGCCGTGACGCGCGGCAATTTCCGAAATCGGCACTTTGCCGGCCTCATATTCCGCCCGCACGGCATCCCAGTCCGGCTCCACCGTCCCGCTCATCGCCCGATCCATCGCTGTCGTTGAAAAAAGGTCCGGTGAGACCCTGCGCCCCGGAGCACCGTGGAGGGGCCGTTGCTCTCGAGTGCGACCCAAACAAGGTCGCGTCCGCAGTAATCTCACCGTGCCACAAATCTAACCGAGCGGCGTGACGCGGGGATAAATCCCCTGGTATTTTTTGAAACTCCCGCCCGCCCGGCGCGTTCAACAGCCGCGCTCCCCTCAAAGCGTCGCCGTAAGATCGCGCCGCCGACGCGGATTTGCGAGAGAGATCAATAGCCCGGAGTTTCATCAATGAACCGCCTCCTGCCCGCAGCCCTTCTTGCCGCTTTCGCCTTGCCCGCCTTCGCGCAGGACGCAACTCTGGAGATGGGCCGCGAACGGTCCGAAGCGTTCCTGTCCGGCGATCTCGAGGCGATCTGGAACGACATGACGCCGCAAATGCACGAAGCCCTCGGTTCGCTCGAGGATCTTTCCGCCTTCCACCAGCAGATCACCACCGATCTGGGCGAAGAAACCGCGATCCTCGACGAAGAGGCGACCGCCCAGGGCGAACTTGCCGTTTACACACGTATTGGCGAGTGGTCTGCGCTCGACACCCCCATTGTCATGGAATGGGCGTTTGCCCCCGATGGCATGATCGCGGGCTTTTTCATCCAGCCCCAGCCCGAGGCCGCTCCTTCGGCCTATTTCGACTATGAAACCAGATCCGATCTGCGGCTGCCCTTTAGGGATGAATGGCACGTCTTCTGGGGCGGGCGCGACATCGCCGACAATTACCACGCCACCGATCCTGCCCAGCGCTTTGCCTATGATTTCGTGGTCCATGAGGACGGCCAGTCCTACACGGGCGATCCCCAACAGCTGGAAAACTACCATTGCTGGGGCCGCGACATTCTCGCGCCCGCCGACGGTCAGGTCATCGCCATGGTCAATGATCTCCCTGACCAGCCGATCGGGCAAACCGATGCGGAAAATCCCGCCGGCAATCATGTGATCCTGGCACTGGCAAAAGGCGAGTTCGCCTTCCTGGCCCATATGCAGCAAGGCTCGATCACCGTGCAGCGCGGCCAGGATGTATCGTCGGGCGATGTGTTGGGGTTGTGCGGGAACTCGGGCAACACGTCCGAACCGCACCTGCATTTCCACCTCCAGACCACGCCTGATCTGAGAGATGGCGAGGGCCTTCCCGCCCAGTTCCAGAACTACATTGCAGATGGTGAACCCGTGGTGCGCGGAGAACCTGTGCGCGGCCAGACGGTTGCTCCTGCCGCGTCCTGAGAGGGAAAAAACCACTTGGGAGAATTTAGGAACCCGATCCCGCCGGGCTGTGTTGTGTCCTGAGAGGCAATCGCACCGGGAGAGCATCATGGACGACACGCATCGCGCGCGCCGCGGCTTTGGCTTTTGGGCCGCAATGGTCATTGGCGCCATCATCGCAATTTTCGGAGTTCCCATTCTCGCCGGCGGCGTCTGGCTCGCTGCGCTCGGCGGGTCCTGGTACTACATTCTCGCCGGTATCGGTCTTCTCATCACCGCATTCTTTCTCTTCCGACGCTCCATGCTCGCCGTGTGGGTTTATCTGGTGACCTTTGCGGGCACCGTTGTCTGGGCGCTCTGGGAGGCGGGGTTTGACGGATGGGCACAGGTGCCGCGCCTCGTGGCGCCCACCGTGGTGCTCGTTCTGGTCCTTGCCACCATTCCCGCGCTGCGCGGACGCTTCGCCCGCCCCGCCAGCACCGCAGCCGCGGCCATTGCGGGCGGATTGGCACTGGCCGGCTCGCTCTCGGTCCTCACGATTTCCCAGCAGGGCACCGCCATAGCCCAGGACGCCCCCGCGGCCGATGAGGCCGCACCGGTGGAAGAAACCGAAGCTCCGGTGACCGAAATTCTGCCCGAGGAACCCGGCGAAGTCCCGGAAGGCCAGGCGCCGACCATCGAAACCGATGAAGCGGCTCCGGTCCAAGGTGCCGCGCCGCCGTCACCCGAAGCCCCTGCGGCGCCGGAAACGGGCGAGGAAGCCACGGGCGATACCACGCCCACCGGCGTTGAAGCGCGCGCGCCCCTCGCCACGATGGAGGTCGGTGAAAACTGGCCCGCCTATGGCGGCACCTATCACGGCACCCGCTATTCCCCCCTCGATCAGATCACCCCCGACAATGTCGGAGAACTGACCCGCGTCTGGGAATTCCATTCGGGCGATCTGCCCGAGGGCGATGCCTCCAGCTATTCGCCCGAAAACACCCCGCTCAAGGTGGGCGACGATCTCTATCACTGCACCGCCATGGGCATCATGGTCGCCATCGACGCCGCGACCGGCCTTGAGGAATGGCGCTACGATCCTGAAGTCCCCACCGATGCCATTCCCTACGGCGCAACCTGCCGTGGCGCCGCCTATTTCGAGGTCCCGGACGCCGATCCCGATGCCATCTGCGCCACGCGCATCCTGTGGGGCACGCTCGACGCCCGCCTGCTCGCCGTCGACGCGCGCACGGGACAGCCCTGCCCCGATTTCGGCCTGGCCGGTGAGGTCTATCTCGAAGAGGGTCTGGGTGACACGGTGCCCGGCTGGTACGCGGTCACTTCGCCCCCCACAATCGTTCGGGGCATCGCGGTGATGGGCGCCCAGGTCAATGACGGCCAGGCCGAAGACGCTCCCTCGGGCGTCGTGCGCGGCTATGATGCGGTTACGGGCGAACTCGCCTGGGCCTGGGATCTGGAAAATCCCGACAGCCGCACCGCGCCTCCCGAAGGGGAAACCTATTCGCGCGGCACGCCCAACATGTGGACCATCGCGGCAGCCGACGAGGAACTGGGGCTGGTGTATCTGCCCCTGGGCAATTCGGCCGTCGATTATTACGGCTCGAACCGCTCGGAGCTGGAAAACGAATACGCCACCTCGATCGTCGCGGTCGATGCAACCACGGGCGATGACGTCTGGCACTTCCAGACCGTCCATAACGACGTCTGGGACTATGATCTGGGAAGCCAGCCCGCGCTGGTCGATTTCCCCACCGGCGAGGGCAGTGTTCCCGCCATCATCGTTTCCACCAAGCAGGGCGACATCTACATCCTCGACCGCGAAACCGGCGAGCCGCTCTTTGCCCCCGAGGAACGCGAAGTGCCCCAGGGCGGGGTCGAACCCGACTATCTCTCGCCCACCCAGCCCTTTTCGACCTACCACACGCTCGCCTTCGAGCCGCTTGAAGAAAAAGACATGTGGGGCATGACACCGCTCGATCAGCTCTGGTGCCGCATCCAGTTCCGCCAGGCCCATTACGAGGGCATCTACACCCCGCCCACCTCCGATCAGCGCTGGATCCAGTATCCGGGCTATAATGGCGGGCAGGATTGGGGATCGCTGGCCGTCGACGAAGAGCGCGGCATCATGATCGCCAATTACAACAACATGCCCAATTACAACCGCCTGATCCCGCGTGAAGAGGCCGACGAGATGGGCGTTCGCGCCATTTTCGAGCCCGAATGGGAGCGCGGCGCGGAAGGTCCGGGACCACAGCTCGGTTCGCCCTACGCCATCGCGGTCAATGCCGGCTGGCGCCAGTCGACGGGGCTTTTGTGCAGCGAGCCGCCCTATGGCGGCATCCGGGCCATCGATCTGGAAACCGGGGAAACGCTCTGGGACAAACCTTTCGGTAGCGCCCGCAAGAACGGTCCCTGGGGTATCCCCTCGATGTTGCCCATCCCTATCGGCACGCCCAACAATGGCGGCCCGATCGTTACGGCCAGCGGCCTGATCTTCATCGCCGCGACAACCGATGATCTCATCCGGGCCATCGATATCGAAACCGGCGAAACCGTCTGGCAGGACACCCTGCCCGGTGGCGGGCAGACAACGCCCATCATCTATGAAGTCGCGGGCCGCCAGTTCCTGGTCATCGCGCCGGGCGGCCACCACTTCATGGAAACCCCGGTCTCGGACGCCGTCATCGCCTGGGCCCTGCCCGAGACCGTCCAGGCGGTCGAAGGCGCCACCGGCGATTAGGAGGACAAGGCTAGCCCTCCCACCTTGGTCATCCCGGGCTCGGCCCGGGATCCAGTAGCCGCCAGCGTCGGCGGTTCCATCTCCGGCGCTGAGTGTACTCGGCCCCGGCGTCCGCCTTGCTGCGCCATCATCGCCCCTTGACCACCCCCATCAAATCCGATTTGGCTTGCCGCGCCGAAATCACTTCAGGATCGTGTGCCCAGGATGCGTGGCCAGCTTGCCCTCTTGCTCTCCTCCCGCCGCTGGGAGCAGTTCATCATCACGGTGATCGTTATCAATGCCATCACGCTGGGGCTCGAAACGTCCCCGGAGGTCATGGCGGCCATCGGCCCGGCGCTCGTCGCGCTCGACTCGATCATCCTGGCGATCTTTGTCGTTGAAATCGCGCTGCAGCTCTACGCGCACGGGTTCAAATTCTTCCGCGATCCGTGGTCGATCTTTGATTTTGCCATCGTCGCCATCGCGCTCATTCCCGCCTCGGGCCCCTTCACCGTTTTGCGCGCCCTGCGCATCCTGCGGGTCTTGCGGCTGATTTCGGTGGTGCCATCGCTGCGCAAGGTCATTGGCGGGCTGGTTGCGTCCCTGCCCGGCATCGCCTCGATCTTTGTCTTGCTCATGCTGGTGTTTTACGTCTTTGCCGTCATGGCGACCAAGCTCTACGGCGCCACATTCCCCCAATGGTTCGGCTCGATCCCAGCTTCGTTCTACACCCTGTTCCAGGTGATGACGCTGGAAAGCTGGTCGATGGGCATTGTGCGGCCGGTCATGGAGGTTCACCCCTCCGCCTGGCTTCTTTTCGTGCCCTTCATCGGCGCCACCGCCTTGACGGTGCTCAACCTGTTCATCGGTGTGATCGTGTCGGCCATGCAGGAAGAACACGATTCCGAAGCCACGACCCAACGCCAGGAATTGCGCAGCGAAACCGAGCTGGTTCTGGCCGAAGTTCGCGCCCTGCGCGCCGAAGTTGCCGAGTTGCGCCGCGAGCAAACGAGCGGAAAATAGCGGCCCCGGCCAGAACTTATCCACCGTCACCGAACCGTCATGCGCAGGTGACCTGACCGTCACACAACACAAATAGCGTCCGCCCCGATCGAAACCCCATGGAGGCAACCATGTTTCGTCGGACGCTAGTGTCTACCCTTTCCATCGCGCTTTGCGCATCCACCGCCCTCGCCCAGGATCTTCCCCAGGCCGGGAGCGACTATTACACTGCGGCTCAGGACGCTCTTGCTGAGCGCATCAACCTGCAGCCCAACACCAACAAGGCAATGAACGTCATCCTGTTCGTGGCCGATGGACAGGGTGTCCATACAAACTACGGCATTCGCCTCTATGAAGGCCAGCAGAACGGATTTTTGGGCGAAGAATATGATCTGCCCCATGACCTGTTCCCCAACTCGGCCATCATCAAGACCTACAACATCAACTCCCAGACTCCGGACTCCGCCCCGACCGCCGGCGCGATGAACACCGGCGTCAAGCAGGTCTTCAACACCATCAACATGGCCGATACCGTCATCCACGACGATTGCTCGACCGAAAGCCCGCTGCGCCTGTTCTCCGAGATGGCTTCGGACGCCGGCATGTCGGTCGGCGCGGTTTCCACTGCGTCCATTACCCATGCCACCCCGGCCGCCGTTTACGCCAAGACTGCCAACCGCAACTGGGAAGGCTCCGCGCCGGAAGGCTGCACCGACATCGCGACCCAGCTCATCGAACAAATGGAAGCTGGCGTGATCGACGTTGCGCTCGGCGGCGGCATCCGCGCCTTTGCTCCGGCAGGCGTCGAGATGGAAACAGGCACCGGCAACCGTGAAGACGATGTCAACCTCGTCGAACGCGCCACCGCCTCTGGCATCCAGTATGTCTATGATGCCGAAACCCTTGCTGCGGCAGACCGCAGCCAGCCGATCCTGGGCCTGTTCTCCAACTCGCACATGTCCTACGAACATGACCGTCCCGAGGACGAACCCTCGCTGGCCGATCTGACCACGGCAGCGATCGAGCAGCTCTCCGGCAATGAAAACGGCTTCTACCTCGAAGTCGAAGCTGGCCGCGTCGATCACGCCAGCCATGCGGGCAACGCTCATCGCACCTTCACCGATGGCGTGGCGTTCTCGGACGCCATCCGTGCCGCTCAGGAAATGACCGACCCGGAAAACACGCTCATCATCGTCACCGCCGACCACGAACATTCGATCGTCTTCAACGGCTATTGCGGCCGTGGCACGCCGATCACCGGTCTGTGCATGGGCGTGGCCAAGGGCCAGGTCGAACATTCGGGAGAGCCCGTGCTGGCCGCCGATGGCCTGCCTTACACCGTGGTCACCTTCGGACAGGGCGCCGGTTCGGTTCTCGTCGAACAGGAAGACGGCACCTATGCCGGTTCGCGTCCCGACCTGACCCAGGAAGAAGCTCAGGATCCTGATTACCTCCAGCAGGCGCTCATCCCGATGGGTTCGGAAACCCACTCCGGCGTTGACGTTGCCCTTTGGGCCACTGGCCCCTGGTCGCACCTGTTCGGTGGCACCATGGATCAGGAAATGATCTTCCACGTCATGAACCACGCTGTCTTCGGCGCCGCCGAATAATCGGTCCCGATCACAAATTTTGGGGAGGGCCGGTCCACCGGCCCTCTTTTCATATCACTGTCACACAACAGGGGCCGCTGCCTGCTAGTATTTTCGCACCAGGCAAAGGAGATTTCCCATGAACCGACGCGGATTTTTCGCCACCGCGTCCGGCGCCGTTCTGGCCGCCCCCTTCATCGTCACCCGTGCCGTGGCCGCCGAACCGCAAGTGCGCCTGCGCGAGCTCTATGAAAAAGACATGAGCTTTACCCCCTTCGCGCTTGAAAACGAGGGGGCACGCGTGGCCATCGAGGGCTTTATGGCGCCCCCGCTCAAGGCGGATTCCAATTTCTACGTTCTGACCAATATCCCCATGGCCGTCTGCCCGTTCTGCTCTTCGGAAACCGAATGGCCCAACGACATTCTGGCCGTCTATGCCCAGCGGGTGGTCGATACCATTCCCTTCAACGTCAAGATCATCACGCGCGGCACGCTCGAGTTGGGCACCTACACCGATCCCGAATTGGGCTTCGTCTCCCGCGTTCGCCTTGTCGATGCCGTGCAGGAACGCGCCTGACCGTACCAAGCGGGTCGCCGCTCTCTGCAGGACACGACACGAACGTCTAGCCCCACCCGATGTCATTCCGGGCCTTATGCCCGGAATCGATCATGACGCCTCTCCACGCCCCTGGCCCCTCGGCACCCCCAGCACGTCCATGACCCTCGGCCTTACCATCACAGACCTTGCGGTCACCGCCCCCTCGGGAAGGACCCTGCTCGCGGTCCCCGCCTTCACCCTGGCGCCCGGCACCTGCCTTGGCGTGCGTGGCCCCTCGGGCGCGGGCAAATCGACCTTTCTTTTCGCCCTTGCCGGGCTGGCCGAAAACGCCAGAGGCGCCGTCACCTGGGACGCAACCGATCTGATGCCGCTTTCGGCTGAAGCGCGCGCCAAATTCCGCCGCCATCATGTCGGCATGGTGTTTCAGGACTTTCTGCTGTTCGAGGAACTGTCCGCCGCCGCCAACGCCGCCCTCCCCGGCGCCTATGCGTCCCGTGCCAGACAATCGGGCATTGCCCAAACCGCCCAATCGGTCCTTGCCCGCCTCGGCATCACCCATGGCGCGCGCACCGTCGAGAGCTTTTCGGGAGGCGAGCGCCAGCGCGTCGCCATTGCCCGCGCCCTTGCGGCAAACCCCGAAATCATCCTCGCCGACGAACCCACCGCCAGCCTCGACCGCAAGACCGCAGATGCACTGATAAACGATCTGGTCACCCTCGCCCGCGACGAGGGCAAGACCCTGATCGCCGTCAGCCACGATCCCGCCGTCCATTCCCGCATGGACCGGGTGATCGAAATCTTCGATGGCCGCATCGTTTCCGACGAGGCCCAGCCATGAACCCCCTCGCCCCGCTGTTCCGCGCCATCGAGTGGATGCCGGTTGTCTGGCAGGACATGACCGTGCTCATCGTCCTGCTCTTGCCCGCCATTATCGTCGGCGCCCTTGTCCTTTTCGGTTTTCGCCCCTTTGCGCTGGTTCGCGCCATGCTCTGGCGCTTCCGCTGGACCAATGTGCTGTTTGTTACCCTGATTGCCGTTTCGGTCGGCATCGGGGTAGGCCTGATTGCCCAGGAGCGCGGTTTGCGCCAGGGCACCGCTCGCGCCGCCGATCCGTTCGATCTGGTCATCGCAGCGCCGGGCAGCGAAATCACCATGCTGTTCGCCGCTGTCTATCTCCAGCCCTCGGACGTCCCCCTGCTCTCGGGCGAAATCTACGATCGGGTCGCCACGGCGCCCGACGTGTCGCTTGCCGCCCCCATCGCCTATGGCGACAGCTACAATAGCTTCCCCATCGTCGGCTCGACGGCCCAGTTCGTCACCCACATGTCCGATACGCTGGCCGAGGGCGAAATGTTTGCCACCCACACCGATGCGGTCATCGGCTCGCGCGTTGATCTTTCGATTGGCGAAAATTTCTCCCCCGCCCATGGCGTTGGCGAGGTGGCCGAAGACGATGCCCACGCAAGTTTTCAATACACCGTATCGGGTCGCATGGCCCCCACCGGCAGCCCCTGGGATCGCGCCATCATCGTGCCGGTCGAAGCGGTCTGGGAAATCCATGGCCTTGCCAATGGCCACGCCCCGCAAAACGCCGATCAACTCGGCCCGCCCTTCGATCCGGCCTATTTCCCCGGCACCCCGGCCATCCTGGTCTCCGCCGAACAGCTCTACGCCAATTACGCCCTGCGCGCCCAGTTCACCACTGCCGAAACCATGGCGTTCTTCCCCGGCGCGGTCCTTGCCAGCCTTCACAGCCTTATGGGCGATGTGCGCCAGGTGATGAGTGTCATGGCGGTCGTGACGCAAATCCTCGTCACCGCGGGCGTTCTGACCGGGCTCGTCATCCTCACGCGCCTGTTCGCCCGGCGCCTCGCCCTTTTGCGCGCGCTCGGCGCCCCGGCCCGGTTCGTCTTTTCGGTGGTCTGGTCCTACGCGGCCACGCTGATCGTCCTGGGCGCCATTGGGGGCGTCGCTGTGGGCTATGGCGCCTCGGCCATCATTTCCCGAATTGTCACCGAGCGCACCGACATCCTCGTCAACGCCACGCTCGGCTGGCCCGAATTCCATCTGGTTGCCGCCTTCGTCAGCCTCACGGTCATCCTTGCGCTGCTCCCGGCGTTCATCGCTCTGTCACGTCCCGTCGTTACCGATCTGCGCAGTTAAGATATAACATTTGCACTGGAGCACGATCATGATCCGCGCCGCCCTCTTTTCCCTCGCCCTTGTCGCAAGCCCGACCTTCGCGCAGGATGACCATTCCGACGAGCATCACGAAGAGCACGCGCAGGAGGAGGACGAGCACGTCTCCGAAGCCAATGGCATCCGCGCCGTCCACGCCTGGGCCAACGCCACCGACGCTTCAACCGCTCTGGTCTATGTCGATATCGAGAACGGCTCGGACGCGCTCGTGACCCTCATTGGCGCCGAAACCGAAATCGCCGCGTCAGCGGAAATCGTCGGGCTGGAAAACACTGGCGGCGAGCTCAGCTACACTGCCATCCCCGCCCTGCCCATCCCGGCCGGCGCCGATATGGTCTTTGCCCCCAACGGCCTCGCCATCGCCCTTTCCGGCCTCACCGGCCCCCTCGCCGAGGGCGAACATTTCGATCTCGAACTGGAATTTGAGATCTTCCATCTCGACCTCGAAGTCGAAATCGAATCCGCCACCGCCACCCAGCACAGCCACGCCGGCCACAATCACTGAGCGGCAACCGGCCGGAAAAATTCGGCGATCACCGGATTTTCAGCCTGGTGATCGCGTCCCCATTGAGGGTGAACGAAAACGTCAGCTTGACCGGACTGCCGGGGAAATCGCCGGCCACCGGGCCCTCGAGTATCCAGGTTCCCGCCTCCTCGCGCGCCGAAACGGGGGAGATTACCGCCCGCACCGCGATAGTGGCGTTTTCGATCCATTCCCGGATTTCCGCCTTGCCCTGCGGATGATGCCCGTCGCCTGAATCGTCGACCACGGCATCCTCGGCAAAGGCGGCGACCATGCCGTCGGCATCCAGCCTCCGGCCAGCGGCGAGATAGGCGGCAATGGGGGCGGGCAGATCGACGATCATTTTATCTCCTGGCAGATCTGTGTTGCGGGAAACTGAAGATGGCTCTAACCTGCCTCGATGACAAGTGCAGACGAAAAAGTAGGGTACTTACCGAAAGGTAAGCGTTATTCCTATTCCGCGCTCAGCGGCGCCCAGAGCGTCCAGAACACGCTCCGGATCGTCGAAGGCCGCTGGAAGCTGGTCATCCTGTTCCAGTTGTTCGGCGGCCAGCGCCGCCGCTTTTCCGAACTCGAGCGCGCCATTCCCGGCATTTCGCAGAAGATGCTCATTCAGCAGCTCCGCCGGCTCGAAGAAGACGGGGTCGTCGCCCGCATCGTCCATCATCAGGTTCCGCCCAAGGTCGAATACCACCTGAACGAATGGGGCCAGGCGCTCTGCCCGGCGCTCGACGCGCTGCTCGTCTGGGCCGAAGCCGCACCCGAGCCTGTGCGTGACGCGCTGATATCGAGCGATCCTCCGCAAGAGGGTTAAGCTTGGCCCGAACACGCGCCCGTTAACCCAGGCTGGCCGCCTGCAACGAAACAGCAGCTGGCCGTTTTCCCTTGCACACCGAACCTCAACAAAGGAGTTCGCGCCATGCAAGGCAAGAAAACCCACGAGCAGTTCGAAAGAAATCTCGAGCACAAATCCGACGTGCCCAAACCCGGCGAGGTCGACCGCCACCCCGAACAGTCCCACAGCCGCGCCCCGCGCGACAAGGACGCTCGCGACAGCGAGTACGCCGTCAGCCGCCACGGCATGAA
The DNA here is from genome assembly GCF_025854335.1 of Pelagibacterium flavum. Lineage (NCBI taxonomy): Bacteria > Pseudomonadati > Pseudomonadota > Alphaproteobacteria > Hyphomicrobiales > Devosiaceae > Pelagibacterium > Pelagibacterium flavum. The sequence goes on from NZ_CP107716.1 coordinate 2,981,408, forward strand.
CCAGGAAGACCGCCAGCACAATTCCGGCGGCGATTCCTGAACCTTGTACTGGACGCGCTCTTAGAGCGTGTCCAGCAAAAGTGGAAACGGTTTTGCGGTTCGGACACGCGACAAAACAAGGGCTTAGAGCCAAGGATTTGATTCAATCAAATCCTTGGCTCTAGGGCTCGATTAACGCCATCATTTCGGCGGCGGTATCCGCGTCTGACCACTGGACCGCCCCCTGCCGCCGGAAAACGATCTCTCCGCCGTCATCGACAACAAGCGTGCTCGGATATCCCAAAATCCCGAACACGCTCCCCACATTCCCCTCGATCTGCTGGTAACTCTCCAGCCCCACCCCCAGATCGCCGAGATAATCGGTAATCCGCTCATATCCGGCGGTATCGACCGAAACCACAACCAGTTCGCCCGGCTCCAGCCCCTGCGCAAACGCATCGAGTTGCGGCAATTCCTCAAGGCACGGCGCACACCAGGTCGCCCAGAAATGGACGATCGTCGGCCCGCCTACCAGATCGGACAGCGCCGTCGTCTCCCCCGCCGCATCGCGCACGGTGATGGTCGACAGATCGGCTGCTGTCGCCTGTCCGGATGCAACGCCGGGCACGAGCAGAGCGGCAATCAGCAAATTTCGGGCAATCCTCATCGCAACACCTTCTGTTCCGACCAATGTTTTCGCGCCGATCTCAATATGCGCCTCATCCAGCCCATCGATGCCGTGCCTGTGGCCATCGCCGCTGGATTCCGGGAACAAGTCCCGGAATGACAGAGTGAGTTTGAAGCAATACCATCTCCATACCCCAACATGTCACCCCAGGACTTGTTCCCGGGGTCCATCTAAGGGCCTCTCAGCGCCCCACCCGGCAGTTATTCCCGCAACGTCTCGCCCAGTCGCCCTACCCCTTTCCCACGACACCCAAGTGACACACACGCCCATCGGCGCTATGTCGGGGACAAGACGCGTCCGAAGGCTTTGTCATGCAAGAGATCATCCGCTCCATCCTGTCCTCCTCGGTCTATGACGTTGCGGTCGAAACCCCGCTCGAGAGGATGGGGCCGCTGTCCGACAAGCTCTCCCGCCCGGTCTTTCTCAAGCGCGAAGATCTTCAGCCGGTCTTTTCCTTCAAGCTGCGCGGCGCCTACAACAAGCTCGCCTCGCTCACCGATGCCGAGCGCCAGAAAGGCGTCATCTGCGCTTCTGCCGGCAATCATGCGCAGGGGCTGGCCTACTCTGCCACCCGCATGGGCACGCGCGCGGTCATCGTCATGCCCACCACCACACCTTCGATCAAGGTCGAGGCGGTCAAGCGCCTGGGCGGCGAAGTGGTGATAAAGGGCGACAGTTTCGATGACGCCCGCATTCACGCACTCGACCTGTGCGAAACCGAAAACCTCACCTTCGTCCACCCCTATGACGACCCCCAGGTCATCGCCGGCCAGGGCACCATCGGGGTCGAAATCCTGCGCCAGCATGGCGGCCCCATCGCGGCGATCTATCTGCCCATCGGCGGCGGCGGGCTGGCTGCCGGGGTCGCGGCCTACGCCAAATTCCTGCGCCCCGACATCAAGCTGATCGGGGTCGAACCCGAAGACGCCGCCTCGATGAAAGCCGCGCTGGCCGCCGGGCGTCCCGTGCCGCTGAATGAAGTGGGCATCTTTGCCGATGGCGTTGCCGTCAAGCAGGCGGGCGAGCACACTTTCGACATCCTCAAGGACACGCTCGACGACATCGTCACCGTTTCGACCGACGAGATCTGCGCCGCCATCAAGGATGTGTTCGAACACACGCGCGCCATCGCCGAACCCGCGGGGGCCGTATCGCTGGCCGGGCTGCGCAAGCACGCTCCAACGCTCCAAACCCGTGGCGCCGCCATCGCCATCTGCTCGGGCGCCAACATCAATTTCGACCGTCTGCGCCACGTCGCCGAACGGGCCGAGTTGGGTGAGCGCGCCGAAGCGGTTCTGGCTGTCACGATCCCCGAAAAACCCGGCGCCTACCGCGCCTTTATCGGTCTTTTGGGCGCCCGCGCCATCACCGAATTCAACTACCGCATCGCGCCGGGCAATTCGGCGAACATCTTTGTCGGCATCGGGCTCAAGCGCGGCGATGCGGAAAAGGCCGAGATCATCGCCATGCTGCGTGAACACGGGCACACGGTTCTCGATCTGAGCGACAATGAGGTCGCCAAGCTGCACATCCGCTACATGGTCGGCGGCCGCGTCGAGGGCTTGAGAAACGAATTGCTCTACCGCTTTGAATTTCCCGAACGGCCCGGCGCGCTGCTCAAATTCCTCGAGGGCCTGGCGCCCGACTGGAATATTTCCCTGTTCCACTACCGCAATCACGGCTCGGACTATGGCCGCATCCTCATCGGCATCCAGGTTCCGCCCGCCGAGCGGGACGTGTTTGAAACCTATCTCGATACGCTGGGCTACGCCCATTGGGACGAAAGCGGCAACCCGGCCTATGCGATGTTCCTCGCACCGGCGTAAAGCGGCGCAGGCTCATGCACCCGCGTTCACGCCATCCACCTCGACGGTAACGTGCGAGAGTCTGCCGATCTTTGCGAGACGCGATTTGTAAGCCGAGGGCTGTCGAGGCTCGCTCGACACCAGCGAGACGATAGCCGCGTGATGGCCCGGCCCCACCTGCCAGACATGCAAATCGGCAATCCGGTCGATCTCGGTTTCGAGGGCCGAGCGGATTTGTCCCGGCAGATCATCGCTGTCGGGCGTCCGGTCGAGCAGAACACCGCCGGAATCGCGGATCAGGCCCCATGACCAGCGGGCAATCACCAGCGCGCCGACAACGCCCATGGCCGGATCGGCCCAGTTCCAACCATAGCTGCGGCCCGCCAGCAGCGCCGCGATGGCCAGGATCGAGGTCAGCGCATCGGCTAGAACGTGCAGATAGGCAGCGCGGAGATTGTTGTCGCGCGCGTGATTATGACGACCGTCATGGCTGTGGCCGTGCGCGCCGTCATCGTCGTGGTGATGATGGGCGTGCCCATGCCCGTGATGGTGGGAATGGTCGTCCCTGAGCAGCCATGCGCAGACCAGATTGACCACCAGCCCCAGACAGGCAACGGCGATGGCCTGTTCAAAGCTGATCGCCACCGGATTGGCCAGCCGCGTCAGGCTCTCCCAGCCGATCAGCAGCGCGACCAGCGCCAGAATGATGGCACTGGCGAAAGCCCCGAGGTCTCCGAGCTTGCCGGTTCCGAAGGTGAAGCGCGGGTCGGCGGCGTGGCGGCGGGCATAGAGATAGGTCAGCGCGGTAATCAGCATCGCCCCGGCATGGGTGGACATGTGCCAGCCATCGGCAATCAGCGCCATCGAGCCATAGATCGCCCCGGCACCGATTTCGGCCACCATCATCGCGGCGGTCAGACCTATGACCAGCCAGACGCGCCCCTCGTTGCGCCGATGGTCGCTGCCGAGAAAATTGTGCCCATGGGTGTGGGCCGAAACATCGATTGCTGACATGGGGAAACTCCCGCCGGTAAACCGGCCTATTTCATATAGGTTCGGATGATTTCGATCAGTTCCTGGCCGCCCGCATCGCGCAGCGCGTCGGTCTGGGGTTTCAGCACATGCTCGCGCAGATGGTCCTCCATCACCTCGGCGGTCAGTCCGCTCATCGCCCCGCGTGCCGAAGCGAGTTGGCGCAGAATTTCCGCGCAGGGCTTTTCAGCTTCCAGCGCGCGCTCGATCCCCTCGATCTGGCCCTTGAGCCGGCGCACCCTGGCCGTCAGCTTCTCTTTGTTGCGGATGGTGTGAGACATGGCGATGGCAAACCCGATTTCAATATAGTATAGGGGACTATATTATAATTGGGCGCAATGGTGAAGCCGTGGAATGGACTGAAGACCGGATCGAGTGGACGGCCGACGGAAAGCCCGTCACAATCGGGCTGACGCGCGCCGGTTCCGGGCCGCAACTCCTTTTGCTCCCCGCGCTCAGTTCGATTTCCACCCGGCACGAGATGCGGCCGCTGCAGCAACGGCTCGCCGCCCATTACGCCACACTGGCCATCGACTGGCCCGGCTTTGGCGATCTGCCCCGTCCCAGGATCGATTGGCGGCCGAGCCTCTATCGCGATTTCCTGCGGTTCGTTCTGACCGAAATCGCTCACCCTTTCGCCACCATCGCAGCCGGCCACGCCGCCGGATACGCCCTCGCGCAGGCCACCGCCGCGCCCTCGAGCACCGGCCAGCTCTGCCTTCTGGCCCCAACATGGCGCGGGCCGCTACCCACAATGACAGGCAAGCGCATGGCACTCTTCAAATTTCTGGCCAGGGCCGTCGATATCCCCATAGCCGGCGCGGCACTCTACCGGCTCAACGTCAATGGTCCGGTCATCGGCATGATGACGCGCGGCCATGTCTATTCGGACCCGGCGTGGGTCACGTCGGAGCGGATGGCGGAAAAGCGCAAGGTCACCGAAGCGCCCGGCGCCCGCCACGGTTCGTTCCGCTTCGTGGCCGGCGAGCTCGACCCCTTCGAGACCCGCGAGGACTGGCTCGACGCCGCTCGCCGCGTACCGGGCACCGTTGCCCTGATTTACGGCGAACACACGCCGCGTAAATCCAAGGCGGAAATGGCGGCCCTGGCGCAATTGCCCGGCGTCGGCGCCAGTGTCCTGCCGCAGGGCAAGCTGTCATTTTACGAGGAATACCCCGACGAGACCGCCAAGGCGGTCCTTGAGGCCCTGGCCTAGCCTCTCCCTGCCCCCTTTGTCACCCCGGCCTTGCGCCGGGGCCCGGTACGCTCAACGCCAGAGACAGAACCGCAAACCCCGCTGGTTGCTGGATCCCGGGTCTGCGCCCGGGATGACGTCGATGGAGAAGAACCGGCCCTGTCCTCCCCACCCTTGTCACCCCGGCCTCGAGCCGGGGCCCAGTACGCTCAGCGCCGGTGAAAGGACCGCCCGGAAATCGCCGGCCCTAACCCTCGCCGATCAGCCGCCTGAGCTTGCCCACAGCCGTCTCGGCGCCTTCCCCGTAGGCAATCGTGCCAAACAATTGCCCCGCGCTATCGATCAAAAACACCGAGGCGGTGTGGTTGACGTTATAGCCGCCGCCCTCGAGCGGCGCTTTCTCGGCAAACACGCCCCAGGCATTGATGGCCTTCTCGACCTCCTCGGGCTCGCCGGTGATCCCGGTGATCCGCTCGGAGACCCAGCCAACATATTCGCCCAGAACCTCGGGCGTGTCGCGTTCGGGATCGACGGAAACAAAAAAGGCGTTCACCGCATCGGCGTCATCGCCCAGTTCGGCATACCAGTGCTGCATGTCGCCCAAAGTGGTCGGGCACACATCGGGGCAATGGGTGAACCCGAAAAACACCATTGAGGGTTTGCCGGTGAATACCGATTGGTCGACCGGCGCGCCGGTGTGATCGACAAGCTGGTAATCCCCGGCCCCATATTGCCCCTGGGGCGCTGCGGCCAGTTGGCTGGAGGGGTCGGGCCGCACCTGCGTCGAATACCAAAGCACCCCCGCCCCGGCGGCAGCAACCATAACCAGGGTCCAGAGCACGATACGCACCGTATGAAGCATCGAATTGGCCATCGGATCAGTGCCCCTCATGGCCGGAAGTGTTCATCCCCGATGCCCCGAAGGCCTGCACCGCCAGCTCGATCTCGACCTCGCCGGCCTTCTCGAACACTAGCGTCACCGGCACGGTCTCGCCCTCGACGAACGGGGCGGAAATGTTCATGAACATCATGTGCAGCCCGCCGGGTGCCAGCGTCACGGTCTCACCGGCCGGAATTTCGAGCCCCTCGGGCAATTGCTGCATTTGCATCACGTCATTGACCACCGCCATTTCGTGGATCTGCACGTCCGGCGAAAACGACGATTGCGCCGAGACCAGCCGGTCGGCCTCGTCCCCCTTGTTGGTGATCGTCACATAGCCCCCGCCGACCGGCGCGTTGGGCAGCGTGGCGCGGGTAAAGGCGCCGGTCAGTTCCAGGTCGCCCACGGTGATGGCATCAGAGCCGTCTTGCCCGTGAGAGACCGGCTCGTCCCCAAGGCTCACCGCCGGCTCCCAGCCCAGCGAAACCTCGCCACACATCTGCTCGACGGCAAACACCATGTCAGTCTCGGGCAGGTCGGCGGCAAAGGTGCCGGTAAAGGCGAACGTCTCGTGCCCGTCGTCTGGCACCGAGCCGCCCGACCAGACGATCTGGCTGACCTGACCATCGCTGCCCGGCGTTTCGAGCGTCCAGCCATCCTTGGCCTCGGCGCTGACGTCAACAAAGCCTTGGGGCAGCGTCACACGGATTGTGTCGGTCGGCGCGCCATCGCAGCCATGGGGCAGGACGAGCACGCCCCGGAACTGTTCACCGGGCGCCGATTGGGCGGTCTCAAAGGTCATATGCGCCAGGGCGGGCGAAGCAATGGCAAATGTGGATGCAGCGGCGAGCGCCGCGCGGGAAGCGATGCGGATCATGGATGATCTCCAGCATGAACAAGATTGGTCTGAAAGAAATTCGGCTTCAATCAGGCCAGTGCTGGCGGCGCTCGGGATTTGCGGGTCGAAAACGCGTGCTGCTCGGCCACCAGGTCGTCGGCGAGCGAGAATCGGACCTGACTGAACCGGGTATAGGCCGGCTCATTCTCGCAAGGCGCTTCCGGCAGGTCGGCCACCCCGGCCCGGCAGGCATGACACGGGGAATGGCCCGCACCGTCGCCCTCGGGCGAGCCGCCGCAGAACGAAAGATCGGCGAGAGAATAGGACAACCCGTCATCGGCTGTCGCAATGGCCACAGGCTGATGGGCGAACGAAAGAAACACCACCGCCAGCACCGCCAGCGCCTTGATGATTTCTCCGCCGATGTCGCGCGCAAGGCTCATGCCCTCGCCACCCTCAACCGTTCCGTTTCCTGCGCTTTTACAGCAAGCGGGCAAAAAGCCAATGCGGCCTTTTGTGTCCATGCCCCGCCTCGGCCAACCAGACGATTTCGCGTTTAGTCATACTAATTGACCCATTTTCGCCCCCGCCACCCCCTTCCCGGTTCGCCGCCAGGCCGGAAACCGAACCACGATCCTTACAATGTAACCGATAACACTCCATATTTCCCGGCCTTCCCGGTCCTGACTATTCAAACTTTTTCGGTCTTTACATATAGTAATACTATATGCAATCTTTCCTCCACGGCACGGGTCGGAGGGAGGCTCCGATCGGCGCCATCAGGAGGAAAAATCAATGAAATTCATCAAGCAACTCGCGCTTGGCGTGAGCACTGTCGCCCTTCTCGGATCCGCCGCCATGGCGCAGGAAGGCCTTGAGGGCATGACCATCGGCTTCTCGCAGATCGGCTCGGAATCGGGCTGGCGCGCCGCCGAAACCTCGGTCACCCGCCAGCAGGCCGAAGAATGGGGTGTCAATCTGCAGTTCTCGGACGCCCAGCAGCGTCAGGAAAACCAGATCCGCGCCATCCGCTCGTTCGTCGCCCAGGGCGTCGATGCCATCCTGCTCGCTCCCGTGGTCGCCACCGGCTGGGAAGAGGTTCTGAGCGAAGCCAAGGACGCTGACATACCCGTGGTCCTTCTCGACCGCGGCATCGAGGCACCCGAAGATCTCTATCTTACCTCGGTGGCGTCCGATCAGGTCCTTGAGGGCCGCGTCGCCGGCGACTGGCTGGTCGAGACAGTCGGTGACGAGGAATGCCGCGTTGTCGAACTCCAGGGCACCGTGGGGTCCTCCCCCGCCATCAACCGCAAGCAGGGCTTTGAAGAAGCCATCGCCGATCACGACAACATCGAGATCGTACGCTCCCAGACCGGCGATTTCACCCGCGCTCTGGGCAAGCAGGTGATGGAAGGCTTCCTGCGCGCCGAAAATGGCGGAGCCGACATCTGCGCCCTTTACGCCCACAATGACGACATGGCCGTGGGCGCCATCCAGGCCATCAAGGAAGCCGGCCTCAACCCCGGCGAAGACATTCTCGTCGTCTCGATCGATGCCGTGCCCGACATCTTCACCGCCATCGCCGCGGGCGAAGCCAACGCCACCGTCGAGTTGACCCCCAACATGGCCGGACCCGCGTTCGAAGCGCTTGCCGCCTATCTCAACGATGGTGTGGAACCTGAAAAGTTCATCATCACCGAGTCCAAGCTCTACACGGCCGAGGACGATCCCGAAGGCGAAGCCGAACGCCGCCGCGATCTGGGGTATTGATCGCCTGCCATCGCGCCTGACACAGTGCTGACTGGACCCCGGGAATAAATCCCGGGGTGACAGGCGGCGGTTGGATCGAGCGAGGTGGCCAATCTCTCTGCTGTCATTCCGGGGCTTGTCCCCGGAATCCAGCTGGCAGCTTTGCCGCACGCGCTGCCTTGGTTTGACGGAACGGACTTCATGCCCCAACCCGCCCCCATCCTCGCCGCATCGGGAATCGAGAAATCCTTTCTCTCCCACAAGGTCCTCGACGATGTCGGCATCGAGCTTTTCCCCGGCGAGGTGCATGCCCTGCTCGGCGAGAACGGCGCGGGCAAATCGACCCTCATCAAGATCCTCACCGGCGCCTACACCCATGATGCCGGCACCATCATGCTCGATGGCCAGCCCATCCATCCGCGCGACACCCGCCACGCGCAGGAAATGGGCATCGGCACCGTCTATCAGGAGGTCAATCTCCTCCCCAATATGAGCGTTGCCGACAATCTCTATGTCGGCCGCCAGCCCATGAAATGGGGCCTGGTCGACACAAGAAAGATGCAGCGAGACGCCCGCGCCCTCCTCGCCCGCTACGACCTCAAGATCGATCCCGGCGCCCAGCTCGACAGCTTTTCGGTCGCCGTGCAGCAGATCGTCGCCATCGCGCGGGCCGTCGATATTTCGGGCAAGGTGCTCATCCTTGACGAACCCACCGCCAGCCTTGACCAGCACGAGGTCGAAATCCTGTTCGAGATCGTCCGGCAGCTCAAGGCGCAGGGCATGGCGATCGTGTTCATCACCCACTTTCTCGATCAGGTCTATGAAATCGCCGACCGCGTCACGGTGCTGCGCAACGGCCGCCGCGTCGGCTCGCGCCCCATCGAGGGGCTGGGCCGCATGGACCTTGTCACCATGATGCTGGGCGAAGCGCTCGAACACGAAGACGCCATGCGCATCGGGGTCACCCGCAAGCCCGGCGAGCTCTACGCCTCGTTCAAGAACTATTCCCTCACCGGGAAGGCCGCCCCGTTCGATCTCGATCTGCACAAGGGCGAAATCGTCGGTGTAGCCGGCCTGCTCGGTTCGGGCCGCACCGAAATGGCGCGCCTGCTGTTCGGCATCGACAAGCCCGATACCGGCCAATTGACCGTCGCGGGCCAGCCCGCCACGCTGCGTGAACCACGCGACGCCATTGCACTGGCCTTCGCCTTCGCACCGGAAGATCGCAAGCTCGACGGCATCGTGGGCGATCTCACCGTGCGCGAAAACATCATGCTGGCGCTCCAGGCCCATCGCGGCTGGACGAAACCCATGAGCGGCGCCGAACAGTCCGAACTGGCCGATCGCTACATCAAGGCGCTCGATATCCGCTGCACCGGCCCCGAACAGCCGGTCAAATTCCTCTCGGGCGGTAATCAGCAAAAGGTGGTGCTGGCCCGCTGGCTGGCCACAAACCCCAAACTCCTCATCCTCGACGAGCCCACCCGCGGCATCGATGTGGGTGCCCACGCCGAAATCATCAGGATGATCAACCGGTTGTGCGATGACGGCATGAGCCTGTTCGTCATCTCGTCCGAACTCGACGAAATCACCGCCTATTCCTCCCGTGTCCTCGTCCTGCGCGAACGCGCCATCGCCGGGGAGTTGACGGGCGAAGCGATCAACACCACAGCGATCATGGAAATGATCGCCAGCGAGCCGGAGGCACGGCCCCAATGACCCGCTCGATCTTTTCGGTCATCAAGCCGCAATTTATTGCGCTTGCCGCCATCCTGCTCATCAACTGGATGCTGTTTCCGGGCTTCTTCAACCTCTTCATCCGCGATGGCCGTGTTTATGGCTCGCTGATCGACGTGCTCAATCGCGGCGCCCCGGTCGCCATTCTGGCCATCGGCATGACCGCCGTCATCGCCACGCGCGGGGTCGATCTGTCGGTCGGCGCGGTCATGGCCATTGCCGGCGCGGTCGCCGCCACCATGGTTCAGGGCGATGGCAACGCGCTCATCGTGGTCCTTGGCGCCGCCCTCGGGGTCGGCCTTCTCTGCGGGTTGTGGAACGGCGCCCTCGTCGCCGTGCTCGGGCTGCAACCGATCATCGCCACTCTGATCCTCATGGTCGCCGGGCGCGGCATCGCCCAAACCATCACCGAAGGCTTCATCGTCACCTTCAACGATCCGGGCCTGATCTTTCTCGGTTCCGGCTCCATTCTCGGCCTGCCCACGCCCATCATCATCATGCTGGCGCTGGCCATCATCACAACGCTGGTCATGCGGCTGACCGCCCTCGGCCTGTTCATCGAATCCGTCGGCATCAACCGCTCGGCCTCGTCCTATGCGGGGTTGCGCGCCCGCTCGCTCCTGATCGGTGTTTATGCCTTCGCCGGGTTCTGCGCGGCCATTTCCGGCATCATCGCCGCCGCCGACATTCGCGGCGCCGACGCCAACAATGTCGGTCTGTGGCTCGAACTCGACGCCATCCTTGCCGTGGTCATCGGCGGCACCTCATTGATGGGCGGGCGGTTTTCCATCCCCATGTCGGTCATCGGCGCGCTGATCATTCAGGCCATGAACACCGGCATTCTGGTCTCGGGTTTCCCGCCCGAATTCAACCTGCTGGTCAAGGCGGCGCTCATCATCATCATTCTGGTGGTCCAGTCTCCTCTCGCCGGCCGGGCCTGGCACTTCGCCGCCCGCCCCCGCACCAAACGTTCCGAGGTCAGCCCGAAATGAACCCGCGCTACTGGCCGCTGATCGCCACCATCACCATTTTCGTCCTCGCCTACGCGCTTGCCGTGATGCAGTTCCCGGCGCTGTTTTCCACGCGCGTTCTTGGCAATCTCTTGACCGACAACGCCTTTCTCGGCGTGGCGGCGGTCGGGATGACCTTTGTCATTTTGTCAGGCGGCATCGACCTGTCGGTCGGCTCGGTCATCGCCTTTTCCTCGGTGCTGATCGCGGTGCTCATCACTCAGCTCGGCATCCACCCCCTGCCCGCCTTCGCGATAACGCTGCTGGTCACCACCCTGTTCGGGGCTTCCATGGGCACGATGATCCACTATCTCGAAGTCCCGCCCTTCATTGTCACACTGGCCGGCATGTTTCTGGCGCGCGGGCTGACCTTCCTTCTGACCCAGGATTCGATCTCGGTCAGCCATGATTTCTATACCTGGGTGCGCCAGTTCTATTACGTCATGCCCGGCGGCGGGCGCCTCACCTTCAATGGCGGGCTGATGCTTATTGTCTTCGCCATCGGCATCATCGTCTGCCACCGCACCCGGTTTGGCGCGTATGTCTATGCGCTGGGCGGCAATGCGCAGTCCGCCGCCCTGCTCGGTGTCCCCGTCGCCCGCACGACCATCGGGATTTATGCCGTCTCGAGCTTTCTGGCCGGGCTTTCGGGCGTGGTCTATTCGCTCTACACGTCCTCGGGCTATCCGCTGGCCGCCGTCGGTGTCGAACTCGATACCATCGCCGCCGTGGTCATCGGCGGAACGCTGCTTTCTGGCGGCTTCGGCTTCATGCTCGGCTCGCTGGTGGGGGTGTTCATCCAGGGGATGATCCAGACCTATATCGTTTTCGACGGCACGCTCTCGAGCTGGTGGACCAAGATCGTCATCGGCGGATTGCTGTTCGGCTTCATCGTCCTCCAACGCATTATCATCGCCGCCTCAAAACGCGACTGGCGCAAAAAGAAGGTAGAAGCGGTTCGGGCGTAGAGCGCCTGCCCCCTTGGCCCCCGACACTGCCAACCCTCCCTTGTCACCCCGGCCCTGAGCCGGGGTCCAGTACACTCGGCGGATATGACCGAACCACTGGCTCTGCCAGTTACCGGATCCCGGGTCGAGCCCGGGACAGCGAGGGGGTGTTACTGGTTTCTTATTCCCGCACCTTACCCCGCAGCACATCCTGCCATTCGGGATGCCGCTCGATCTGTGCCTTGGCGAACGGGCATAGCGGGATGATCTTGACCCCCTCGGCCCGCGCGTCCTCGACACCGCGCAGCACCAGCGCTTCGCCTACCCCGCGTCCGCGCAGGGCATCGGGCACGCCGGTATGGTCGATGATCCGCTGGCGCGTGCCCACCTTGGTGTAGGTCATCTCCGCTTCATGCCCGTCGAGACGGACCACGTAGCGCCCCTTGGTCTCGCCATCCTCGCGCTCGATGGTAAAGTCGCTCATCGTCAGAAGTCCTTTCAGATCGCACGCGGCTGGCGCGGCCTGCCGGGATGGCAGTCCAGTTTCGTCCGGTCCCAATTGCCGAGACTCGCTGCCGCATCATAAGTGCTCTGCAAAAAGGCCAGCAGCGTTGCATCGGGATCGTCGGCCTTCCGCACCGCGTCATAGGGCAGAACGAACTCGCCCAGCGTGTCGTGGAAAAACGCCGCCTCGGGCCGGACCGCCGCCTTTGAAAACGCATCGGGCGTTGGGTAGGTGTAGGAATAAAACGCCGGATAATCGATCCCGCCACCGCCCGGCCAGAACCCGGCCGAGGAAACCTCATGGCTATAGGCCTCCCGCGTCACCTCATCGGGCAAGGCGGGAATGCCGCCGGGGTGCAAGGGTGCGTCGCGTCCGGAAAACCGCGTCACCGCCATATCGAAGCTACCCCAGAACAGATGGACCGGGCTGACCTTGCCCAGAAAGCCAGTCCGGAAGGTCTCGAAAACCCGCGTGATCTGCACCAGAGCCCCGTGAAAGCGCCGCACTGCGTCGGCATCATAGGGGCGCTCGGCCACATCCTGAGCAAAAGGAATCGCGTCGGGAATTTCGTTGGGCCTGCCGTCAAACTCGGGGGTCGCACCAATTTCCCGCAGCAGCCCGGCGAACTTTTTGGCGAATCCCGCCACCGACATGGGCTCCAGATCAAACCGGGCACTCGTCCCGTCCGCCGCCATGCCGATCACCGCGTGATCGTGGAAATCGAAAACGATCTCGGCCCCGCCGCCCGCGCCGTCGCTCACCATGCCCGTGGTCAGCCCGCGCGGCGTGACATAGAGCGTGGCGTGCCAGGAATGGTTGACCCATGGCGTGTGCGCCAGCCGGTATTTCCCGACGATCTGGGTAAAAAGATGGAGCGCCGCGCAGCTCTCTTTCCATGGGGTGAAGGGAATATCGGGCCAATTGGCGTTCACAGTCATCGGGGTGCACCTTTTCCGTTTCAAAGAGCGATTTTGCGCAGGTTGGTTCGAGATCGGCAAGGGAGCGGCTGGAGCCGGTCTTGTGGAAAACCTGCCGCCGCGCGGCCGTCCGCCGCCGTGATTTCCCCAGCCGAGAGCGCCCACGGCAATAAATCGAGACTCCTGCGACAATTTGCGCTTAACTTGTTGTTAAGGGGACCAAATGGGTATGCCGGGCTGTTGCGAAGCGTGTTTCATTATGCACTCCATTGCTAAGTGTCTGTAAACATTGGAAGCGTGTTCGCGTCGACGGTGCGACACGGGCGACCTTTCCGGGCTATCGCGGTTTTGATCGTCTCCGACGCCAGGTCTTCGGCACGGATTTGGTACGGCGCACCGCGCACTACCTGAACAGCTGGGAGGGTGCCGGTCTTGATAAGGCGCCTGATCGCGTGGCGTGTAACGCCTAAAGCCTTGGCTGCCTCGGTCATGGTGAGCCATTCGCCATTTTTCTCAGCCGAACGGTAGGCATGGATGCCGCGAACCCGCCGAACCGACGAGACGCGGTGCGCCGTCCAAGTTTTTCCGTGGCCGGTGGGCAAACCCATCCGATTGAGCGACGCGGCGATATGCTCGTCAGACCAACGACCTGCCATGCTTCTCATTACTGCCAACGCATCTTCAGCTGTCGCGCAACCGTGTTCCCCCGCTTGGGGTTTGTGAACACGCAGTTCTGAGTGTTGGCCGCCCCGCCAGTGGATCGTGAGGACGACGTCCCGCACCGCATCGTCAACATCGACGATGATGTCGGCGATCAAGGTCCGGAGCAACTGCTGACGGGCACGCATCGTCACATCAGGCGCATCCCATGCCGCGGAGAGGTTTTCGGCCAAGTTGGCAAAAGCGCTTGGATCAACCTCGATGGTTGATGGGCTTCCGGGCGGTTGGCGTACTTCCAGATCCCGCACCCGGCGTAGCGCTACTTCCCAGTTTTTCTCCAGCTGGGCGGCAATCAGTCGATTGTCTGGATCACAGGCGGCATAGCGGCGCTCGGCGAGATTGGCCTCGTAACGGGCCTGCTGAAGTTCCAGATCGCGGATCTGGCGCTGATTATCTTGTCGTTCCCGGTGCATCCGCTCAGCCTCGAACGCGGCCTCGATCGCCAAGGGTTCTACCGCGCGCAGCAGCTCACGCGCAACAGCCGCGTCCACCCGAGGGCCTCCAAAGGTCATGCATCGGGGCAAGCCCATCATCAGGTTCGGCTTGTCGCAGCGATAGACGGGTCGGCTCTGCGGATTGCCGGTATAGGTGACCGACAGTCGCCGCCCGCACCGGGCACACGTCATCATGCCCGAAAGTAACGCCCGGCCGCCTCGGCCCGATTTCACACCACCGGCGCGACCGTAGTTGTTGAGGGCCAATTGCTGCTGGTTTCGCTCGTACTCGTCCCAGCTGATATAGCCTTCGTGGTGGTCTTTGATGAATACCTCCCACGTCCCGACCGGTTTGCTGTGGCCATAGCTCCGCCGCGCGCGCCCATCGACGATGGAGGTTCGTTTCTCGCTTTTCCCGTAAACATAAACTCCAGCGTAAAACGGGTTTTTGAGCACGGAGATCACGTTGCGATAGCGGATCGGCAGCCAGGTGAAGCTGGTCATGCGCCCTTCATCCGAAGGTCGAGGAAAGTGGATTTGATCGGCCGTCATCGATAACAACACTTGGCGCGCGCTGCCAAGTTCGCCGAAGCGGGTAAAGATGAGCCGGATCACCTCCTGCAAGCGCAGATCAGGGTCGAGCCCGAGACCCGCTTCACGGTGCCAGATGTAGCCGAACGGGACTGACAAGCGCAGTTCGCCACGGCGCGCCTTCGACCTGACAGCATCGTGCATTCGCGTTCTGAGCACGCCGAGCTCGAATTCGCTGATGCTGCCTTTCATGCCCAGGAGCAGGCGATCATTGGGTTGGCAAGGATTATAAACGCCGTCGTGATCGATGACACGGGCCTCGACGAGGCCGCAGAGCTCCAGAAGATGGTGCCAGTCACGGCCATTTCGCGCGAGCCGTGATGCATCCTGACACAAAACAGCGCCCACATTGCCCGCACACAGCCATGCGACCAGCCGATCAAAGCCGGGGCGCGCCACTGTTCCGCTCGCGGATCGCCCGAGATCGTCGTCGATCACCTCCACATCCATGAACCCGTGCTCGCGGGCAATGTCGACGAGGTCGTACTGCCGCCGCTGGCTCTCCAGATTGGTCATGACCTGGGACTGCGATGATTGACGCACATAGACAACTGCCTTGCGCTTCAGGAGTTGGGTGGGGATCAGATCAATTCCGTTCATCGCCGAGCTCCTCGACGATCAGACCGGCGGCCTGCATCAGAAGGTGGGCGAGTGCCCTCGTGGCCTCCGCTTGCTCCACCTCCTTCATCGCGTCCACCTTGCGGGGTTCGAACACTAGGCTCATCTGCCTGCCCGAGGTCGGCACAGGCGCGTCGTGCTGTTTCATCGACTTCCTCCCTTGCGATTCCATTTTCGCCCAGGGAGTGTGTGGGAACAGAAGTCGGCGTGACCAGTCTCTTGAGATCTGACAGTGCCGCAAGATCAACCTGCGGCCCGCCAATTCTCATCTCGGCACAGATCAGGGGGTCCACCATCCAGCCAGGAATCGAGATGATGGTGCCAGAGGGACCGTCAACTCTCAGAAACTGTCCCGTGGCCCGCTGCTGAACCTGCCGAACGGTTACCTTCTGTCCGAAATAGGGATGCCAGCGATAGTGAATTTGCCGCTCTTCCCCGACATGGGCAGAATGAACGGGCGATGGCGGATAATAGAAAACCAGATGGCGCCCGATTGTGGCGCAAAGCCCCCTTCATCCGATCCGTACTTGTGCTGGCGAGTTGAGGGGAAAATGGATGTCGGACATCTATATAGTGGGCTTCGACGGGACCGAAGCTTCGGGGCGCGCCGCTGATCTTGCGGCCAGCCACGCCAGAACATCGGGCGCCACGCTGCATCTGGTGTTGGTACTCGAATGGTCGCCCTACAGTTTTCTAAGTCAGGAAGAGCTGGCCGAACGCCACAAGCGCCGCGAGGAAGAACTGGTTCGCGCCGCAAGGGTCGTCGAGCCGGTCGCCGCGAAATACAGCGCCATGGGCATCACCACCACCCATGAGGTGCGATATGGCCACGCCGGCGAGATCATTTCAGACATCGCCAAAGCGTCGGGCGCCAGGCAGATCTTTGTGGGCCGGCAGGGCTCGCGCAAGCTCACCGATCGCCTCCTTGGCGGGCTGACCATGGCGCTCGTCCAGATCGCCACGGTTCCGGTCACCGTGGTTCCGTAAGGCGTCGCACCAATCAAAAACTTCGCCCGCGTCCGACGGCAAAACGGGCCGGAGCGAAGGTTCAAGGGGATATCAAAAATGAGAAAACTGTTTTTGGCACTGGCGCTGCTGCTGCCATTGTTCGCCCTCCCCGCCTTCGGGCAGGAGGCAACCGAGGAAGCCGCCGAATCCGCGGCCGTGGCGCAGGAGACCATCGAGGAGACCACCCGAACCATCGACATGATGGTCAACGACGCCATTTCACCCATCTCCAACGCTGTCGTCAGCGTCATCTTTTACGCCGTGCCCATCGCAGGCGTGGACCTCCCCCTCATCGTGGGCTGGCTGGTTCTGGCCGCGACCGTATTCACCCTCTATTTCGGCTTCATCCAGTTCCGGGTGTTCGGCCACGCCATCGCACTGGTGCGGGGCGATTATGCCGATCCCAATGATGCGGGTGAGGTCTCTCACTTCCAGGCTCTGGCCACGGCTCTGTCGGGAACGGTCGGCCTGGGCAATATCGCCGGGGTTGGCGTCGCCGTCGCCGTCGGGGGTCCGGGGGCGACATTCTGGATGATTTTGGCCGGTCTATTGGGCATGGCGTCCAAGTTCACCGAGTGTACATTGGGCGTCAAATACCGCAATGAGCTGCCCGACGGGCGTGTCTCGGGCGGTCCGATGTACTATTTGTCCAAGGGCCTCGCCGAGCGCGGCATGACCGGATTGGGCAAATTCTTCGCCGTATTCTTCGCCATCTGCTGCATCGGCGGGGCGCTTGGCGGGGGCAACATGTTCCAGGCCAACCAGTCCTTCCAGCAACTCGTCAACGTCACGGGCGGCAACGGAAACAGCCCGCTCGCCGGCTTCGGCTGGCTGTTCGGATTGGTCATGGCGCTCATCGTCGGCGCGGTAATCATCGGCGGCATCAAGTCGATCGCCAAGGTCACCGAAAAGATCGTGCCCTTCATGGGCATCCTCTATGTCGGCACCGCGCTCGTCATCATCCTGATGAACATCGGTTCCATCGGCTGGGCCTTCTCCCAGATCATCGGCGGAGCGTTCTCGCCCGAAGGCGTCGCGGGCGGTGCCATCGGCGCGCTGATCCAGGGCTTCAGGCGCGCTGCGTTTTCCAACGAGGCCGGCATCGGCTCGGCGGCCATCGCACACTCGGCGGTGCGCACCAAGGAGCCTGCAACCGAAGGCATCGTCTCGCTGCTCGAACCGTTCATCGATACGGTGGTGATCTGCACCATGACCGCGTTGGTCATCATCTTCACCGGCTCGCTCAGCACCGGGCTTACGGGTGTTGAGCTGACCTCGGCCGCCTTCGGCGCGCAGTTCAGCTTCTTTCCCTATATCCTTGCGCTGGCCGTGCTGTTGTTCGCGTTTTCGACAATGCTCAGCTGGTCCTATTACGGGCTCAAATCGTGGACCTATCTGTTCGGCGAGGGCAAGAAAAAGGAAAATGTCTTCAAGATCATCTTCTGCGTCTTCGTGATCATCGGCGCCTCGATGAGCCTGGGTCCCGTCATCGACTTTTCGGACTCGATGATCTTTGCGATGGCGCTGCCCAACATCATCGGGCTGTACCTCTTGATGCCGGTCGTCAAACGCGAGGTGAACCAGTATTTCGCCAAGATAAAGTCGGGTGAGATCCGCAAGATGAAGGGGCATTAGAGCGAGGGGCGCTGGCCCCGTACCCATACTGGCGAGGGGCGGGAACTCCCGCCCCTTTCCGCCGCTCCTTGTAATAGCCGCTTTCAATCGCCATATAGTTAAATACGCTGTGTCGCTCATCGGAGCGCAGTTCTGTCCGGCGTTGTCTCTTTTCGATCAGAAATGGATTTGATTGGTTTTCCTGAGACAGGAAACGCAGTCGCTGTACTCCAGGCTTCCGACAGCTGGCGGCAGCGATCTGGAGAGGTATGCCTGATGATCGCCTATTTTGTGCTCGTTCACCGTTATCCCGCGCAGTTCAAGCGTCTCTTCAAGGCGATTTACCTGACGGGGAACCAATATGTTGTCCATGTGGACAAAACCTCGGGCGCCGAACTGGCGAACGACATTTCGGCCTTCCTCGAGCCCTACCAGGGCGTTGAACTCCTGGAGCCGCAGGATGCGCTTTGGGGCGGGTACAGCCTCGTCGAAGCGGAGCTGCGTGGCATGGCCCGACTGCTCGAAATGGATAGCGGCTGGACCCACTACATCAATCTGTCAGGGCAGGATTTTCCGCTCAAGAGCCAGAAATATATCCGCGAATTCTTCGCCGCAAACCCCGGCAAGCAGTTTATTTGCGCGCTCGATCAGCGCAAGGAACGTCCCGACACCCTGAACCGGATCAGCCACCTGTTCGTCGAAGAGCGAGGAAAGATGACCGCAACCGGCGTTGCACGTCCCTTCCTCTCAAGCGACACGCCCTTTATCGGGACACAGTGGAAAGCGGTCACCCGCAGCTTTTGCGAGTTTGTCTGTCATGATCCCCGGGCTGACCGGTTCAAGACATTCTATCGCAACAGCTTCATTGCGGATGAGGCGTTCTTCCAGACCGTGATCATGAACAGCGGAGATCAGGGCATCGTTATGAACGACGATTTGCGCATGATCGATTGGGTTCCGGATGGCGATATCAAATTGCGCCCCCGCAATTACGGGGAGAAAGATCTCGACCAGCTTCGACGGAGCCCCGACCTTTTCGCACGCAAATTCGATGCAGAGGACGACACCGGGATCCTTTCCCTGCTCGAACGCCACCTGCAGTCACCAGCGGCCAATACCTACAGCGTCCCAAGCCATCAGCCAAAGGCACCTTCCTATGCCAACGCCCTGGACGTCGCCTTCGTTTGATCGGCCCAATTGTGACGATCAAATGCACCGGAAATCATTGACCATCTGATTCCCGGCGGCCGCTTCTGCCATGAAGCCGAACCTGAGGGCGGAAACACAGTTCCGCCCCTTCAACCGGCGCGTTCAAGCACTGTTCAAGTGCAAGATGTTGCCGTCGGGATCCTTGAACCAGACCATCTTGAAGTCGCCCGAGCTGTGGATGCCGTTCTCGAAATCGAGGCCCATGTCGGGATAGTGCTCGAAGGTGACGCCCTTGCCGCGCAGGCTTTCTACAATCCCCTCAATATCCCCTCCGCAATCGAAGACCACGGCGTTGGCCTTGTTGGTGCCGGCAAAGTCGGAGGGATAGACGAGCAGACGGGTACTGCCCGTCTTGTACACCAGCACGCCGCCCATCCCGTCCTCCTCCAGTTCGAGGCCGAGCGTTTCGCTGTAGAATTTGCGCGCGCGCTCTATGTCGCCGACCGCGATGATGGCCGACGAAACCTTGTCCTTTAAATGCGCCATAATGGTTCTCCTCTCATGTTCCTCCTCAAGGACGCGGCAGCCTATTCCGTTCCGACACGACAAAAAGAAAAAGGCGGGATCGCTCCCGCCTTTCCAGAACCTTGGGTTAGAGGCACCGCACACTAGCGGGCCGCTTGAACGTCTTCGGTCGTCAGCACGCCGAAATCATTGCCCCACGAATTGCGGATATACGTCCCGATCTGGGCGATGTCTTCGTCGCTGAACTGGCTGCCGAAAGCGGGCATGTAGCCAAAGCCGTGGACGATGGTGTTGGCAACGAAGCTGGCGTCCGCCAGATTTTCGTTTCCGGCCAGCACCGCACCGGCTCCCCCCTGCCCGCCGGCGCCATGGCACATGGCGCAATTGGCGGCAAATTTGGGGGCGCCCAGATTGGCGACTTCGGTGACGTCAGACTCGCTGGTGATGGCACCGGCAGCCGCTTCGTCGCCCATTTCACCTTCGGCGGGCGCAGATTCGTTCCCGGTGTTGGGATCTTCCCATTCTGCCGGGCCCGCGGCCCCATCTGTGGCTGGCGCGGCGTCGTGGTCATTGCCTTCGACAAGGCCCAGACCGCCGCCTTCTTCACCATAGGTGAACATCAGGATCGAACCGGGATTGTGCAACACGGACGTGTTGAGCCCCTCGCCGAATTTCTGCGCGGCCGAGCCAAACGCGTCCGTTGCGATGAACACCGTCCTGCCGTCGGGCGAAACGATGACGTCGCGATAGCGGTTCTGGGTCGAAAGCCAGGCGGTCGGCAGGCCCTCAGCCTCCGTTCCATCTTCGCTCAGCGCCTGCACATAAAGCGTGCCGTGCTTGAGGGTCGGGATCAGCAGCGAATTGTCCCATTCGGCGATGCCGTTCTCGCCCGCGTCATAGTAACGGACAGAAGACGGAGCGATGGTGGGATCACAGATATAGCCGCAGATTTCCCCGATCGGATAATCGTTCTCAACCACCCAATAGGCCGCCAGCGGATCGACCATGTCGCCTTCAAAGTCGCTTTCTGCGAACTGCGGCACGCTTTCGGGCAGCGGGTCGGCGTTCTGGTCCACATCCTCGGGCGCTTCGCTCCAATTGATATAGGTGTAGGCCTGATCGTCGATATAGCCAGAAACATTGGGCCAGCCGTAATTGCCGCCGGGCTCGATGATGTTTAATTCGTCGCCGCTGGCAGGACCATGCTCGGTTTCATAGAGCGTACTATCGGGTCCGAAATCGATGCCCTGGGGATTGCGATGCCCATAGCTCAGGATGTGGCTTTTGACGCCTTCGATCTCGGGATTGTCCTCGGGAATCGAGCCGTCGAGGTTTAGCCGCAATATCTTGCCTGAATAGGTGTGCCAATCTTCGCTCTCGACCTCATCCTGGGTCGGCAGGGCCTGGGCCAGATTGGGCCGGCGCAGGTTGCGACCGAAATTGGCGCCCTGTTCGCCGATCGAATAATAGAGCTTGTCGTCAGGTCCAAATACGACGCGCCCAGCGTTGTGATCGTTCCACGCCGGCAGGCCCTCGATCAGGACCATCGGATCGACGAGTTGCTGGAGGCTTTCGTCGTAGGTGAAGCGCACGATCTGGGCGGAGGGGTCGGGCTCTTCGGCCGTGCCGTTGTTTATCGTGTAGCCGATATAGACGTAGTCATTCCCCGTGCCCTCGAGCAGTTCGGGATGGAGCGCCATACCCAGCAGGCCCTCGTGCTGTGGCCCGGTATAAACGTCATCGAGCGTGAGGAGCAGCTGCTGGGCTCCCGTCGTCGGATCGACGCGGGTAACTTCACCGCTGGTGCGCTCGGTGACCCAGATCATGTCGTCCGGACCCCAGCGCAGCGCCCACGGATTGGAAAGATCAGTGGTCAGTACGCGAGAGGAAAACAAAGAATTGTCGCCACTTTCGATTTCGACTGGCGTAATCTGTGCGGACACCATGCTCGTGGACAGCATGAGGGCAGCGGCAACCGCGCCTCCCATAAACGCCTTCGCAACCGGAGTCCTGCCTCCGCGTGCTGAATGTCGCGTAGCCATGAGCAATCTCCTGTAAATTTTGAAAAAGTTATGAGTCTGCGGCCACAAAAACGATGCGGCTGCCCGTCAGAAAACGTACAAGCGGCGAGTGCGTTCCACAACAATCAAACTTTACTTGCATTAAATAAATGTGACGGCTTAAGGCGTTGCCTTTACCATCCGCAGGCCAAGCGGACCGGCTGCAGTGCCGTCTCGATTCCCTCGAGCCGGAAACTGACCGTCACCGAGCGCTGGGACTGCGGCGTGGCGCGCACCAACAGCCGCTGGGTCTGTTGCAGTTGCCCGATCACCGCCCGAGCTTCTTCGGTTTCGAAAAATCCGATAGCCAGCCGATCGGGGGACAGATCGACCGATTGGGTCCTGGGGGGCTGGCGGTCGTATTGGAGCGTGATCGCGGCGCTATTGGACGTCGGAGTGCCCATGGCCGAGCCGGCAAAGCTGAACTGAAGCGTGGTCTCGCCATCGACGCACAACACCGTCAGGCGAGCCGGCGCTCGCCCACCGGCCAGTGCGGGAATCAGCTGCTCGGATTCGAGCGTTGCAAATGGCACCTCCGTTCCCTCGATCTGGGAAACCTCGATGCCACTCGTCCAGAGCCCCTGATCGGCATCGGTCTCGCCATTGCCGCCGGTGAACTGACCCGAACGAAAAATCGAATCATAGCAGGCAAGCCGCTCGCTCGCCGGTCCGATAGCGGCGCAACGTTCGGGTGCGGTCTGGGCCAGCGCGGGTATCGGGGCAGCCGAAAATCCAGCCAAAGCCATCATCGCCGCCAACCCAAATCGATTCATCCGCCCGGTCTCCCGCGATATTTTTCATTATTGATCAATGTGGTGGCCCCGAACGCTCAAGTCCATACATTTTCACGACATTGTTTGCGGGAGGTTGGCAGCGGCCATGCTCACTCCTACATTGTCGCACACGTCCCGCCCAAGAGGAGCCCTCCATGTCGCACCACCCCGCCTATGAGTTGATCGCCGAAGAGCAGATCGACGAGGTCAACGCCTTGGTGCGCCATTACCGGCACAAAAAGACCGGCGCAGAGGTACTTTCGCTCATTAACGACGACGAGAACAAGGTGTTCGGCGTATCCTTTGCCACCCCACCCGACGATTCCACCGGCTTGCCCCACATTCTCGAGCATTCAGTGCTTTGCGGCTCGGAAAAGTTCCCCGTCAAAAAGCCGTTTGTCGAGATGCTCAAAGGTTCTCTGCACACCTTCCTCAACGCGATGACCTTTCCGGACAAGACCGTCTATCCGGTGGCCAGCCAGAACCTCGCGGATTTCTACAACTTGACCGAAGTTTATCTGGACGCGGTGTTTTTTCCGCTCCTGACCCGCGAAACCTTCCAGCAGGAGGGCTGGCATTACGAGGCCGAAAGCCCCGATGACCCGCTGATCTTCAAGGGCGTGGTTTTCAATGAAATGAAGGGCGGCTTTTCGTCACCTGACCAGGTCAATTACGCCTACGCGCTGCAATCACTTTTCCCCGACGCAGTCTATTCCAATTATAGTGGCGGCGATCCGCGGGTCATGCCCGACCTGACCTACGAACAGTTCAGAGATTTCCACAAACGCTACTATCACCCTTCCAACGCCCAGATCATTTTCTACGGAAACGACGACCCCGAGAAGCGGCTTGAACTGCTCGATGCCGTGATCTCGCGCTTTGAAAGAGGCGATAAAGCACCGGCACATACGCCACAAAAGCGCTTCGATGCGCCGCGTCGCTATGAAAAGACCTATCCGGCCGACGACGCCAACAAGCGATCGTCCTTCGTCACACTGAACTGGATGGTCGATCCGACCGATGACATCGAGGAACAGCTGGCTCGCACTGTCATGCGCCGCGCACTGGTCGGCAATTCCGCGGCGCCGCTGCACAAGGCCCTGATCGAATCCGGGCTGGGTGAAGCCATCATTTCCTCGGCCATCGAATTGTCCCAGCCGGTTCTCAATTTCGGCTTGCGGGGCGCGGATGGGGACGATGCGGACCGGATCGAGACCCTGATCCTCAACACCCTCGCCCATCTGGCCGAGCATGGCATTGATGATGCGACGATTGAAGCGACGCTCAACTCGCTGGAGTTCGAGTTGCGCGAACGGAACACCGGCGGCTATCCTCGCGGAATTGCTTACTTTTTCGGCGCCTTGAGCAACTGGCTTTATGGCCGCGATCCGCTCGACGGGCTGCGCTTTGAAAAGGCGCTGACGAGCCTCAAGGCCCGCATCGCCTCGGGTGAGAAGGTTATCGAAAATCTCATTCGCACCAATCTGCTCGACAACACCCACCGCACCACTCTGGTCCTGCGCCCCGATCCGGAGCAGGCCGAGCGCGAAGAGGCGGTCGAACGGGCACGGCTCGATGCTGCGCGCGCGGCGATGAACGACGACGACATCATCGCCGCGGTCGAGACCACCAAGAAGCTCAAGGCCCTGCAGAACACTCCCGACAAGCCCGAAGAGCTCGCGAAAATTCCGACCCTGACAGTGGACGATCTGCCGCGCGAGGGGATGAGCATCCCCACTGAGGAATTGGCAGTTGAGGGTGTGCGGACGCTCTATCACGACATCGCCACAAACGGTATCGTCTATCTCGATCTTGGCTTCGATCTCAAAACCCTGCCGCGCGAGCTGCTGCCTTATCTCCCGCTGTTTTCCCGCGCACTCAAGCAGACCGGAACCTCCAAAGCCGATTTCGTCGCGCTCACACAGCGCATCGGGCGCTCGACTGGCGGCATCGGGATTTCGCGCCTCAATTCGGCAATCCTCGACAGCGACGAAGCGGCTGCCTTTTTGATCCTCCGGGCCAAGGCCACATCCGATAAAACCAATGAGATGCTTGATATCGTTCATGATATCCTGACCGATGCCCGGCTGGACAATCGCGATCGCATCCGTCAGATCGTTGCGGAAGACAAGGCGCGAACCGAGGCCTCGCTTGTCCCTTCGGGCCACCAATATGTCTTCACCCGGCTCCGCGCCTCGCTGCACGAAGCCGATTGGCTATCCGAGCAGACTGGCGGCGTCACCCAATTGCTGTTCCTGCGTGAGTTGGCGCAAAAGATCGAGAACGACTGGGCTTCGGTCCAATCGGCGCTTGAGGATATTCGCGCCCATCTCATCAACGCCAATGCGGCAATTGCCAATGTCACAACCGATGGTGCGGCATGGCCGGGGTTTGCGGACGAGCTCAGAGCCTTCATCCAGCGTCTCCCGCGTCACGATTTTGTCCGGGCCGACTGGTCGCCCCTGCCCCATCCGGCCAATGAGGGCCTGACCATTCCGGCTCAGGTCAACTACGTTGCCAAGGGGGTGAACCTCAAGGCGCTCGGCCATGAGCCGTCGGGCGCGCTGTCGGTGGTCACCAAATATCTCGGCACCACCTATCTCTGGGACAAGGTTCGCGTCGAAGGCGGAGCGTATGGAGGGTTCGCGAGCTTCAATCCTCTCGCCGACACCTATGCGTTCGGCTCCTATCGCGACCCCAATCTGGTCGCAACGCTCGAGATCTACGACGCCGCCCCTGCCTATCTGCGCAAGGGCGTTTCACAGTCCGACATCGCCCGTTCCATCATCGGCACAATCGGTGATCTCGACCCTTATCTTCTGCCCGATGCCAAGGGCTATACCGCGCTGGTTCGGACGCTGACGGGCGTGACCGAAGACTACCGGCAAAAGCGCCGCGAGCAGGTGCTCTCGACCTCTGAAGCCGATTTCGCAAAGGCGGCGGATCTTCTCGATGAAGTCGCCCGCAACGGGCATATCGTTGCCATGGGATCGGAGAAATCGATAACTGCCGCAAACCGCGAGCGGAACGGATTTCTCGCCGTTTCCAAGGTGCTGTGAATCATGGCCGCCGGTATCTTCGGCAAGAAGGGTTTTGAGACCTTCGTTTTGGCAATGGCGGGGACCTCACTGGTCGATCAGTGGGAGTCCCATGTCGCCAAGGTCGGCGGCAAGGTGTTCGTTCTTTTGAGCGCCGACAAGGATGAAGCGCATGTCACCTTCAAATGCACCGAAGAGAGCTTTGAACTGCTCACAACGCTCGATGGCGTCGACCAGGCTCCCTATTTTGCCAAGCGCAAATGGGTATCGGTCGCGGAAGGAGCACCGCTGTCCGCGTCCGAACTCGAAGCCTATGTGAAGCGCTCCTATGCGCTTGTGGCCGCCGGCCTGACGCGCAAGGCGCGTCAGGAAATCGGGATCACCGACTAAGCGGCGGTTACGCGCCAGACGATGTGACCAACGTCGTCGGCAACCAGCAATGCACCATCCTTGGCGAGAGCGACGCCCACCGGGCGGCCATTGGAGAATTTCTCATCCTCGGAAAGGAAGCCGCCAAGGATTTCAATGGGTTCGCCTGACGGCTTTCCGTCCTTAAAGGGCACGAGAATAACCTTGTAGCCCGAAAGCTTCGAGCGGTTCCAGGAGCCGTGCTGACCGATCACCATGCCCTCAGGAAGACCAGGGAGCGTACCGGCCGGCAGCCAGCACAGCCCCAGCGAAGCCGTATGCCCGCCAAGTGCATAATCGGGCGCCGTTGCCTTGGCGACCAGATCGGTCCGCTGCGGCTGCACGCGGTCGTCGACCGTGTCGCCCCAATACGAATAGGGCCATCCGTAAAAGCCGCCATCTTTTACAGAAGTCAGATAGTCAGGAGGTGTTTCGTCGCCCAGACCATCACGCTCGTTGACGACAGTCCACAATTTCCCGTCCGGCGGTTCCCAGGCCATGCCGACCGGGTTGCGCAGGCCGCCGGCAAACTCGCGATTCTGGCCTGTCGTCAGATCGAGCTCGACAATGCAGGCCCGACCCTCCTCGACTTCAAAGCCTTCTTCAGCAATGTTGGACAGTGAACCGATCGCAACATAGAGCTTGGTTCCGTCGGCGCTGGGGATAAGGTTCCGGGTCCAGTGGCCGCCATCCTTCATTGTGAAAATGGTCTTGCCCTGAGCCTCGATGCTGGTCTGGCCATCCTCATAGGGGAAAGCAACAACGCTGTTGGAATTGCCCACATAGAGAGTCGAGCCGATCAGGGCCATGCCGAAAGGCTGGTGCTGGCCCTTGAGGAACACTTCGCGGATTTCGGGCACACCGTCGCCATCCGCGTCACGCAACAGCGTGATCTGATTGGCATTGGGAAACGTCGCCCCCGCCCGTTTCATGGTGCGGTTCATGGCGTAATCCATGAAGCCGCTGACCTTACGGGGAATGGTTGCAGATTCAGCGACCAGCACATCGCCATTGGGCAGCGCATAGACCCAGCGGGGGTGCTTGAGTTTCTCGGCGAACACGGCGACCTTGAGGCCCGCCGCCGTTCTTGGTTTGGTGCCGCCAACCCAGCCGCGCGCCGTCGGCATCTTGAGCATGGGAACAGCGCCCTGGGGCTGGGCAGAGGGAATGGACGGCTTTGTGCCGAATTGGGGAGTGTACGTTTTGACGCGCGTATTCCACCACACATAGAAGCCGCCAACGATTGCGACCGCAAGAACCGCGATCACCAGCAAGATTGTCCAGACCGACATAAGGCCCTCCCCGAGGCGAAACTTCCAAAAAGTGATCTATTGCGCGATCCGGCCCGCCGGGGCAACCGAGCAGAACAAATTTCTGCCGTACCGTACGTTACGGTACGGTTTGTCTTTACACTCCGGCCCAGCGGCGTTAGAGATAGGGGGTGGTTCCGGCGGTGACCGAGGAGACGCCGACCGGGACGGGCCAAGAGCCGACAATTTTTCTTTTTCCGCAGGTGACCTCATGCCCGCATATCGCTCTCGCACAACCACCCATGGCCGCAACATGGCCGGCGCCCGCGGCCTTTGGCGCGCCACCGGCATGAAGGATGGCGATTTCGGCAAGCCGATCATTGCCGTCGTCAATTCTTTCACCCAGTTCGTGCCGGGCCATGTGCATCTGAAAGACCTGGGGCAGATGGTGGCGCGAGAAATCGAGCGCGCCGGTGGTGTGGCCAAGGAATTCAACACGATCGCGGTCGATGACGGCATCGCGATGGGCCATGACGGGATGCTCTATTCCCTACCCTCCCGCGAGGTGATCGCCGACAGTGTCGAGTACATGGTCAACGCGCACTGTGCGGACGCCATGGTTTGCATATCCAATTGCGACAAGATCACGCCGGGCATGCTGAATGCCGCAATGCGGCTCAATATTCCCGTGGTCTTCGTTTCTGGCGGCCCGATGGAGGCAGGCAAGGTCGTTCATCGCGACAAGTTGCAGGCCCTCGATCTGGTCGATGCCATGGTGGTTGCCGCCGATGACAGCTACACGGACGAAGAAGTCGCCGCAATCGAGGAGGCCGCCTGCCCGACCTGCGGGTCGTGCTCGGGCATGTTTACCGCCAATTCGATGAACTGCCTTACCGAGGCGCTGGGCCTTTCGCTGCCGGGGAACGGTTCCACATTGGCAACCCACGCCGACCGCAAGCGACTGTTTCTGGAGGCGGGCCATCTGATCGTCGACCTCGCCCGTCGCTATTACGAGCAGGACGACGAAAGCGTTCTGCCGCGTTCGATCGTGACGAAAAAAGCTTTCCAGAACGCCATGGCGCTCGATATCGCCATGGGCGGTTCGACCAATACCGTGTTGCATATCCTTGCCGCCGCCTATGAAGGCGAGGTCGATTTCACCATGGACGACATCGACGCGCTGTCGCGCAAGGTGCCGGTGTTGTGCAAGGTAGCCCCCGCCAAGCAGGACGTTCACATGGAAGACGTCCACCGCGCCGGTGGCATCATGAGCATTCTGGGCCAGCTTGATCGCGCCAATCTGCTGCATCGCGATCTGCCCACGGTTCACAGCGCAACCCTGGGTGACGCGCTGGATCGCTGGGATATTTCGCGGACCAATTCAGAAAGCGTGCGTCAGTTCTTTATGGCCGCACCGGGCGGTGTACGCACGACGCAAGCCTTCTCGACCGAAAATCGCTGGGCCGAACTCGATCTCGACCGCAAGGACGGAGTCATTCGCTCCACCGAGCATGCCTTTTCCAAGGATGGTGGGCTCGCCGTGCTCAAGGGCAATATCGCGCTCAATGGCTGCGTGGTCAAAACGGCCGGCGTTGACGAGTCCATCCTCAAATTCACCGGCAAGGCTGTGGTTTTCGAAAGCCAAGACGATGCGGTCTCCGACATTTTGACCGGCAAGGTGAAGGAGGGCGACGTGGTCGTCATCCGCTACGAAGGCCCCAAGGGCGGGCCGGGCATGCAGGAAATGCTCTATCCGACCAGCTATCTCAAGTCCAAAGGACTGGGGAAGGCCTGCGCCCTGCTGACTGATGGCCGCTTTTCGGGCGGCACATCGGGGCTTTCCATCGGGCACGTTTCACCCGAGGCAGCGCAGGGTGGCGCAATCGGATTAGTGGAAGCTGGCGACCGGATCGAAATCGACATTCCCAATCGCACGATCAACCTTATGGTTTCCGACAGCGAGCTGGAGCGTCGTCGTGCTGCCATGAATGCCAAGGGAGCCGATGCATGGAAGCCGGAAGCGCCGCGCAAGCGTAAGGTGACCACCGCCCTCAAGGCCTATGCCGCCTTTGCTTCGAGCGCCGATCTGGGCGCTGTCCGCATCCTTCCCGAATAGAGAGAATGCCGGCTCTGGGAGCCGGCATCTCCATTTCATATGCGGCGCAGTGCTGCATACGAAATGGCCCCTTGCATAGTGATGCAATTGGGCTAGGTTCGGCCATAACCTCCCCGTTCCTGCCAGGCGTACTTCATGTCCAGTTCGACCATCGGGCACCAGGACCGCCGTTTGTTTGCGATCGGCCTGGCGCTTGTCACCTATATTTTCTTCACGATCTGCGACACCTGCGCCAAATGGATGGCACTTTCGGGCATGCCGCCCACCCAGGTTGCGTTCGGGCGTTATTTCGTGCAGTTCGCCTTCATGGCCGGACTGCTTCTGCCTCAACTGGGGCTGGCCAGCTTCAAGACGGGGCGACCTGTGCTGCAAATCCTGCGCGGTTTCGGGCTCCTTGGCATGACAGCGTTCAATTTTTTTGCGTTGCTCTATCTGCCGCTGACGGTGACGTCCTCGATCATGTTCGGGATGCCGCTGCTCATCACCGCCCTGTCCGTCCCGTTTCTCGGCGAGCAGGTCGGCTGGCGGCGCTGGATGGCCATTCTGGCGGGGTTCGTGGGTATCGTCATCATCATCCAGCCATGGGACGCCAGTTTCCATTGGGCGATTTTTCTGTCTCTGGGCAGCATCCTTTCAGCCGGCTTTTATTTCATCCTGACCCGCAAGCTGACGGAGACCGAAACCACGGCCAGCCTGCAGCTCTATGCCGGGCTGGTTGGCACCGTTTGCCTGTTGCCGTTTGCCCTCGCGAACTGGACCTGGCCCGATGGCCCGTTGACCTGGATCATCTTTCTGGGCGTGGGTCTGGCGGCGATGACCGGGCACCAGATTTCGATCATCGCCCATCGATATGCACCGGCATCTATTCTGGCGCCTTTCGGCTATAGCCAGATCATCTGGATGACGCTGTCGAGCTGGCTGATCTTCAATCAGCCGCCCACGCTGTGGCTGTATGTTGGCGGACCGATCGTTATCGGGTCGGGGCTTTATATCTGGATGCGAGAGCGCCAGCTGGCGAAGAAGGCCGTCCGCCCCGTCACCACCGCCGATGCCGATATCGCGGCTGAAAAGAAGAATGCGGAAGCCCATCCGGCCCGACCATTGCCCGTGGCTTTCTGGCCACCCTTTCGCAAGCGGTAAATTTTTCTACGCCGAGGCTCTTGGCGAGACATTTTTTCGCATTTATAAGAATGTGATTGTTTGGCGCGAACCTACAAGGAGGCGTTGCATTGACGAGTATCACCGCCCCCTCCCAGGGTTATGAGCGCCACCGTTAGGTTGCCAGCCACGCCCCGCGTTCGCCGCCTCTGAAGGCCGCCGCGCATTTTCCTTCATTTGAAGCGACCGTCACACGGGCACAAATCCGTCTGTCGTTCGGCCATACCATTTTCAGTTTATAGGACCGGTGCGCCTGCATCCGCGGCAGCCGGTATCGTGACACATGACTCGCAAGAAACTCGATATCAACGGAGCGACCTATCGGGCCGTCCTTGGTTACACCTTCAGACATTGGCGACGCCAGCCCTGGCGCATCGCTGCAATTTTGGGCTTCATCATGCTGGCGACGCTGGCCGACGTGATGACGCCCTATTTCGCCGGCCGCCTTGTGGAGGCCATCGCATCGGGTTCGGTGGGTGACCAGGCAACCCTGGACGCGACGCTTTCCGCCCTTGGCATTCTCGTTGCCCTCGGTGCGAGTGCGGTTGTTCTGCGGTTCGGCGCCTTCCGCAACATCATTCGGTTGACGCTGTTCATGATGGCGGATGTGGTCAACGAGACCTTCCACCGCGTGCAGCGGTTCTCGACCGACTGGCACGCCAACACTTTCGCCGGTTCCACCGTGCGCAAGATCACACGCGGCATGTGGTCGCTCGATCTCTTGAACGACACGTTGCTTGTCGCGCTCTTTCCCTCAACGATCATGCTGGTGGGCACGACGGTGCTGCTGGCCTCGTTCTGGCCGGTCATGGGGCTGGTGATCGGGTTTGGATCGCTGCTCTTTATTGCCGGGACCATCGGCATCACGGTGGCTTACGTCTCGCCGGCGGCTTCGCTGTCCAATGCCTGGGACACCAAGGTCGGCGGTGCCTTGTCCGACGCCATCGGCTGTAACGCCGTGGTCAAGGGCTTTGGCGCTGAAGCGCGTGAGGAAGCCCGGCTGGGCGGCGTTGTCGCCAAGTGGCAGAAGCGTACGCTGAGAACATGGAACCGCTACAATCTCAACGGCGTAACGCAGGATACCGCTCTGCTCATCCTGCGCGCAACGATCCTGGGCACGGGCGTCCTGCTCTGGCTGCAGGGTGTGGCAAACGCTGGTGACATTACCTTCGTTCTGACGTCGTTTTTTGTGTTGCAGGGGTATCTGCAGGACGTGGGAATGCATTTCCGCAACCTGCAGCGGTCGGTCAACGAGATGGAGGAACTGGTCGAGCTCGACGCCGCACCCTATGGTGTCGCGGACAGACCCGGCGCTGCGCCGATCCATGTCAGCGCTGGTGCGATCGATTTCGAGAGGGTGACCTTCCAGTATGGCGGGCACGAAACCGCCCTCTACAAGGACTTCTCGGTGACGATCAAGCCGGGCGAGCGGGTCGGTCTGGTGGGACATTCGGGGTCGGGCAAGACGACTTTCGTCAAGCTGATCCAGCGTCTGCATGACATCAATGGCGGCCAGATTCTGATCGACGGGCAAAATATCGCCGAGCACACGCAGGCGAGCCTTCGTGGCCAGATCGCCATTGTGCAGCAGGAACCGATCCTTTTCCACAGGACCCTGGCCGACAACATTGCCTATGCGCGGCCCGGTGCAACGCGTTCCGAAGTGATGGACGCCGCCAGAATGGCCAACGCCCACGACTTCATCGTCTCCCTGCCGAAGGGCTATGAGACGATGGTGGGTGAGCGTGGGGTCAAGCTTTCCGGTGGCGAGCGCCAGCGAGTGGCCATTGCGCGGGCGTTTCTGGCCAACAACCCGATCCTGATCCTGGACGAGGCGACGTCGAGCCTGGATTCAGAGAGCGAGTTGCTGATCCAGCAGGCCATCGAACGCCTGATGACCGGTCGTACGACGCTGGTTATCGCGCATCGGCTGTCGACAGTGCGGGCGCTCGACCGGATTCTGGTCTTTGACAAGGGCCGGATCGTCGAGGAAGGCGATCACATGGCACTGATCCGCCGCGAAAGCGGTATCTATCGGCGGCTGTTTGAAAAGCAGGCGCTGGAACTGACCAAGGGGTTGGTGGCCTAGAGCCACCAACCTGCCCTACAGCCGCGTGAGCACCATCGCCTCGAATATTGCGATCAGATGCAAAGTCGCGCCTGTTATCACGAAAGCGTGCCAAAGCACGTTCTGAAATGCCAGCCTTTCCCACAGGTGGAAAATGATACCCGCCGAATAGGCCACGCCGCCCGCCACGATCAGCCAGAGCGCCGTCGTGGGCAGCGCGGCAGCCAGAGCCTGGAAAGCCACGATGCCGCTCCAGCCAATCGCGAGATAAAAAGGGATGGCCAAACGGCCGAAATGCTGCGGCACCAACAGCTTGAGCGCTATGCCGATCAGGGCCGTGGCCCAGACGAAGATCAGCAGCTTATCGGCTATGGCAACATCGCCCAGCGCGACCAGCAGCGGTGTGTAGCTTCCGGCAATGAACAGAAATATGGCTGCTTGATCGACCCGCGCGAGCCAGGCCTTGATCGGGCCCAATGGGCAAAGATTGAACGCCATGGAAGCACTGAGTAGCGCAACGAAAGAACCAACATAGATCGCGACGGCGGCGATTTCCGCGCCGGTCGCGTGAACAACGGCGAGAGTTATCAGCACTGTGCCGGCAATGATGGCTACCAACAGGCCAACGCCGTGGATGATACCATCGGCAATCAACTCGGCAAGCGTGAAGGCTCGCCTGTGTCTCAGGACGTACGCCCTGGCGTTGCGACGCAGATTTGTGCGCATGCCTGCCACCTCCTGGTGCCTTTAACTCAGCCTAACACAGCCATTATAACGCTGTGTAAGGCAGAATGGTGAACCAGGCGCAGAGACTTTCCAAAAACGGAAGATTGCGAGCTTGTATGCCCGCTCTTCAGTGTAGCCCCGGAGGCTGGATGGGGTCGGTTTCCTCCGATAACGCGCCGGTGTCTTTTGGTAATGCCGCAAAGCTGACGCAGTTGCGTCCTGCCTTTTTTGACTCGTAAAGGGCGATGTCGGCCTGGGCAAACCATTGTATCGGCGAACCGAGACGGGCGTCGAATGGGGCTATGCCAAAGCTGGCCGTGACCGAAATGACCTTGCCGGAAAACCGGAAGCGCAATCCGCCGATTTCCTCTCGCAAGCGCTCTGCACACTGGCTGGCTTCATAGGCCATCGTCTCGGGCAAGAGCATGCCGAACTCTTCTCCGCCCAACCGGCCGAGCCTATCGGTGGTTCGAAGACATTCCGCAGCGCGGTTGGCGACCGATTTGAGAACCTCGTCAGCAATCTCGGCCCCAAAGGCCGAATTGACCCGGTGAAATCCATCGATATCGACGAAGATCAGGGTGGCCGGCCGGTCGTATCGCAGCGCTCGCGCATATTCGCGGTCGACCTCGGTCCGGAAACTGCTGCGGGTCAGAGCGCCGGTGAGATAATCGATTTCACTCGGCTGATGCGATGCCAGTTCGGACATCACCAGATGGGCCAGGTGGCTGGCCAGTGTGACCTCCCGCTCACCAAACCGGCGCGGGCCATTGTCCATCATCAGCAACGTGCCGATGACATATCCGTCGGGGGTTTGAAGCGGCACGCCAAGGCACGACCCCATCGTGGTTCCACTAGGGCTGCGTTCGAGGTTGGCGCAGCGAGGGTCGGCCGCAACATCCTCGATCGCTATAGGCTCTCCGGCATCTATGCAAAGAGCAGCGACGGAGCGGTCACGCTCAACCCGTTTGTAGTTTATGCCGCGCGCAGCAAGCACAATCTCGGCGTTGCGGTCGACGATGGAGATCGCCACCATTGGGGCGATGCTGATACGGGCGAGTTCGAGAATGTGGTCCAGGGTCTCGATGGGAGTGACCAAAGCGGCGGTCATCCGGTTGAGCGCCGCCAACCGTCCCTCCTCGCCCGTCGATATTTCCATAACCATGGGACGGTCCTCTTGCCCTCAGGATCGATCTGAGAGCCTACCCTAAATCCCGCATTCTATGGAATTCCAATGGGTTGTATGGTTACCCAGTCCTCACTTCTGAAGGACCCTAGCGCAGCGCAGAAAGCAGGCTGCTCGAAGCGTGACCGTCTGCCAGAAGGCCGGCCGCGCGCTGGAAGGCGATTATTCCCTGGCGAGTTTTGGGGCCGACGACGCCGTCTGGAGTGCCGACATTATAACCTCTGCGATTGAGAAGACTTTGAAGTTCTTCGCGCTGTGAACGGGTCAATCCAGTCTCGTTGGCAGGGAACGAGCGGACAAAGGGACCGACCCCGAGAATACGGTCGGCCAGGTGGCCGACAGCAAGCGCGTAATTGTTTGAATTGTTGTAGCGCTTGATCACATCGAAATTGGCCAGCAGCAGGAAAACCGGGCCGCTGCCGCCCGACGGCATGAAGATGCGTCCCATATCGCCAGCGCGCGGGAAGGTCCGTCCACCTGTGCGACGGACGCCCATGGCCTCCCACTGACCGAGGGTCTGGTTCCCGATATCCCAGGCGCGACCGTAGTCGAAATTGGATGGGAGCTGGACTTCGTAGCCCCAGGTCTCGCCGTTTCGCCAGCCGTGCGATTTGAGATAGTTGGCGGTCGAGGCCAAGGCGTCGGGTATCGAGTTCCAGATGTCGCGCCTGCCATTGCCGTTGTAATCGACCGCATAGGCCACAAAACTGGAGGGCATGAACTGTGTGTGCCCCATTGCGCCGGCCCAGGACCCGACCATTTGCGGCGCGGCGACATGCCCCGCCTGCAGGATCTGCAGCGCAGTCAACAGTTCGTTCTTGAAGAAATCACGCCGGTAATTGCCGTAGGTCAGGGTTGCCAGTGCGTGAATGACGTTGTTGCCACCCATGTACGAGCCATAATTGGTTTCCATGCCCCATATGGCCAAGACGATCTCGGGTTGAATACCGTACCGCTGCTGGGTCCCGCCAAGAGTCTGGCTCCACTCGCCACGCATGCGCTGACCATTGGAAACGCGCGCGGACGACACAGCGTCAGACACGTACTGGCCGGTCGTCTTGACCGTCTCGGGCTGGCTGCGCGTGAGGCTCATGATGCGATCCGAAGGCGCAAAACCGGCAAAGGCCTGCTCGAATATGGCGCGGGAAACGCCGCGGGCGGACGCTTCCGGCCAGACCGAGGCGACGAAATTCTGAACGTTGGCGAAAGCCGGGCGCGGGAGAACGAGCGCTGCGCCAGCAGCCAGGCCGAGCGCCATCGCACGGCGGCGCGAAAGAACTGGAAACTCAATCGTAGGGGCGTCGTTACGCATGGAGGGACCTTTTCCGCTTCCAATCGCAAGCCACCCTGTCACGCCTTTATGGCGATACGCTGTCCGCCCCCAACGGGACAGCATGAGGTGACTTAGCGCTACTGAACAAACTCAATGGGGTGAATCTGCCTGAAGTGACTTAAGGTCGTGTTAAGCACGTTGCCTCACGGCGTTCTGACGCTTAAA
This sequence comes from Pelagibacterium flavum, assembly GCF_025854335.1. NCBI lineage: Bacteria > Pseudomonadati > Pseudomonadota > Alphaproteobacteria > Hyphomicrobiales > Devosiaceae > Pelagibacterium > Pelagibacterium flavum. The sequence continues at coordinate 3,017,630 of NZ_CP107716.1, forward strand.
CTCATGTTCACTCTCTCGTGAGCGCCTGCATGCCCAAGTTTCTGTCTTGTACCGATCTCGTTGCCGATCTTTCCGAAATCGGGGTTCGTCCCGGTGATTTCGTCATGGTTCATGCGGCCATGAGCACTGTGGGCAACCTTATCAATGGGCCGGATACGCTGATCGAAGCGCTTATGAAGACTGTCGGGGCGACGGGCTGCGTTGTGGCCTATACCGACTGGGATGCGCGATACGAAGAGCTTATGGACGGAGCGGGCCGCGTACCCGATGCGTGGCGGGACCGAGTCGCCGGGTTCGATCCGATGCGCTCGCGGGCCGTCCGGGATCATGGTGTCTTCGCCGAGTTTCTCAGAACAACGCCGGGAGCCCTGCGAAGCGCCAATCCGGGGGCGTCGATGGCGGCGATCGGGGCGCGGGCCGAATGGCTGGTTGCCGATCACCCGCTCGATTATGGCTACGGTCCCGGCTCACCACTGGCAAAGCTGGTCGAGGTTGGTGGCAAGGTGCTGATGGTCGGGGCGCCGCGTGATACGATGACGCTCATTCACCACGCGGAATATCTCGCCGATATTCCCCACAAGCGGATCAAACGCTGGGAAGTGCCGTTTGCCGGGCCAGAAGGCACTGTGTGGCGGATGAGCGAGGAATTCGACACCTCCGACGCCGTTGCACCGCAACTTGACGGTATCGATTATTTTACGGCGATCGTGACGTCCCATCTCGATACCGGCCGGGGGCGGCAGGGCAGGATTGGGACGGCGGAGAGTTTGCTGGTCGACGCAAGAGAAATGCTCGAGCACGCCGTGGCGTGGCTCGAGCGGAACGGCCGATAGCAGCGATTTCCATTAAAGCGTCTTGGCCAGCGCTTCGAGCTGGTCGGCACATTGGCCCCAGCCCTCGTGGAAGCCCATCTGCTCGTGCTGCTGCTTGTCTTCCAGCGTCCAGTGTTTGGCGCGGGCGATGTAGCGGGTCTTGCCGCCTTCGTCGGCGAAGGTCAGCTCGCAGGTGAAGAATGCCTTATCGGTGGGCTGCCATCCGGCCGCAAATGCGTCGGTGAAAACCAGTTTTTCGTTGGGCACCACATCAAGATAGATGCCGGGGTTTGGATATTCATTGCCTTCGGGGTCGGCCATTGTGACGGTACAGGCACCGCCGGGGCGGACGTCGATATCGACCTTGGGGGTGGTCCACGGTTTGGGCGCGAACCATTGCTTGATCAAGTCAGGCTCGGTCCAGCAACGGTAAACCTTGTCGCGAGGTGCATCGATCAGGCGATCAAGCACGAGTTCCTTGTCGGTATTGGGCGTGGCAGTCATCGGTCGTCTCCATTTGCAGCGTTGATGCATCCAGGACGTGGCAGGTTGGCCAGAGCCGACAAAATTTCCTATTTTTTTCTTCAGTCCCTGCTCCCGTCTATTGACGCGAGAGGCAATCTGTATATAACTGGTTAGCTATCAATCTCTATGGTTATACAATGACCGAATCCGAACGCCTCGACGCTACGTTCATCGCTCTGGCCGATCCCACGCGCCGTGCCATTCTGGCGCGGCTGATCGAGGGTGAGGCGACGGTGATGGAACTGGCGGCGCCATTTGACATGAGCCAGCCTGCCATTTCCAAGCACATCAAGATGTTGGAGCGAGCCGGCCTGGTCTCGAGAAGCCGCGATGCACAGAAGCGCCCGGTCAAGATCGAAGGCATTGCGCTCAAGGAAGCCACGGACTGGCTGGAGAATTATCGTCAGATCTGGGAAGCAAATTTTTCCCGACTCGACACCTTGCTGGACGAGATGAAGGCTCAACGCAAAAAGGAACAGAACTGATGAGCTTTTCCACCACCCTTACCGTTGCGACACCGAGCGATCTCGAAGTGACCATCGAGCGTATGTTCGATGCCCCCGCCGATATGGTCTTCGATTGCTACACAAAGCCCGATCTCGTCCGGCGCTGGATGACCGGCATGGACGGGTGGTGGGTTTCGACGTGCGATATCGATCCACGACCCGGCGGGACGTATCGCTATGTCTGGTCAGGGCCGAATGGCGAGAGCATGGGGCTCAAAGGCATCTTTCACGAGGTCGAGCGCCCGGTTCGCCTCGTGACGACCGAGTCGTTTGACGACGATTTCGGCATGGGGAAAATGCTGATCGAGACCGCGTTTCATGCCGAAAATGACCGCACGCGGCTCAAACAGACAATCACCTATGAATCCAAGGGTCAGCGCGACGCATCGCTGGCGACCGGAATGACCGATGGCATGGGTATCAGCTTTGCCTCGCTCGACGCGCTGCTTGCCGAACTGGCCGGAAAGTAAAAGCACGCAACCTACCATTGGCCGCGGGCGCGGGGAAAAATATTGCTCAGCGCCGCCAGAACGCGGGACTGAACAGGACAAAAATCGCAAGGATTTCAAGACGTCCGGCCAGCATGGCAAAGATCAGCGCCCATTTGGCCAGCGGCTCGAGCGTGGAGAAATTGCCGGCCGGGCCGATGATATCGCCAAGGCCAGGGCCAACATTTGTGAGGGCTGTGAGGGCACCGGTGAAGGCCGTCAGGGTATCCAGACCGGTAAAGCCGAGGATCAGTGTGACGGCCAAAAGGAGCGCAAGGAAGGCCGAGACGAAATGGTACACCGATTTGAGGGCCTGCCAGGGGACTTCGCGGCCCTCGTAACGCACGACGAACATGCCGTGCGGATAGATCAGTTCCTTGAGCCCGTTGCGCAGCGACTGGAAAATTATGATGAGCCTGTAAGTCTTTATGCCGCCGCTGGTCGAGCCAGCCGCGCCGCCAAGGAATGTGGCGAGCAGGAAAACCACGTTCACGAACGGTCCCCAAAGCGTGTAGTCGGTCGAGGCGAAACCGGTGGTTGTGACCACTGACACTATATTGAACGCCGAATGGACACCCAGTGCACTTGGGTCCGACGGCCAGTGGACAAGCGCCGACAAGAAGACGACGAAGCTCAAAACCGCCAGAATCGAGAGCAGCACCGGCACCTGTGCCTCAAAGGCAGCAGAAATCCGTCCGGTGGTGACCGCCCGCAAGATCGCGATGAACGGCATCGCGCCGCCAATCATGAACACGATGCCGACGACGAGGACCGGAAGGCCGAAATGGCCCATCGACGCATCGTGGGTGGAGTAGCCGCCGGTGGAGACGGTGCTCATTGCGTGGTTGATGGCATCGAAGGTGGACATGCCGGCGACCCAATAGGAGACGGCGCAGGCGAGCGAGAGGGCGAGATAGAGCCCCACCATGGCCCATGAGAACTTGGTGAACCTGGCGAAAGGAGAATCGGCCTGGGCCGAGGATTCGAGCTTGTAGATCTGCATGCCGCCGACGCGGAGGAACGGCAGGAGCAGAAGGCCCATGGCAATGATGCCCAGCCCGCCGAACCACTGCGTCATCGAGCGCCACAGAAGAAGGCCCGGAGGCATGTCATCGAGCCCGGAGAGAATTGTCGATCCGGTGGTGGTGATGCCCGAGGTCGCTTCAAAGACCGCATCGGTAAACCCGATGGAAAGCCCCGAAAGAAACAGCGGCAGCGCAGCGACGATTGAGGTGGACGCCCAGATCATGTTCACGAGCAGGAAGCCGAATTTGAGACTGAAGGGCGGCATTTCGCGCCGTGTGGCGAGCACCATGAACCCCGATGGCACGCCGGCGGCGAGCGCCGAAATGAGAAAGGCCTGCCAGTCCGGATTGCCGACCGAGAGATCGACAAACATCGGGACGAGCATCATGCCCGCAAGAACGAGCGTAAAAAACGCGGTGACGTAAGCAGTTGCACCCAGCATGTCCCGGCCCCTCCAGCGTGGCGCGGGACCGTTTACGCCCATGAGCGGCGGAAATCAACGCCATGATGAAGGGCGCATGCCCGGACGGGCAGCGCCCTCAGTCATAATGGCGGTGCAATTTACCAGCCGAAGACGAAGCCAAGCCCGGTCTGGCCGCCCGACTGGTTGACGTGGGCATCGGTGCCCTCGCCGAACTGGAACAGGCCGTAGCTGTTGTTGCCGCCCTGCTGGTTGAGGGTTCCGTTGTGATTGTTGCCTTCCTGATGGACGATGCCGAGATTGCCGCCTCCGCCCTGGGTGAGGCCGGCCATGTTGTTGATTCCGTTCTGGGTGATCGAGCCGTTCTGGATGCCGTTATAGAGGGCATAAAAGCCCAGGCCGGCCTGCATCATCTGCTGCTGCTCGGCGTTGGCGGGGCTCAGATTGATCGAAACCTGCCCGGCATTGGCGGGGGCCGTGAATGCGGCCAGCGCGATGGCGAGTGCGAGGCCGGCGGCCTTTGCGGTGTTGGTGTTGCGTCCCATGGTCCTGCTCCTTTGGGTTTGTTGCGGCGGTGTTGCGCCTCCATGACCGCGACTATGAGACAAGCGGGCTGAACCGACCTCGAAGGGTACGTTTATCTGGCGTTAATGTTGATCCGGACGCCAAAGCCCTGTCACTTTGGAACCTGCGCAGCGCGTTGCTTGTTGTTCAAAGTGAGGGGCCGGGCCATTGCCGGGACGCTCCTGGACTTTATTCGTTTTCCCAATTCGCTCCGAGAACGGGGCCAAAAGGATTTGCCATGGACGACACCGAAACTTCCGCCCCCAAAAGAAATCCGCTCGTGATCGGACTTGCCGCTGCCGCCGTGCTTGGCTGGGCGGCCTTCGTGATCTTGTGGTTTGCCTCTTCCACATCCACCGGAGGCCTGCGCAATGAGATCAATGCACTGACCTCCGAGCGCGACCAATTGGCAACCGATGTGCGCACCATGGAGGAATCGGGGACCACACTTGAGGATCTTGAGGCCGAAATCGCCAGCCTGACCCAAGAGCGCAACAGGTTGACGGAAGAACGCGAGAGCATTGTCGCCGAACGCGACGAGGCGCAAGCCGCGCTCGAGGGTGCCAACGCCGAGCTGCAAACCGTCACCGATGCACTGGCCGAGCGCGAGGGCCGGATAGAGGAATTGCAGTCCAATCTGGCCGAGGCGGAAAGCTCGTTCTCGGAGGTCCAGGACCGGATTGCCCAGAGCACGGCCGAGTTGGCCGATGTGGGCAGCCGCCTGCAGACCGCCCGCAGCGAAGAAGCCGAGTTGCGCGAAACCGCGGCTCAGTTGACCCAGGAAGCCGCCCAGGCGACGCGCACTTCGGCGGAAATGGAGAGCGAAGTGCAGGCCGCGCGCGAAGCGCAGGCAGAAGTTCAGAACCAACTGGCGCAATTGCGAGCCAGCCAGGCGCAATTCGAGGAGCAGCGGGAAAGTCTGGAAACGACCGTCGCAGATCTCGAGGGACAGCAGACGGAACTGGAAAGCCAGATCGCCGACGCGCAAGCGCAGCGCGACGAGGTGCAGGCCCAGCTTGAAACGCTTACCGCCACCCTTTCGGATCGGACCGACGAACTGGCGGCGATCGAATCCGAAGTCGCAGCCCTTCAGGACGAAGCGGACGCGGCGGCTCAGGCTGCAATCAGCGGAATCGTGCCCGGGCGGTTTGTGGCGCAGGGCGCAGGCACGAACGGCCTGACTTTCCTGTTCGGCGATGACGGCTCGTTCGCGGCCTGGGAGAGCGTGGTGCTCGAAGCTGAATCGGCCGAACCCGATGTCAGCGGCACATATGCTGCGGGCGAGGGATCACTGACCATCGAGGAAATCGACGGCGACAGCTCCGTGCCCACACCCATCGCGTGCGAGATCGTGGCCGGTGACAGCGGGCTGACCATAGAGGGAGACTGCGTGCTCTCGGGTCTGACGTTGCGGCAGGTGCGGTAGCACCTGGGGCATGCAAAGAAAAAGGGGCTCCGATTTCGGAGCCCTTATTTTGTCACGCCCAGCCGCCCTTCGGAACGAGGCAGGTGTGGGTTACGCCGTCCACTTCGACAGTCAACGAGATGTCGTATGCCGGGGCGTTGCCGACCGACACGCGGCCAAGGCTGACGGGACCGGCGGCGTGCGCTGCAAAGCCGCCGCCCTGATTGATTGTCGAGCTGTTGGCGCCGCCCACGGTCTTGACCGAAAGACGGTAGGTGCCGTTTGCGGGGCCTTGTGCATTGTAGATGGCTTCAAGTGCCAAGCCGTTGCCAGTGTCGGTCGACACCACTTCGCACGGTACCGGGCGGGTTGAGCCTGCTACATCGTCGGTCGAGCGGGCGTAGCTGGCAGTACCAACGGCTACGAGCGCGACGACGGTGCCGAGGAGGGAAAGCGAATAGGCCTTGCGGCGATCGATGGTCATCGGATGCGTCCTTCCTTGATGCCGGGTGGGCCCTGTTTTTCGCCCTACCCGGCCTGAGACATGAGGTGAGCCATTCGTGGCCGATCAGGGGCAAACCTGAACGAAGGCGGCGACATTGCCCGACCCGTTCTGATCCACCGAAGCGGTGCAGCCATCGCCAACCTGAACACCCGCGGCGACGTTGCCGTTGCCGTCCTGAGTGAGAACGGAGGTGTGGTTGGCGCCGAACTGGCCAACACCGGCCTCATTGAAATTGCCATTCTGCCAGGTTTCCGACTCGTTGTTCCAGCCGGTCTGGCCGCTGGCGGAAACATTGCCGTGGCCCGATTGATGATGGGTGCTCGAATTCCACCAGCCGTCCTGGAAGACGCCAATGGTGTTGCCGGTGCCCGACTGGGTGCCGCCAGCCGAATGACCCCAGCCGAACTGGTTGATGTAGATACCGTTGGCCATGGCGGGAACGCTCACGGCACCGAAGCTGGCAGCGAGGGTAGCTGCGATGATGATCTTTTTAAACATTGTTCCGTCTCCTGGTTGGGTTGGGCGGGTGTTGCGTACCGCCGGTTGCCTCTTGCAGGATCAGGTTTAGACAAGGTGGCCGGAACGGGCCCTGAACTCGATATTCAGAAAGCGTTCATCACGATTTTTTTCCGCCGGAACCGTCTGACAGCGAGCGGCGGCCCTTATTCGGCCGGCTCCCAATCGACCCAGTCGATGATGTGGCTTTCCCAATCGGAGGTGTCGGCGTCAGCCTCGGCGATGGTGCGGCCGCGTACCGAGATGCCGGCGGCGTGAACCGTTTCGGGATCGCCCGAAACCAGCGGGTGCCACCAGGCCAACCCCCTGCCCTCGGCGATGCGGCGATAGGCGCAGCTTTTGGGAATCCAGGCGATCTCGCGGACCTTTTCAGGGGTAAGCTTGATGCAGTCGGGGACCTTGGCCTGACGGTTGGGATAGTCCGAACAGCCGCAGGTTTCGCCGTCGAGCAGCTTGCAGCGCACATTGGCGGGAAAAATCTGGCCGCTGTCCTCGTCCTCGAGTTTGAGCAGGCAGCATTTTCCGCAACCATCGCACAGCGCCTCCCACTCTTCGGTGGTCATTTCTTCAAGCGGCTTTTCATCCCAGAATGCCATTGGCGGCACCAACTCCACACTTTTAACCCCGTTGGCAAAACCACATAAAATTGTGATGACCGGTGGGAGCTTAACGCCATACAATAGCATTTGTTCGGGACCGAGCGCACCCGGACGGGCAATCAAATGAACCCGAGCAGTAAAAGGCCCAAGGTGCAGGACCCGTTTTACACAAAGCAGAAACGCGCCAAAGGCAAGAACCGGCTGCTCGAGGCCGACGCCTGGCTGGATTCGTTTCTCTATGACGGGATGCGTTCGACAGGAAGAGTCTATACCAGAATTCAGGATTTCTTCTCGCTTTTTTCCGTGCGCGGACTGCGGCGAATTTTCGTCGAGCTGGCGTCGGACGCCTTGAGCTTTGGCGCCATGGGCTCTGTGCTGATGGTGGCGCTGGCGCTTTCGGCCATGGACGCGACGGCATCGGGCGAGTTCAACCGGGCCGAGGACTATTCGGTGATCTTCCTTGACCGGTACGGCAACGAAATCGGGCGGCGCGGCATCAGGGCCGATGATTCGGTGGCGCTGACCGAAATTCCGGACTTTCTGATCAAGGCGACGCTGGCCACCGAGGACAGGCGGTTCTACGAGCATTTCGGCATCGACGTCTGGGGCACGATCCGGGCACTGCTTTCCAATGCCGAAGGGGATTCGAGCCTGCAGGGCGGTTCCTCGATCACCCAGCAACTGGCCAAGAACCTGTTTCTTTCCAATGAACGCACGCTGGAGCGCAAGATCAAGGAGTTGTTCCTCGCCTTCTGGCTGGAAGCCAATTACTCCAAGGACGAAATCTTAAAGCTCTATCTGGACCGGGCCTATATGGGCGGCGGCAATTTCGGGGTGGTCGCGGCGGCGGAATATTATTTCGGCAAGCCCGTGCAGGACATCGATCTGGCGGAAGCCGCGATGCTGGCAGGCCTCTACAAGGCCCCCACCCGGTTTGCACCGCATGTGGACATCGCGGCGGCACGGGGGCGGGCCAATGTCGTGCTCTCCAACATGGTCAATGGGGGCTATCTGACCGAGGGCCAGGTGACGGCGGCACGGCGGCGGCCGGCCGAACCGATCGACCGCTCGGCCGAGGCCAATTCGCCCAACTATTTCCTGGACTGGGCGTTTCTGGAAACCAAGCGGCTGGTGGGTGACAGTACCGAGGTCGGGTTCGTGGTGCGGACAACCATAGACCCCGATCTGCAGGTTCATGCCGAAGACGCCATCATTTCGGTGCTGCGCGAACAGGGCACCGCCTACAATGTGAGCCAGGGCGCGATGGTGGTCATGGAACACAATGGCGCGGTGCGCGCCATGGTGGGCGGAACCGATTACGGACAGAGCCAGTTCAACCGGGCCGTCGCGCCCAACCGCCAGCCAGGCTCGGCGTTCAAACCTTTCGTTTATGCGACGGCGTTCGAGATGCTGGGGCTGACGCCACGCAGCCCGATCACCGATGCGCCGATCTGTATCGGCAATTGGTGCCCGCAGAATTACGGGCGTTCGTTTCGGGGCGGCACGACGATCCGCTCGGCGATGGCGGCTTCGATCAACAGCGTTCCGGTCCGGCTTTCGACCCAGACCGGGCGCGAGCCGATTGCCGAGATGGCGCATCGTCTCGGTATCCGCAACGAATTTCCGGTGACACGTTCGCTGGCGTTGGGGGTGGCCTCGGTCAGCGCGCTCGACATGGCTTCGGCCTATGCGGTTTTTGCCAATGGCGGCTACCGGGCGACCGGTTTCGGGGTGACGCGCATTACGACATTGCGCGGCGAGGTGGTCTATGAGGCCAATCCCGACGAGAACCGCGTGCGACTCCTGGACGAGCAGATCGTGCTGTCGATGAACGACATCCTCAATGCGGTCAATTATGGCGGCACGGGCGGACGGGCGGTCGTCGAGGGTGTGCCGAGCGCTGGCAAGACCGGGACGACGAGTTCGTACCGCGACGCGTGGTATGTGGGCTATACGGGCAATTACGTCGCCTCGGTCTGGTATGGAAACGACAATTACACGGCCATGAACAATCTGACCGGCGGCAGCCTGCCGGCCATGAGCTGGCAGAAATTCATGACCTACGCGCATACCAATATCGAGGTGAAGCCGGTCTTTGGCGTGGACATGGAGCCGCGCCCCTTCATCATCGCAGATGCCGAAGGCGGCGAGGACGGCGAGCAGGCGCCGCAACGCGCGCCAACGCTGGCCCCGGCGGCGGCGATCAAGCTGCTTGATCTGTCGGAGAAAATGCGCCAGTCCCTTGCCGAGGGTGGGAGTGGAACCATCGACCAGGCGGCTGCTCCGGTTGCCGGCGCAAACGAAAGTCTATGACGTCTTGGGACTGATTTTCCGACTGTTGGTTGGCCTTGCGGTCGCCCTCTCGGTGGGGTTCGGCGCAAGCTATTATGCGCTGACCGATGGAAGGCTGTTTGCGGCGGTCCGGGTGGGCTCATGGGCCGCATGGCCCGATATCGGGCAGCCGACACCGAATCCCTACAGCCGGGCCTATCTGGCCCGCAACGGGCACCTCCAGCTTGGCTATGCCGAGGGGCTGCAATTTACGGCAGCCACCGACGATGCAGGCGATCCGCTGGACGCGCGGTGCCAGTACCGGGTGACTGGCAAGGTGCCGGGCGCGAGCTTCTGGACATTGGTGGCAACCGACCTGACGGGCGCAAACATCGCCGCTTCGCGCGAGCTTCCCGCGCTGCACAGCGAACGGGTCGCGCGATGGGACGATGGCGGGCTCAATGCGAGCATCGGCGCCAGCATGGGACCGGGCAACTGGCTGGAAATCGAAGGGACCGGTTCGTTCACCCTCGCCCTGACCCTTTACGATGCCGTGGTTTTTTCAGGCGCCAACACCACAATCGAGGCCATGCCGGCAATCGAGAAGGTGGCTTGTCAATGAGCCGGCTGCTGTTCTGGATATTGGGCGGGGTGGTGCTGGGCGGACTGATCCATCTGGTTGTCATTCTCACCCTGCCCGGCGCGGCAGTGCGCGACGTGTGGCATCGGCTGGAGGACAGCGCGCCGCTCGAAACCCTGGTCGTGTTCGACGATCTGGCCCCGGGCCAAGCCAATCCGTTGGGACTGGACCCCGAACTGCTCTATGGCGTGTGCCGCCTGGAACTGGGCGACGGGCCGGGTATCGTCAACGGGGAGTTGCCGCTGGCGTTCTGGTCGGTCGCGGTGTTCAACAATGACGGGCATGTGATCTATTCCACGACCAACCGTTCGGGATCGGGGGATCTGCTGGATATGGGCCTTTTCAACCCCGCCCAGACCCGGCTTCTGGCCGAGCAGCGTTTCGAGATCGACGAGGGACTGTTGATCGTTGAGGCACAAGGCAACGACGTTGCTGTCGTGGTGCGGCTGGCTCCGCCGCATCCGGCCATGCGGGAGCGCTATCGCGAGGCGCTGTCGCAGCTGAGCTGCTCGACTATCCGGTAGGCCTACTTTCGTACCAGCGGTTCAGGCGTGAACGGCGCCGTCGCGTAACGCGAGGCGATGGCCGTGTCCTTGAAGATCAATCCGTCCCCGCCGGAAAGGCAGAAATCGCCCGCCTGGGCCCGAGCCACGTAAGGTTGCATCCGCGCAAGCTGGGCGTCCACGACGCGACCTTCTTCATGCGGCGTTTCGACGAGAAGACGCTCAAGCGCGACAGAATAGGACTGATAGCGGTAGGTGAGCGCCCGGGTAAACCAGCCGATCGTCTGGTCGTTTTCCCATTTGCGGGCCGCGACCTGCGCCGCCGCGTCGGGGGCGGCGAGTGTCACGTTGGAAACAGCTATGGCGCGCTGGCGGTCCACTTCGATGACGCGGCAGATGGCGGCGAAGGTTGTGGGAATGGTTGCGATGTCGATGGCGATATCATCTGCCACCTTGCGGTATCGGACCCGAGAAGACTGGTACTGCGTGCTGCGCAGGGTCGAATAATAGCGATCCGCGATAAACCGGGTATCGAGATTGGCTGCAATGCGGGTGCGCTGAAGTTCGACGGCTGTGTCGTAGAACCAGTCATGAGCGTGCGGCGCGATGAGGAAACGCCAGACACGGTCATGCATCTCGCGTTCCTGATCGGTCTGATTGAAGGCCGAAACGGGCTCGCCATCGGCTGCAGCGCGCGCATTTCCCAGGGTCGGCATGATACGATCATGGAGCACGCCGGGCGCTGCGCGGCCGAAATCACCCGTTGGCCGGGCGCAGCCGGACAGCAACAAACACGCTACGGCTGCACATGCGCCGCCAAGCAACCAGTCCTTCAAAATCTTCAGCCCTTGCGGGTCCGCCTGATCTTTGGCCCCGGTGCGGGCTTATGCCCTCCGGCCCCGCGCTCATAGCGAACCCCTGTGAACAATATGACCTGCGCGCCCGGTCCGCCGGCTTTTGCCGGTGCAGAGCGGGCATCCTTGGGGCTGAATTTTACCAGCATACCCATAATTGGCCTCGTGGTGCGTCCGGTCCTCCGCTTACCCCAGCCGGCACCATGCCGTCCCGGATCCGAACATTACGCATTAAGACTTCGTCAAGGTTAACAGTCCGCTAACGAATCTCAGTCAATAGTGAGCAACAAGCAAGAGTGGACCGGGGGATCGAGTCGACCAAATGATCGGCTTTCAGCCATACGAAACGTTTCAGCTGCTGATTGAAACCGGCGGCGTCGAGCGGGCCAACACACTTCTGGTGGCCGCATGCGATGCCTATGCGCGACGCAGCAAGCCTTTGGCCGCCGAGGCCGAGCAGTTCGAGGCGTTGGCCCGACGCCTGTTTCCCACAGCCGCACCTACGGCCCGAGCCAAGGCGGCGGGTATTCTGGCGAGCGCGCAGCACCTGACACCCCAGCTCGAAATCCTGGTCTATGACCATCTGGGCACCGGTCTGATCGCCCATCTCGAACGCGCGCAATCGCTTTCAGACGATTTGCTGGAGCGGCTGATCGACAAGGGCAACACGGACGTGATCGCGGCCATCGCCCGGCGCCCTGCCCTGTCCAATGCCATCCTGGCCCGGCTGTTTCCGATCAACAGCCGCAAGGTCTATCGCGCGCTGGCTGCCAACACATCCATTGCGCCCCGTGGCGCCTACCTCAACGCGCTGACCCGTTCCGCCGAGATGGACCACGAAGTCGCCGCGATCCTTGCCGGGCGCGAGGATTTCGACGCGGCGCTTCTGACCGGCGTATTCTTCGATCTGCCCGAGGAGGGCCGGATCAACGTGTTGCGCGCCTATGCCCGCCGCAATCTGCCGCAAGCGCCCATGATGCGGACATTCGAGCAGATTTCGGTGGCCACCAACGAATTTACCGGGGCGCTCATGAAGCTGTTCTCGGAAAACCGCCGGCCAAAGATCACGCGCCTTCTCAGCCAGATCACCGGGCTCGATGAAATGCGTTGCGCCGAAATCGCCCACGACACGAGCGGCGCAGCGCTGTTCGTGGTGCTGCGGGCCTTCGGGTGCACGTCCTATGACGGGCTCAAAGTGCTCATTCATGCGACCAGCCACGATGCCGACCGATCCAAGACACTCGCGAGCTTTGCGCGGATGTTCGATGAAATCAGCGTCCCAGCCATGGTCTATGTGATGAGCGCCTGGCGGGGCGATGTCCGGCCCGCCGAACTCACCCGGCCCGAGTATGCGCGTTTCGTCGAGCCCAGCCGGCGGACACCCGAAGCCAATCCGGCGTCGAGAACCGGGACCGTGGGCGATCAGGCCATCGAGGCTCTCGACCGGATGAAATCCGCGCGCAAGGCGGGCTAGGAACAATCGGCAACCCTGTTGGGGCATCAATGACTGAATGTCGATTTAGTCCTAAGGTCTGGCCCTAGATCAGATCGAGCCCAAGGTCATCGGTGCGACAATCGACAGAGAGGACCCAGAGGTCCTGATCGAACTCGATTTCTCGCGCAATGCGATCCCTGACGGTCTGCGGGTCGGTGCGCTCGAAACGCTTCTGGAACACACGGTCGTCAGGAGGCGTGTCCATCAAGGCGCCGGGGGCCGGGGTAAAGAGCGAGACCGTACCGTCCAGGTGGTCGACTTCGATCCAGATCTGGCCGGCAATCGAATCGCCACGCCGCGAAACGACGCAGAAATTGCCCATATTGTTGTGGCGGCGCACGAAAGCGGCGCACCAGATGTCCGACCGAAGCTGCTGCATGAAGGCCAGCGTTACAGGAAAGCCCCGGCCTCGACCAGCATCTGACGCAGCACGGGGCTGACTTCGCCTGTCGGCCGGTAATTGTTGAAAATCTGGAACTGGCGAATGGCGCGCGCCGTCGCCTCGTCGGCAACACCATTGACCGGCCCTTGCAGGAAGCCAAGACGGCTCAGGCCGCGCTGAATATCGCTGACCAGATCGCCATTAAGAACGGCTGGAACGCTGGGCTCGGCCGTTGCCTCGGGCGCCTGGGGATCGGCGACGGGTACATCGGGCGAAATATCGGCGACCGTCTGGCGCTCGACGCTATTGGCCGGCGTCGGGGCCGTTTCCTGCATCTGGGCGAGAAGCGGGGCGATATCGTCGGTTTGCGGGGCCGCGGCAACCGGGGCCGGTTGCGGCGCCTGAGAGGTTTGCAAGGGAGCTTCCCTTACGGCCTTGATCACCTGAGGCGTTGCGGCGCCGGTGCGCGGGAGATTGAAGCGTGCCTCGAAATCGCGAATGGCGTCAGCAGTCCGGGGGCCGTAATAGCCATCGACAGTGCCATCGAAAATACCCATCGCCTTGAGCTTTTCCTGCAGGTCGGCAATGTCCTGGTTGCCAATGGCCGGGGGTGCGGACTCTTGCGCGGCCGGGGCGGGCGCTTCTGCCTGCTGGCTCGTGGCGGGCGCTGACACAGGTGCGACGGGTTCAGCAACGGGCCGCTGCGGGATCTCGGCGGGCTCGACCACGACCGGCTCGATCGACACAGGTTGCGCGGCACCTGCCGATCCTGACGTAAACAGCGGCGCGGGGTGGCGCGTGTCTTGCAGAAACAGCGCGTTGGTGGCCGCCATCAGGGTCAGACCGGAGATCAGCACAAGGCCGGTCGACGCCATGGGCGAACGGGCAAAACGCGTAGCGCCCCACGAAAGGGCGTGACCGATCATGCTGGCGGCACCAGCGCCTAGAGCGAGGGGAATCTGGGCAATGCCGGCGTTCATTGTGCTGCGCTTCTTTTTTCGTCTTCGAGCCATTTGTTTTCGTCGCTATCGCGCTTGGTCGCGTAAAGATGTTCGATGGTTGCCGAGCTTTTGCCTGCGCCCAGCGGGCCTTCGAGTGGCAGGAGCACGCTTATGGTGGTTCCCAGGCCCTGCTCGGACGCCACATCAAGCAGGCCCCCGTGCAGGCTGACCAGCCCCTTGACGATCGAGAGGCCCAGCCCGGTGCCCTCGTAGCGCCGTGAAAGGCTGTCCTGACCCTGCAAGAACGGCTCGCCGATCCGCTCGACCGTCTCGGGGGGCATGCCTATTCCCGAATCACTGACCGAGATGGCGAGCATTTTGCCCTGGCGGCGCATGGCCAGCGTGACTATGCCACCATCATGACTGAATTTCACGGCGTTGGAGAGCAGATTTATCAAAATCTGCCGGCAGGCCCGCTCATCGCCCATGATCTGGGGCAATTTCTCGGGAACCGCGGCCTCGATGGTGACGGCACGATCGCGGGCCAGGGTTTCAACCATCTGCATGCACGGCTCGACCAGCGCCTGGGGCGCAAACAGTTCGGCGTGAACCTCGAACTTGCCGGCCTCGATCTTGGACATATCGAGCAGCATGTTGACGACGTCGAGAAGGTGATGGCCGCTGCGGCTGATGTGGCCGGCATATTCGGCGTGGGTCGGAGACAGCGTGCCGCCGATCCCTTCGGCCATCATGTCGGAAAAGCCCACAATGGCGTTGAGCGGCGTGCGCAACTCATGGCCGATGGTGGCAAGGAAGCGCGATTTGGCTTCCGAGGCCTCTTCGGCCTGCTTGCGCGCCGCATCGACCTGACGCTCGGCGTCCTTGCGCGCGCTGACATCGCGAAGGACCGCCAACACGTCGTTCGATGAACCGGTGGCACATTCGCCTTCCAGCGGCGCGAGCGCGAATTCGACCCAGATATAGCGCGCTCCGGCGCCCGGTTCGGCATCGTCGCGGCGCAGACGCAGTTCGATGGTGCTTGCCCCGGTGCCATTCGATGCGTCCGAAATGGCCTTGCGGTAAGCGGGACGGTCCATGACATGGACGCGCTCGAAAAGGCCGGCGCCGTCGAGCTCGAAGGTGCGGCAGCCCAGGAGATTGCCCGCAGAGCGCGAAATGAAGACCGGGCCGCCATCCGCGCCATAACGCACCACGGCGCCGAGGATGTTTTCTGCCAATACTGCAAAGGCGCGGGTCTGGGATACCGGGGATTCGGCCGAGATAATTTCGAGCCGGGTGGCACTGATGGCCGCCACCGCCGCGAAAACGGCAAGTGCTATGAATGCGAAGGGTTGCAGCGAGCCTTGCAATGCCGCCGAAACGGGGCCGGTTGCAAATGCACTGGCCAAGAGAACCAGCGCCGGAATGGACCAGGCGAGCACGCGGTATCGGCTCTTGGCGAGGACCTGGCCGTAAAGCGCGGCCATAAGCGCGAAAGCAAGTCCAAGATCGATCATGGCCGGATCGCCCACGGCGATCACTGCGGCGGCTAGGCCGAGCGCCAGGGCGTGAACCGCAATTGTGGGTTCGAAATCGCCGCGCAAAAGCAGGGCACCCGAAACCGCGACAAGCCCCGAGGCGACCATTGTTGCGACCAGGGGTGCAACATTGCCGCCAAAAAGCATGACGAGGGACAAGGCCATCGTCAGACCCAGGCCAGCCATCATTGCGAGTGTGTTGAGCGCCAGAACACGATGCAGCACGGTATTGCGCTGGCCGGACCGTATGGGGGCCGCCGCAAACTGAGAGGCAATAGTGAAATCCGCAAAGGGGTTACGCATGAAATGCTCAACTTTTAGATGCCGCGATACGCTGCGGCCTTGCTTCAGGACGGCGTCCCTCGGCTGGACCACACTTCCACCCAAGCCCTAAGACACCATTAAGTCGGACGGCCTGAGGCAGGCTCGAACCGGAATCGGTGAACGTTCGGGGCAGGTTTCTGGGGGTAGCGTAAACAGAGTCTTGCTTAACGGCGTGCTGTCGAGACCGAAGGCATTTGGACAAAATACGCATAAAATTTTAGGCGAGTTTGCTAAAAATGCTTCACGGCGGAACGCTAGCCTGTCCCTCGACGCTGTCCATATGTCCCGGACGACGAGGTTTGGTTTCATGTTTGTTGTTCGTTCCGCCTTCTGGCTTTCCGCCGCCTTTCTCATCATGGCGCCCAGTGCGGGCATGGATGTCGGCGCTTCAGCGCGCACGACCGGCGAACGCCTGGCCAGCCAGGGCGCCCAGGCGGTCAGCCAAACGCTGATGCCCGCAGACTGCCAAAGCGTCGAGTGCGCCGTGGGGCGGACGGTGTTGGCCCAGATCGCCACGCCGCAGGCAACGGAACCGGCGACAATGAGTGCCTTCCCCCCTCCCCGTCCCGCTTGGGCATACTGATGGACCTGCCCCCTTCCAATGGATGGGATCAGGGACTAAATAGCGGGCATGAATACTACAGCCGCTTTTGACGAAATCGCCGACAATCTGTCCTTCCTCGACGACTGGGAGGACCGGTATCGCTACATCATCGAGCTGGGGCAGAGCCTGGCTCCACTGACCGAAGACGAGCACAGCGCCAGCAACAAGGTGCATGGATGCGCATCGCAGGTGTGGCTGGTGACCGAAAGCGAGCCAAGTGACGCGGGCACGGTGCTGACCTTCCGGGGTGATTCCGATGCGATGATCGTGCGGGGGTTGGTGGCCATTGTCCTGGCGCTTTATTCGGGCCGCACGGCAGCCGATATCGCGGCGACCGACGCGCTTCCGATTCTGGATTCGATCGGGCTGCGCGAGCATCTTTCCACACAGCGCTCGAACGGGCTGGCGGCCATGGTTACGCGCCTGCGCGCTGACGCGCAGGCCGCTGTGCAGGTTTAACCGAACTCGGTGGGTCGCGCACCGTCGCCGAGCCAGTTTCGGGTCGTGGCTGTTTCCCGACCGGTGACGCTGGCGGTCAAGCCGAACCGGGCTGCCAGCGCTTCGAGCCCGATACGCAGCACCAGCTTTGCGCTGCGCCGGGGCCATCCCCGTTCGCGCTCGATATCCTGAAGACCCTTTTCATAGCCGCAGACATCCAGGACGATCTGAGCGCAATCACGGGGCAAATCGGCGTAGATCGCCGCCAATTGCCGCCGGGCATCAAGCGCCATATCGCCAACATCGTCAGTATGCCCGCCGTGCCCCCGATCCACGCGGGGGCCATAATTCATGGTGGTGCGGGCCCGTAGCCGGCTGCGCTCGAACAGCTTCTGCAGACGCGAGGCCGCCTCCAGGTGATGAGCCTCGAGAAAAGCCGGTTCTCCGTTGCGGGCGCGGGACAACTGCCCCAACGCGGCCGGCCAAGCATCAGCCGCGGGCATAGTTGTCCTCCCCGATTGCGATCTCGAGCGCGCAAGGCCGATGTCGCGCCTTGTCGATGCGTTCTTCGAGTTCGAGGAGGCGACGATCGTATTCGCCTCCATCGTCGCGCATGTCCTCGACCTGCCCGCAGGCATAGGCGACCGTTGTGCGGTCCCGACCGAAGAACTGGCCGACCTGGGTCATGGTCATGCCCAAAAGCACGTGACACAGATACATTGCCAATTGCCGAGCGCCAGCCGTGTGCAGGCGCATGCGCGAGGGAGCGAAAAAATCGCAGTACCGCACCCCCGTTTCGGCTGACACGGTGCGGACGACAAGCTTGCAGTTACGTCGTTGCGCCTCCGACAACCGATTACGTTCAAGCCGTGCTGCCGTGGATATCCAAATCGCCATAGGACCACTCTCTCATAGATAGGATATAATTCCTATACGGGAGACGTGGCAATGCGGGGATAAGTGGGTGTCCGGAAATTCAGAAACCGGGAGCGCGGATACGAAAAGGGCCGCTTACGCGGACCTTACACGATTCAAATGTGTTGAGTATCAACCGGCCTTGCGGCCCAGTCCATTGTCCTTGGCCAGCTTGGAACGCGTGGCGGAATAGGACGGCGCGACCATCGGATAGTCAGCAGGCAGGCCCCATTTTTCGCGGTATTCTTCCGGCGAAAGATTGTAGTGGGTGCGCAGGTGCCGCTTGAGCGACTTGAATTTTTTCCCGTCCTCAAGGCAGACGATATAATCGGACGTGACCGATTTGCGCACGGGAACCGCAGGCTTTTTCTCTTCGACCGGGGCGGCGGCTTCTTCCGCGCCAAGCGAACGAAGCGCTGCATGGACTTCCGAAATCAATTTCGGCAGATCGGTCGGGCTGATAGCATTGTGGCTGACATAGGCAGCGACAATTTCTGTACTGTATTCAACAAGGTCCAACTCGGCCCTGTTCTCGGCATTCGCCGGAGCGGTCATCGAAAATCCCTTCTTGCGTATGGGAGCTATTTGCCGGGGCGGGCTGAGCCCGGGGGAACCCCTTACTCCGCAATTAATGTTGTTTTGCTAATTATGCAACCATCGGGCAACAACTTGGCAAAATTTAGAGTGAATTATTCTTTACTTGGCAATCCGCCGGATTTCTCCAGATCATCGACAACGAAGTGTGTCGTGGGACGGTAGCCGGCGATGTAAGACGCCCGCGCCAACAGATGTGCCGAGATGGGCGCAGTCAGCATGAAAAAGACAAAGCCGATCAAGGCGCGCAGAATCACAGAACCGTCAAAGCTGACCAGCGCTATGGCAAGTAGCGTGAGCCCCGAACCGACGGTGCCGGCCTTGGAGCCTGAATGCATGCGGGTATAGAGGTCCGGCAGCCGCACAATGCCGAGGGCGGCTGCGAAACTGAACAAGGCGCCGACGATCACCATAATGCCGGCGAGATAATAGAGCGTCTCGACGATCATTTCCGGCTCTCCTCAAGATGATCTTCGCGAGCGGCGGCGTCGATCTGCCAGCGCTGGAGAATGAACCTGGCGAATGCGACGGTGGACAGGAACCCGACCAGCCCCAATGCAATGGCGATGTCGAGATAGAGCATGAAGCCGGTGCGCAGGGCGATTGCGGCGATATAGCCGATAACCACGGCGATCAGCATATCGAGGCCCAGCACACGGTCGGGCAGGCTGGGGCCAACGACGATGCGATAGATCGTGACGAGAAGCGCCGCGGTGAGAACACCGAGCGAAACCGTGGTGGCCAGATGGAGAAATTCGGGGCCCGACATCATTCAAACACCTCGATGATCCGTGCTTCGAACCCGTTCTTGATCGAAGCGATGACATCCTCGCGGTCGTTCATCTCGAGCACGTGGATGTAGAGCGTCGCGCGATCATCGGACACGTCGACGCTCAACGTACCGGGGGTGAGCGTAATCAGGTTTGCAAGCAGGGTGATCTGAGCATCGCTCGTGACCGTGAGCGGATAGGCGATGATACCCGGAGCAAGCCGCTTTTCCATATTGGGCGAGACGACAAGGATGGCCACCCGCCACGCCGACAAGGCAAGCTCATAGAAAAACAGGGCGGCGAGAGAGATCGCGCGAACAAACCGGCGAGTCATATGGGGCCGATCCACCCGATCACGGATGAACAGGACAGCCATCGCGCCAACGAAGGCCCCGAGCAGAAGATTGAGCAGCGTGAAGGAGCCGGTGACGGCCGCCCAGACCAGCGACAGTGTTATGACCAGAAAGGCAAAGCTCATGGCTGGGGCACCTGTGCAAACACGGCGTCTATATAGCTTGTGGGCGAGAGCATATCATGAGCGGCAATGCCCGATGCGGTAAAGAGCCAATCGGGGAAAAGGCCGAAAACCACGATAAGGGCAAAAAGGGCCGCTGTCGGCACGAGGCCCATGGCAATTTCGCGCCCGGACAAGGGCCGCAAATCGTCATTGGGCTGTTCGGATCGCTCGCCCTCCTGCCCATTGCGCCAGAAGATGTGCGCCCAAAGACGGCTGGCGGCGATGACGGTGAGGAACGAGTTGAACAGGACTGCAAAAACCAGCCACCAGTTTGCGGCGCGGATGCCACCCTCGACCAGCAAGATCTTGGGCCAGATGCCAAGGAAAGGCGGCAGGCCGGAAATGGCAAACACCATGATGACAAAGAGGATCGACATGGGAGCGCTGGCGCCATAGATGCCGCCCATCTTGCGAATATCGCTGGTGCCGCTCATGCGCTCGATCAGGCCCGCCAGAAGATAGAAGGCGGTAACGGTAAGCATGGAATGGAAGGCGTAAAAGATTGCGCCGCCGATGCCATGGGTCGTGCCCAGCGCGAAGCCTGCGAAAATGGCGCCGATGCCACCGATGACCAGAAAGCCCACGGCGCGGCGCAGATTGGTCTGCGCCAAAGCGCCCAGCGGCCCGAGAATAAGCGTCGCGAAGGCGACAACGGCAATCACGGTCTGGATCTGGGCATAGCCTTCGGGCAGCGCCATGGTGAGCACGCGAATGGCGGCATAGGCGCCAACCTTTGTCAGCAGACCGCCAAAGATGGCCGACACGGAAACGGCGGGCGTGTGATAGGAGGCGGGCAGCCAGGCATTGGCGGGAAAGGCCGCCGCCTTTACGCCAAAGGCGAAAAGAAACAGCACCGAGACCGTGACCAGGGGACCGATGGGCAGATCGGCGCCTTTTGCGACCAGATCGGCGAAATTGAGCGTTCCGGTGAGGCCGTAAAGATAGGCGATGGCGACGAGAAAGAACGTGGTCGCGAGGAAATTGAGAAAGCCGTATTTGATGGCGCCATCAAGCTGAAGCTTTCGCCCGCCAAGGATCATCATGCCGAACGAGGAAATCAGCATGACTTCAAACCACACATAGAGGTTGAAGATATCCCCGGTCAGGAACGATCCGCTGACCCCGCACAAGAGCAGCAGCAGCATCGGGTAAAATCCGAAGCGATGCCCCCGGTCAGTCAGCTCGACCTGGGCGTAAAACGCGACGACGAGCGCGGCAATGGACGCGGCGAGCGAAAACAGCGCGCTGGTCATGTCCGCAGCAAAGGTAATGCCGAAAGGCGGCAGCCATTTGCCCATGGTCATGGCGATCGGGCCGCTCTCAAAGACGCGCAAAAGCAGGTAGATGTTGGACACCATGATCGCCAGGATCACCGCCGCGGCAAAGGTAAGCTGGACGTGGCGCTGGTTGCGCAGCATGACGAGCAGACCCGCGCCGAGAAGCGCCAGGGCAACCGGCCACACGACGATCCAATCGGCAGCAGGGGTTGCCACATCGATCATGGCCGTGGGCAGTTCGAGCGAGTCGTATGATGTACCGGCAGTCGCCATTATTGTTTTGACCCTAGTAACTCAGGGGAGGCCGAGGCGCATTTTCAGGCTCGGCGACGCGCATGTTGTCTGTGTTGTCGGCATCGAGTTCCTGATAGGCGCGATAGCCGAGCACGAGCAGGAACGAGAACAGGGCAAATCCAATGACGATGGCGGTCAGGATCAGCGCCTGGGGCAGCGGATTGGTCGACCCTTCGAGCGGGAAATATTCACCCGCCGGAACGATGGGCGGCACCTCGGCCGTCAGCCGGCCAATGGTGAAGATCAGCAGATTGACGCCATTGCCCAGGATCGCAACGCCCAAGAGCATGCGAATGATAGCCTTGGATAAAAGCAGGTAGGCGGCGGCGGTAAAGAACAGGCCGATCAATCCTGCGAGCGCAACTTCCATCAGTCGTCTCCCTCTTCGCCTTCTTCGCCTTCGAGCGCCAGAGCAATGGTGCCCACAGCGCCCACGACGACCGCATAGACCCCGATATCGAAAATCAACGGCGTGGAGAGAGCGATTTCAGTGCCCTCGAACTCGAATATCCACCACAGGCCGGTGAGGAACGGCACGTCGGCGGCCAGCGAGATGAAACCGGCCATGGCGGCGAGCACGACGCCCAAGCCCGCCAAGGCGATCGGATGGACGCGCAACGCCTGTCGGCAGGCGCTTACGCCCGCGGCGATACCGTAAATCGCGATGCCCGACGCGCCGATCAGTCCGCCGATGAAGCCGCCACCGGGTTCGTTGTGGCCACGCAGCAAAACAAAGATGGAAAAGACGATCATCAGCGCCGTCAGCACCGGTGCGGCTGTCTTGAAGATAACGGTATTCATTTCGAACTCCCGATCCTGCGCCCGCGCCCGGCCCTTGCCCCTTGCGTCCCGCTGGTCGAGGCGCGCAGACGGATGAGGGCGAGGATCGCCAGGCCGGCGGCCATGACCACTGAAATCTCGCCCAGCGTATCAATTGCGCGATAGTCCACGAGGATGACGTTGACGACGTTTCGTCCGTGGGCAATTGGCGTACTGGTCGCCCGGAACAGCTCGGTCAGTGACAGATCAAGATCAGTCTGGAGCACGACGAGCAACAATATCGTGATGCCAAGGCCGACCGCCAGGGAAACCATACCGTCGCGCAAGCCGGTTTCGAGGTCGCGGCTGTCAGCTTCATCAAGGTGCAGCCGGGTCATGACGAGAGCCAGGATGATGACGGTCAGGGTTTCGACCATGAACTGGGTGAAGCTCAGATCCGGCGCGCCGAACAGCATGAAGATGACGGCGACCGCAAAGCCCTGAACGCCCAGAGCGACGATGGCGGTAAGGCGGGTTCGGGCGGCAAGGACGGCTACAAGCCCTATAGCCGCTATGCCGATGGCACCCCACTCATAGAAATTGAGCGTTGGCCAGGCCGGCATCGGCGGCAGGCTGTCGGTAACCAGCAGGGGCGCAAAAATGGCAATGGCCAGCACCGTGAACATCAAGAGCAGATACCACTCCAAACGCCCGTGATGGAGAACCCGGGTTACCCGATCGGCGACCCGCACAAGGCCGAACATGAGGGCATCGAAGCCGATATCGAAGGTCCAGCCGATGGCCTCGCCGGTGCGCCGCAGTGTGGAGCGAACCGCATCAGCCTTCCACAGCAGCACACCGCCCAGCGCCCATGTGGCGATGGACGCCCAGACGGCGGGGTTGGTGAGATCGAAGGCGAGATGGATATGGGCATCGACGGCGGAATTGTAGATCGCCCCGCCCGCCGGATCGAGCACGGCGTGATTGAGCCAGTCTGTAAACAGGCCCGCTGAAATGCCGAGGACGGCCAGAGTGACAGGGCCGGAATAAAGGCTCAGCGGGCCTTCATGGGGGGCGTGCGGGGTCGGACGGAGATCGCCCAGGAAGGGTTTGAACGCGATCATGAGCCCGACAACCATCATAAGCGCATTGCCGATGATGAGCACGGCAAGGAACATGAGGTCGGGCCACAGACCGGAGGTCAGCGCCAGATACATTTCTTCCTTGGCCAGAAAGCCGATGGCGATGGGGAAACCTGCCATGGAAAAGCCGGCCAGAACGGCCGCGATAAAGGTGATCGGCATGGCCTCGCGCAGCCCGCCAAGGAGGGTAATGTCGCGCGTGCCGGTGCCATGATCGATGGTACCTGCGATCATGAACAGTGCGCCCTTGAACAGGGAGTGAGCGCAAAGGTAAAGCAGCGCGCCGAGAATGGCCTCCTTGGTACCGAACCCGATGAGCATGACCAGAAGACCGAGCGAACCCAGAGTGGTGTAGGCCAGCATCTGCTTGAGATCGGTCTGTCGAACGGCCAGAGCGCTGCCCATCAAAAGCGTTGCGCCGCCAAAGAGGGTCAGAATCCAGAACCAGGGCTCGGTATCGCCCAGAATGGGCGTCATGCGGGCCAGAAGATACACGCCGGCCTTCACCATGGTGGCCGAGTGCAGATAGGCCGAAACGGGCGTTGGCGCTTCCATGGCGTTGGGGAGCCAGAAGTGCAGCGGAACCTGAGCTGATTTGGCGAAAGCTCCGGTTACGACCAGCAGCATGGCGACGAGATAAAGGCCGCTCTCCTGCGCTGTGCCGGCGGTGACAAGCATGCCGGTCAGCGATTTTTCTCCGGTGATGAGCGCCAAGACGATGAGGCCGGCCAGGAGCGCAAGTCCGCCGCCGCCAGTAACGACAAGCGCCTGAATGGCGGCACGCCGCGCGGCCTGGCGGGAGTGATCGAACCCGATCAGGAGGAAGGAGGTGATCGAGGTCAACTCCCAGAAGACGAACAGGGTGAAGATATTGTCGGCCAGAACAAGGCCGAGCATCGAGCCCATGAACATCAGGATGTAGGAAAAGAACCGTCCCTGGTGGGGATGACCGGCCAGATAGCC
The DNA here is from genome assembly GCF_025854335.1 of Pelagibacterium flavum. Taxonomy (NCBI): domain Bacteria; kingdom Pseudomonadati; phylum Pseudomonadota; class Alphaproteobacteria; order Hyphomicrobiales; family Devosiaceae; genus Pelagibacterium; species Pelagibacterium flavum. Next base: position 3,042,218 of record NZ_CP107716.1, read on the forward strand.
GCCGGAGTAAATGACGATAAAGGTGCCGATGCCCGAAATCAGCACCCCGAAGATCAGGCTCAGCCCGTCGATGAAGAAGGAAAACGAAATCCCATACGCCGGAATCCAGTCGAGCCCGACGCGAATGACAGAAAAATCGGCAATCGGGCCGATGAAAGAGAGAAAAGTCGCAAAAATGGCGGCGGGAACAATGGCCAGTATCCAGCCAGCCGATGGCCCGGCAAAAGTCTTGATCCAGGGCGCGAATACGGCCGCTATGAATGGAGCGACCGCGATCAGCGCGACAATCACATCAAGACCTGGTCCCAAGCGAGCCCCCGAACTTCATTTCACCATCCAATCACTGCCGGGCGCAGCCGAAAGGAATCAATGGCGCAAACAGTACCGATCCCCGCCGCAAGCTCAACCAAAACCGGTCGATTGGAACGCAATATTGACCCGGACAGTTGTGATAACCACATTGACACCGGCTGATACAAGTCTGAGTGCACAACCGTCAGGAGTGGCGCAAGATGAACGATACGCAGAAGACATCCAATAGCGAGTGGCGCGATAAATTGACGCCCGAACAATATCATGTAACACGCGAACATGGCACCGAGCGTGCCTTTTCCCATGCCTATAATGTGGAAAAACGCGAGGGCGTGTATCACTGCGTGTGTTGTGACGCGCCGCTTTTCACCTCCGATACAAAGTATGATTCAGGTTCGGGCTGGCCGAGCTTTTTCCAGCCGGTTTCCGAAGATGCGATCAAGGAAATCGACGACAGAAGCCATTTCATGCGGCGCACAGAAATCCGCTGTGCCAATTGCGATGCCCATATCGGGCACGTCTTTCCAGACGGCCCGGCCCCAACGGGCCTGCGCTATTGCACCAACGGGCTTGCACTGGACTTCAAGCCCGAAGAATAGTGGCGACGTTCTTTTAAAATTTTTGCCGAGCCCTTCCGCGTTTCGTTTTTCTGGAAGCGCTCCAGCCTCTCAAGGATAGACCATGACCGACATCGCGCCACCCGTTGCCGCGCAACGCTCCCATTCGGACACGCGGCACGGGATGACCCGCAACGACCCCTATAACTGGCTGCGGGCCGACAATTGGCGCGAGGTCATGGCCGACCCCACTGTCCTGCCCGGCGATATCCGCGAGTATCTCGAGGCGGAAAACGCGTGGTACGAAGCGGGCTTCGGGAAGCCGACCGAGGCGCTGCGCGAGAAGATCTATTCGGAAATCCGCGGGCGGATCAAAGAGGACGACAGTTCGGTCCCCTCGCCTGACGGACCGTTTGCCTATGCTTCCCGGACGCGCGAGGGCGATCAGTATCCGCTGATCGTGCGCACGCCCCGCGACGGTGGCGACGAGAGCGTGCTGCTTGATTGCAACCTCGAAGCCGGCGAGGGCTATTTCGGGTTTGGGGGCGCCGAACATTCGCCATGCCACACGATGATGGCCTGGGCGGCGGACCGGAACGGGTCGGAGTACTACACGATCTTCATCCGCGACCTCGATACGGGCAAGGATCGCGACGAGCGGATCGAAAAATCCGGCAGCGGCGCTGTTTGGGGCAATGATTCAGCGCGGTTCTATTATGTCGAACTCGATGAGAACCACCGGCCCTTCCGGGTGCGCGAGCATGTGCTGGGCACCAGCCAGGCCGATGATGCGATCGTTTACGAAGAAAAGGATGCGGGCTTTTTCGTTGGTGCGGGGATGACGCAATCGCGGCGCTACCTCACCATTTCCGCCCATGACCATCAGACCTCGGAAGTCTGGCTGATCGATGCGGAAAAAGGCGGCGCGCCATTCTGCGTGGAAAAGCGGCACGAGAACACCGAATATTCTCTCGAGGAACGGGACGGCACGCTTTACATCCTGACCAATGACGCTGAGGCCGAAGACTTCAAGATCGTCACCGCTCCGGTCGACGCGCCTGGGGTGGACAACTGGACCGATCTGGTGCCGCACGAGGCGGGGCGGCTGATCCTCGATGTCGAGGTGATCGCCAACCATCTGATCCGGCTCGAGCGCAAGGACGGCCTGCCGCGGATCGTGGTGCGCGACCTGCGCGATGGACACGAGCAGACAATTTCGTTTCCCGAGGAAGCCTATTCGCTGGGGCTGATCCCGGGCTACGAATTCGATACGGCAACGATCCGGTTTTCCTATTCCTCGCCCACCACACCGGCGCAGATTTTCGACCTCGATCTTGCGAGCGGCGAGCGGGTGTTGCGCAAGCAGCAGGAAGTGCCCTCGGGGCACGATCCTGACCTCTATGAAACGCGCCGACTGTTTGCCAAGGCACCGGACGGCGAGGATGTGCCGGTCACTTTGCTTTACCGCAAGGGCCTCAAGCTGGACGGCAGCGCCCCTGCCCTGCTCTACGGATATGGTGCCTATGGGCATTCCATCCCGGCGGGCTTTTCGGTTTCGGTGCTTTCGCTCGTCGACCGTGGGTTCGTCTATGCAATTGCCCATATCCGCGGCGGAATGGACAAGGGGTATCGCTGGTACAAGAACGGGCGCGCGGCGCACAAGACCAACACGTTTTCCGATTTCATCGCCGCAGCGGAAATGCTGATCGAAAAGGGTTATTCGTCCAAGGGCCGAATCGTGGCCGAAGGCGGGTCGGCGGGCGGCATGCTGATGGGCGCCATCGCCAATATGCGGCCCGAATTGTGGGCCGGTGTCATGGCGATCGTGCCGTTCGTGGATGTGCTCAACACCATGCTGGATGACACGCTGCCGCTCACCCCGCCCGAATGGCCTGAGTGGGGTAACCCGATTACCTCGGAAGACGATTACCGGCGGATCGCCGCCTATTCACCCTACGACAATGTCGAGGCCAAGTCCTATCCGCCAATCCTGGTGCTGGCAGGGCTGACGGACCCGCGCGTCACCTATTGGGAGCCGGCAAAATGGGTCGCCAAACTGCGTGCAACCAAGACCGACGAGAACGCATTGTACCTGCGCACCAACATGGATGCCGGCCATGGTGGCGCGTCGGGACGCTTTGAACGGATCAAGGAGACGGCGATCACTTATGCCTTTGCACTGAAATGTGCCCAATTGGCATAAGTTTTCCCGCGCAACCGTTGCACCGGTGTCATGGCGACGGTATATAAGAAGCATTAGCTTGGTAAATTCATGCTCAATTTATCGAGCGAAAGATTTTCAGAACCCTATAAGGAGGCCCTCCAATGAGCTTTTCACTTCCCGATCTGCCCTATGCCTACGACGCGCTCGGCCCGTATATGTCGGCTGAAACGCTTGAGTTTCACCACGACAAGCACCATCAGGCCTATGTGACCAACGGCAACAAGCTGCTTGAGGGCTCGGGCCTCGAGGGCAAGAGCCTCGAAGAGATCGTCAAGGAAAGCTTTGGCAAGAACCAGCCGCTGTTCAACAATGCCGGCCAGCACTTCAACCACATCCATTTCTGGAAGTGGATGAAGCCCAATGGTGGCGGCAAGTCCCTGCCCGGCAAGCTGCAGGCGGCTATCGATTCCGACCTTGGCGGGTTTGACAAGTTCCGCGAGGATTTCCTTGCCGCGGGCGCCGGCCAGTTCGGTTCGGGCTGGGCGTGGCTCACGCTCAAGGACGGCAAGCTGGCGGTGACCAAGACTCCCAACGGGGAAAACCCGCTGGTGCATGGCGGCACACCGTTGCTGGGCGTGGATGTGTGGGAACACTCCTACTACATCGACTACCGCAATGCGCGTCCGAAATATCTCGAAGCCTGGTTCGACAACCTTGTGAACTGGGAATACGTGGCCGAGCTGCACGAAGCCGCCTCGTAATTTATCCCAGTTGGATCAATGCTATATGGCCCGTCTGTCCACAGGCGGGCCATTTGCTTTAAGGTTACCGGTGCCGGCATCTTCCGGCTGCGCGATGAGCGTGTTAAGGCTTGGGTAACCATTGATATCCCATGCCGAGCGAGCCGCCCGTGTTGCCTGTTCCCACCATTGCCGTTCTTTCCAACAGCCCGGCTCTGGCCTCGGTTCTAGGCGCCACATTGCGCAGGGGACATCGCTGGCGGGTGCGCGAATTTTGCGACCACAGGGCACTGGGCGACTATATGCGCATAGCGCCGCTGGCGCTTCTGGTCGCAGATTACGACCTTGAGCGGGTCACGGCGGCGGATGTGGCGCTCTCGATCCGCAACAGCGACGATATCGCCTCACGTCATGTACAGATCATCGCCCTGAGTCGGACCGTCGATGGCGAGATGCGGCGGCAATGCGTGCAGGCGGGCATCGATGAGGTGATCGTCAAACCCATGAGCCCGGTTTATCTCGAAGAGCGGATTGCCGCGCGACTGGGCAACGGAACAGGCGCTTATGTCAGTGCCGAGCCCAGTTATGTGGGACCGGAGCGGCGCAACCGGATTGCGCTGGACGATACGCGGGTCATCCCCGTGGAGCGGCGCGGCGAAAACATCGTCTCGTTTCTCGCGCACAAGGCAATGCGCGAGCAGCGCCCGGACTGATCTAGGTCAGTCGCGCAAGCCTGTTCCAAAGATCGTCGAAAGTTTCCGATATCTGGATGAGGCTATCGATATTGCCGCGCCCGACCCCTGCCACGTCGGCGGCAAAGCCCTTGACCACCTCGTAGGCCCTGCCCTGATTGAGCAGACCGACCGGGCGTTCGCTTTGAGCCCCACCTGCAGCGACCCAGGCGGAATAGAGGGCAGCGACGGTATCGATGCCGCCCGGCAGGCCGATCAGCGCCTGTCCGGCTTGAACAATGCGGGCTGCTGCGGCGGCTTCGGTTTCCTCGGCGATGATTTCAACGCCCTGCGGCACGTCGAGACGGCGAGCGACGGGCCCCGTGGCCACGGTGACGCGGCCACCGCTGGCCAAAGCAGATTCCACGAGCGTTCTTGGCCATTGGCCGTTTCGGGCAATGCAGTGCAGATGGGCACTATTGCGGGCGATGGTGGCACCGGCCTGCCGGTAAAGGGCCTGGTGGGCGGTTACACCGGTATCAGCAAATACGGCGACGGCGCTGAGCTTTGCCATAAGTCTAGCGCCCCCTGGTGAGCGTGCCGAGCACGCTGCGCACAAAGGAATCCCCGGCGCGGCGGGCGACTGTGCGGGCAAAGCTGGTCAGTGCTGCTTCCATCGGCGTTTGCCGGGTCGAACGGCGGGCCGTCTGTTTGGTCCGAGCCTGCTCGATCTTTTCCAATTCCGCCTCGCGGGCGGCGATCTCGGCCTCGCGCAGCGCTTGCGCGGCGCGGGCGTCGAGCAGTTCATAGGCCGACTCGCGATCAAGGCTGGTATCGTAGAGCCCGGAAACCGGGCTTCCGGCGATGACGGTGGCGCGCTCGTCGGTGGTGATCGGCGCCATGCGCGAGGATGGCGGACGGATCAGGGTGCGACCGACGATCGAGGGAATGCCCTTTTCTTCGAGAACAGAAACCAGCGCCTCGCCGGTTCCCAGTTGGGTGATGACTTCGGCGGTGTCAAAATCGGGATTGGGCCGGAAGGTCTCGGCTGCGATCCGGACGGCCTTTTGCTCCTTGGGCGTGTAGGCGCGCAGGGCGTGCTGGATGCGATTGCCCAATTGGGCGAGGACGCCTTCGGGCACATCGGCGGGATTTTGCGTTACAAAATAGACGCCTACGCCTTTCGAGCGCACGAGTTTTACGACCTGCTCGATCTTGTCGAGCAGAACCTTTGGCGCCTCGTCGAACAGCAGATGGGCCTCGTCGAAGAAGAACACCAGTTTGGGCTTGTCAGGATTGCCCACCTCGGGCAGTTGCTCGAAAAGTTCAGACAACAGCCAGAGCAGGAACATCGCGTAGAGCCGGGGCGAGCGCATGAGTTCGTCGGCGGCAAGGATCGAGATGAAGCCGCGCCCTTGCGTATCGGTGCGCATGAGGTCGGAAATCTTGAGCGCCGGCTCGCCAAAGAAGTTCTCGGCGCCCTGCTGTTCGAGGACGAGCAGCGCGCGCTGGATGGCACCGACCGAGGCCGTGGAGATGTTGCCGTAATGGGCGGAAAGCTCGGCACGGCGCTCGGCGACGTGACTGAGGAGCGAGCGCAAATCCTTGAAATCGAGAAGCAAAAGCCCCTCGTCATCGGCCAGTTTGAAGGTGGCGTTGAGGATGCCTTCCTGGGTGGCGTTGAGGTCAAGCATGCGCGAGAGCAGCAGCGGGCCCATCTCGGAAACAGTGGTGCGGACCGGATGGCCCTGACGACCGAAGAGGTCCCAGAAGATGGTGGGAAAGCCTTCGAAGGCGTAGTCGGAAAAGCCGATCTTTTCAGCGCGGGCAGCCAGGAAATCCTTGGGTTCGCCGGGCTTTGAGAGCCCTGCGACATCGCCCTTGATGTCGGCGCAGAAGACGGGGACGCCGGCGCGGGAGAAGCCTTCGGCAAGTATCTGGAGGGTAACGGTTTTCCCCGTACCGGTGGCGCCGGTGATAAGGCCGTGGCGATTGCCGAAACCGAGGTGGAGGTATTCGGGCCGGGTGCTGGTTCCGAGGTAAACGGCGTCGTCGACAAGCATGGGCGGGGTCCGATTCAACAGCGGGGTCCAATCTATAGCGGGGTGCAAGCGCGCACCGCAAGGATTCACTATTGCGCGTAAAAAGGGTGGAGTTGAGTGAAGTTTAGCCTTTAGTTGCCGGAATTCGGAGTGAACCATGAAAATCAACCGGCGCAGATTTATCGCAGCGACACTTATCCCGGCGCTTTCGGGCTCGCTTATGGCGCGGGCAGCCTTTGGCCAAATGGTGCCGGCGTGGCCAGACGCGGCGACGGACCTGACCGGGACGTTGCAGGCGGCGATCGATGGCGCGCGCGACACCGGACACCTGGCCTTGCCCGCCGGACGGTTTTCAACGCGGGGGCTGCGATTGCCCTCCGGGTTCATGCTGACGGGAGTGCCGGGGGCGACCCAGCTGGTTCACCTGGGCAGCGCTCCCTTGCTTGGCGCCGAGGGTGAAGCCAACATCGTTCTGGCCGGACTGTCGATCGACGGCAGCGGTGCGGGCGGCGAGGTGTGGCATGGCGGACTTGTCCACTTTGCCGATTGCGAGAACGTGACCATCCGCGATTGCGTGGTTTCCAATACGGCGCTCAACGGCATCACGCTGATGAAATCATCAGGGCGGGTCGAAAATTGCCGGGTGAGCGGCAGCGACTATACGGGGCTGTTCGTTTACGACGCCGCAGGCGTCTCTATCGAGGGCAACACCATTGCCGAATGCGGCAATGGGGGCATCAGGGTTTGGCGCGGCGAAGCGGGCGCCGACGGCACAATCATTTCGGGCAACCGGATCTCGGGCATCGACTGGGCCGATGGTGGGAACGGGCAGAACGGGAACGGGATCAACATTTTCCGAGCCGACGAGGTGATCGTTTCGGGCAATCATATCTCCGATTGCGCCTTCTCGGCGGTGCGGCTCAACGCCACTAACAACACCCACATCACCGGCAACACATGCCTTGCGAGCGGTGAAGTCGCGATCTTTTCGGAGTTTTCGTTTACCGGCTCGGTGATCGCCAACAACATCATCGACGGGGCCGCAGCTGGCATCTCGATGACCAATTTCAACGATGGCGGGCGGCTGGCGGTGTGCACGGGTAATATCGTGCGCAATCTTTATGAAGGGTCCGAAACCAACCCCGATCTCGATACGCCTTATGGGATTGCGGCGGAGGCCGATGCGATCATTTCCGACAATGTGATCGAGAATGTGCCGGGGACCGGCATCAGTGCTGGCTGGGGACCATATCTTCGCGACGTGACGATCAGCGGCAACTTGGTGCGCGACGTGGATGTGGGCATCGTGGTGAGCGTGGCCGAGGGCGCGGGCGCGGCGAGCATTACGGGAAACACGATCATTGGGGCGCGCCAGCACGAAATGGTTGGCAGCGCGTGGTGGGATGTGATCTCGAGCGATCTGGCGGGGGAGGCCGAGCGGTTTCCGCAGATCGTGGTGGAGGGGAACCGGGTTTCGTAGGCGGTTGCAGCCCGGCGCGAAAGTCGCGGGCGCTGGCGGGTACTGGATCCCGGACCTTCGCCCGGGATGACATTGGGGGAGCGGCGGGCGTTGGTTCAGAGTTTGAGACGCGCGGCCTCGGTGGCTTCGATGTAACTGATTTCGTGGCCCGCCCAGTTGCGTTGGTGCTGGCGGGCGCGGGACTGGAGAACTTTTGCCTGTTCGGGCGTCGGGCGGGAAATTTCGAGCAGAAGGGCGGCGACCATTGCGGTTGCAGCGGGGACGCTGCCATCGTCGCATTTAAGGGCAAAGCCGATCCCCTGTTCGGGCAGGGCGCCGCAATAGATGCCGTCCGCGCCGAATTTGAGCATCAGCCGGCCATCGAATGCCGCCATGGCCTCTGTATCGAACGAGCCGGTGCCACCGACCAGGAAGGGGTGGGATGTGGCAGAGGCAAATATTTCGCGCGCGGCGGCAGCAGTTTGTTCGTTCAACCCCTCGCCTGTGGCCATGCGGGCAAAGCCCTTGGCGAAGGCGTGAATGGGAGCGGCCCATGTGGGGATCGAGCAGCCGTCCGTGCCGCACTTTCCCTCGGTAAGAGGATGATCGATCACCTCTTCGACCGCCTGCCGGACACGCTGCTGGACCGGGTGCTGGAGCGTGGAGTATCCCCTGGGGTCTTCGCCGAGAGCGCGGGCCACGGCGAGCATGCCGGCATGTTTGCCCGAGCAGGCATTGTGGAGAGCGCTGGGCTTTCCCCCTTGCGCAAACAGCGCCTTGCGGGCGGCCGGATCGATGGGCGGATGGGCGCCGCATTCGAGCGCGGCTTCGTCGAGGTCTATGGCAGCGAGCATTGATGCGGCAAGGCCGGTGTGGGCGGGCTCGCCGTTGTGGGACGCACATGTGAGGGCAATGGCCGGACCGGCAAGGCCGTAGCGCGCATTGGCGCCAGTGGCGAAGATCGGCAGGGCCTGCATGGCCTTGATCGCCGAGCGCGGGAAGACCTCGGCGGCAACATCGCCGATCGAGGCGAGGATATTGCCTTTGGCATCGGACACGCAGATAGCGCCCCGATGACGGTTTTCGACCCAGTTTCCACGCACCGATTGCGCCAGGACAGGATTGGCGGCCATAAAAAATCCCCACGAAAAGCTGGACTGGATGGACCGCAGGCCGTGGGGAAAGTCAAGGGTGGAGGTCAGAGTCTTCGGCGTGTCGAGATCAGATTTCTGCGGGAGTGAGATATCTTGAGTTTACCCAGCCCTTGGTGGTGTCACGTTCCACCAGGCACCAATCGCTGGAGTGCTCGACCTCGATGCAGCGTTCGACCCAGACGTGGACGAGCGGGGCGAGGTGGCCGACCTTTTGCGAATAAGATGCGGGCCAGCGGCGGACATTGAGATGATCCCATGTGGCGACGCCGGTGACCAGCGCGAGCGTATCGACGGGATAACCACGAGCCTGGACTGGCGGCGCGAAAATACCCGAGGCGACCAGAAGAAAAAGACCCCCGGCGATGGCGGGCAGAGCAAGACGTGATGAAAGCGACATTTCAGGATCCCCAAAGCGCGAGATGCGCGGTTCAATTTGTCTGTGGAGAATTACCCTGAACCTTTTGAACACACCCTGATTTGACTATTCAGCCACTGTTCAGCACCATGAACAGGTATTAACTCTGGTTAAAGGGGCGGGGGCGTTGCAAAGGGCACATTTATCGGTGCCGGGGAGGTTATTTGATGTCGGCCACACGATTGCTTGTTCTTGCTTTCGTCCGTGCTCACAACCGTGCGCACGGCTATCTTATCGGGCAAGAACTCATGGCCTGGAATGCCGACAAGTGGGCCAACACCAAGACCGGCTCAATCTATCACGCATTGCGGCAACTGGCCAAAGACGGGTTTCTTGAGGAGATCGTTGTCCCGCCCTCCGATACTGCTCCGGCGCGAACCGACTACGCGATCACCGAAGCGGGAGATGCCGAATTCCATCGGATGATGGAAAAGGCTCTCACATTGCCCCAACCGCGCCCGGACATGCTGTGCGCCGGGCTGGTGCTGATGTCCGCCCTGCCACGACGCACTGTGCTCGAGCTTCTGGGCAAGCGACTGGCAACATTGGCGCAGCATAAATCCGAGGTCAGCAAGGCCAATGACAGGGCGTCATTCAGCGGCGTGAATGCCCTGCCCCCGCATGTGGAGGCTCTTCTGAGTTTTTGGACCAGCAATACAGACTGCAACCACGATTGGGTTGCCGGGCTGATCGCAAAGATCGAGGCCGGCGCCTACGTATTTGCCGACGAAGATCCCCAGGCCTTTGGTGTACCGGGGGGAGCACTGGTCATTCCGTAAGCGGCCCCGACCGGTTTCGGCCGGTGCGCGCGGCTGGCTTGTCCATGAAGGCGTCGATGGCCCGCGTTGCACGATGACGGCAGGCGTTCTCCCCTTCCGTGCGGCTCGCGCGGATCTTTTCCATTGCCTGCGCGGGCCGAAGGGGCGGCCACATCCTGATTTTCCAGTCTTTATCGAAAACCGTTCTCACGCGAAATCCGCGATATTCGAACTCGCCCATACCCATCCTCCGCTCTGGGTTTTATGATCGCACGGCACCAGATATGCATGGCGCTAATGTGACGATTTGCGGGCTTTTGATGCCCGTCTGATGCCGTGGATCAAACGCACAAGCCGCCCGCTGACGATTGGTTGCGGACGGCGCAAGGTTATTAATCGAAAGCAATCGAAATCTGGCCGGAACGGCCCGGGGCAAAATCCCGCCGTCGGCCGCGGATTGCTCAGTTGAGCGTGGCCCGGTTCTCAAGTCCGCCGACGAAAACCAGAATGATATCGGCCAGCCGCTCGGGGGTTTCCACGCATGGGAGGTGGCCGGCGCCCTTGATGACTTCGAACCTCGAACCGGGAATGGCTTTGGCCAGACCGCCGACCATTTCGACGGGCGTGGAGCCATCCTGATCGCCCACGACACAAATGGCCGGAACGCCGATCTGTCGGGCTTTTTCGCGAAGATCCGCGTCGCGGATGGCGGCGCAGGTCGCGATATAGCCATTCGGAGACTGACGTTCGAGCATCGTGCGATAACCGGCAAGCTCTTCGCTGCGGTCAGCACGGAATTGGGCCGTGAACCAGTTTGCCATCACCGTATCGGCCAGCGAGGAGATGCCGTTGGCCTCGACTTTGGCGATGCGCTGGTTCCAGCTATCCGCATCGCCCAATTTGGCGGCGGTATCGCACAGGATGAGAGCTGATACGAGATCGCGGCGGTCGATATAGAGCTGCTGGGCTATAAGCCCGCCGACCGACAGCCCGCATATGACGGCCGAACCAAGCCCGGCATGATCCATAATCGCGGCGAGGTCTTCTGCGTGGCGCGCGATGGTCACAGGACCTTCGCCCGTTTCGGACAGACCATGGCCGCGCTTGTCATAGGTGAGGATCGTGAACTTGCCCACGAGGCGCACGATCACATCGCGCCAGATGCGGAAATCTGTACCAAGCGCGTTTGCGAACACCAGTACCGGCCCGTTTTCCGGGCCGCCGATCACCTGATAATGGAGGACTGCATCATCGACTTTGAGAAACTGCATGGGCGCTCCGGGGGTGACATTGTCGCGCATTTCGGCGCATCCGAACCGGGCAACGGTACCCGCTTGTCCGGCACACACTCTAGCCAGATTCGAAGGCCAGACCCAACCTCTCCAGTGACTGGCCGGATCGGTCTGCCGCAGACCGGAGAGGCAATGGTTGCCCCAACATGGCCACATTGCCTCACGAGAACGTGAGGGCCTTCGGTTGCGGCGGACCTCCCCGCTACGGGGGCTGGATCGGCCCGCATCTTTGAGCCCCCAATCTCAGCGGGCCGATCCTTTGCGGGCGTAGTTCTGCATACCGCTCAGTTGCGTATGGCTTTGGCCCTACCGCACGGAGCATCGGCAAGTGCCTGGCCGCAGGGGACGGCATGCCGTCCCGTCCAGCCGGATTGTTATGCGACCTGCCGTTTTTCGAGCCGGGCCCATTCGGGCAAGATCTCGCCATGCGCCTCGAGAAGCGCGTCCACGAGCTTCCATATCTGGTCCAGATCAAGTTCGGCTGCCGTGTGGGGGTCCATCATGGCGGCGTGATAAATATGCTCGCGCTTTTGCTCGACAAGTGCCCGAACCGTCAGTTCCTGAACGTTGATGTTGGTGCGCATCAGCGCGGTCAGTTGCGGGGGCAGCTCGCCGATGGTTGTGGGCTGAATGCCCGAAGCATCGACGAGGCACGGAACTTCGGCCGCGCATGCGTCGGGCAGCGAGGTGATCGCACCATTGTTGCGCACATTTCCGTAGATCACCGAAGGCGCGCCGGTCCAGACCGAATTGATGATCTCGGAGGCGCATTCGTGGCTTGGTTTCACCTCGATGGTATCGGCGTTGCGGTACTTTTCGGCCTGGCTCTTCCAGCGCTCGATCTGCTCGATGCAGCGCTTGGGGTATTCATCAAGGGGGATGCCGAATTTCTCGATAAGGTCCTCGCGACCTTCCTTGATAAAATAGGGGGTATATTCGGCGAAGTGCTCGGAGCTTTCTGTCACGAAATAGCCCAGCCGGATAAGCATCTCGTAGCGCACCTTGTTGGGGCAGCGCGGGTTCCAGCTGCTGGGCTTGGGGAATCTCCCCTCCCAATAGCCGCGCAACAGGTCAGGATAGAGATCACGATAGGATCCATCCTCCATGCGCTCCTCGAAATTGAGGTAGAACGCCATGTGGTTGATCCCGGCCGCGCGGTAGCGAATTCTTTCGATCGGAATGTCGAGGTCGCGCGCCAGTTCATCGGCTGTGCCCTGTACCGAGTGGCAGAGCCCCACCTGCTTGATCTGCGGATATTTTTCCGCGATAGCCCAGGTGTTGATGGCCATTGGATTGACGTATTGGAGCATGATGGCGTCAGGGCAGACCTCCAGCATATCCTCGCAGATCGCCCAGAGGTGCGGCACCGTCCGCACGCCGCGCATGATCCCGCCCACGCCCAGCGTATCGGCGATGGTCTGGCGCAGACCGAATGCCTTGGGAACTTCGAAGTCGATCACCGTGGAGGGCTCATAGCCACCGATCTGGAAGGCCACGACGACGAAGTCCGCACCGTCGAGCGCCTCGCGCCGTTCCAGCGTGGTTGAAACCGTGGCAGGAACGCCCAGCGTCCTGACAATCTTGGAAACGACGATCTCGCTTTCTTCAAGACGGATGGGATTGATGTCCATCAACGCAATATGCGCCCCCGAGAGCGGTTCGCGCTGCAAGATGTCGCCGATGATGTTTTTCATAAACACCGTCGAGCCGGCCCCGATAAAGGCGATTTTGGGGTTTGCCATGAAAAGTTCTCCTAGCGATCGAGCGCGCGATATCTCAAAATGTCGGAAAAACCGACGAAAGTGTGTCCGCTCCGGCCCGAAAAATCCGGCGGCGGTGTTGTGGGCTCGATGGCCGAAACGCCCAGCAGAAGGCCGGTCCCACCGAAGGCCAAGAGATTTCTGCGCACAGCTCCTCCCAACCAATGAAGACGCCCGAGAGGCGAGCCTCCTACTGCACCTCAGACCTCAAGGGTAGCTCTTGCAGAAACTGGTGCAATTCAGATATCCAACCACTTCTTCCGGTTTTTAAAGATCGTCGATTGGTGAAGCCAGCCCCCGACAACCGCCGCGCCGATGCACCACATCCGGGCCCGCGTCCGGACCGGAAATTTTATGCTCATACGCGGGCATTCGGACGTTTCGGGATGCGCTGGTTTGATCCGCAACTGATGAGCGCCGAGCATTGGCACGGCCATATCGAGTTCAACTGGCTGACCGAAGGATCGATGGATTATCGTTTCGACGGTCGCCCGGTGACGCTGCCAGCTGGCCGCATGGTCGTGTTCTGGGCCGGCATCCCCCATCAGACCGTGCAGATTGACCGAGGTCCCTCGGGCGCGGGCCGCCAGTGCAACATCTACCTGCCGCTCGATGTCTTTCTTTACATGCCCAATCTGGGCGCGCTAACCGAAACCATGATGGGGGGAGGCGTCATAGCGTTGCCTGACGATGCAGCGGACAGCGGGCTGCTGCAGCGCTGGTACACCGATTACCGCAGCGGCGATGCCGAGCGGGTCGACATCTTGAAATCCGAAATCGCCAACATGCTCCGGCGCACGGCCATGGTGGGCTGGGATGTGCTTTTGCCGCCCTGGATCGAAAAGCCGACACCGGGCGCCCGCACCACATCCCCCCTGCGCTATGTGGTGGCCATGGTTCGGCACATCATGGAAAATCTCTCGTCGCCTTTGCGCGCCGCCGATATCGCGCAAGTCGTCGGGCTCCATCCCAACTACGCCTTGAACCTTTTCACCCGCGTCATGGGGATCGCGATGCAGCAGTTCGTCATCCGCATGCGACTCATCCGCGCCCGCTCACTGCTGTTCGCCGGAAACATCTCGATTGCCAATGTCGCGTTTGAATCCGGCTTCACATCGCAGAGCCAGTTCTACGAGCACTTCCGCGCCGCCTATGGCATGCCGCCAAGCGCCATGCGCAAAAGCCTTGTGGCGAGCGCAAGCCTACCGGGAAGAGAAAAACCATTCTGACCCATCAATGGCACGGGCGCGAAACAAGACGAGCGCGTCTTCTCAGATCAACAGCTTGCGAGAAATTGGCTGGGGCGGCAGGATTCGAACCTGCGAATGTCGATACCAAAAACCGATGCCTTACCACTTGGCGACGCCCCAAGGCGCGTTGGTTCCTACACCGTTTGCACAGCACCCGCAACACCTCCGGCGCCCGGGTTTGCCATGAGTTGTGAAAATTTCCAGAGCGCGCTCACGGCTCTTGTCGCAAGGCAAATCGGCAGCGAAATTTGCTTGGGCGGCGGGCGCGAACAGGCTTGAACCGGCGTCGGGCGCATTATATAAGGCGCGCAAACGTTGCTCTGTCCGGCCATGCCGGGCTGGCAGCGAGCCTATCGGAGTATAGCGCAGCCTGGTAGCGCACCTCGTTCGGGACGAGGGGGTCGGGTGTTCGAATCACCCTACTCCGACCAAAATAAAAGCCGGGGGCTCCAGAGCCGCCGGCTTTTTTATGCGACAAGGAGGGCCGTTGATGTTGGCACTGCCAATCATGTTTGGCCTGGGAAGCACGGTTCTGCTTTTGGGCGGCTTGCCGGGTGTTATCGGCGCCGTGCGTTTTCTAGCGATACTCGGCTAGTCCAGCGCGATGTCATGGAAGGGCGCCGCAATGCGGCGCCCATGCATTCATTCGGTCACGCAGTGGTAGCTTGACGCTTCGTCGATGTCTCCGTCCCCATTATATCTGGGGAATGCAGGATACTCACATACCGGGCGAGTCCGACCGCGCGTTTCGCTGTTGGTTCCATCGACCATGACAAGGCCGGAGGGCGGAATACCGTTTTCCACCCAGTTGTCGAGCGCGGTCAGCGTATCGATCTGCGGATTGAATGGGGCCCCCCAGTGGAATTCGCCAGGCTCCTGGATGTTGAATTCCAAAAGATCGAAATCTTCAGATGTATCGACAAAATTGGACATGAACTGGAACGCCCGATTAACGTGGTGTGCATTGGGGCCGGACGGCGGGGGTTGATGTACTCGGCCTGGGTGCCGATGTTCATCACGACGCCTTCCAGGCTGTTGTAGCCTTTGTATTCCGACCATCCCCCGATTTCGCAGGGAAGCGTGTATCCGTTGTAATAGACATCGATAACCCGGTCGATCTGTG
Source organism: Pelagibacterium flavum (assembly GCF_025854335.1). Taxonomy (NCBI): domain Bacteria; kingdom Pseudomonadati; phylum Pseudomonadota; class Alphaproteobacteria; order Hyphomicrobiales; family Devosiaceae; genus Pelagibacterium; species Pelagibacterium flavum. The sequence goes on from NZ_CP107716.1 coordinate 3,057,915, forward strand.
TCTGGTTCAGGCAGTTTGCAGCGACCTGATCGGCGGGGCATCTGAGGTCTTCGACAATGGACGAGGATATTGCCCGACATTCCGCGGGGTTGCTGACGATCCCGTCTTCCGCACCGTCGAGCGGATCGCGCAGGGTAACCGCCCGTTCGGCGATCGTCTCGACGATTTCCAAAGGAAACCAACCTGCGGAATCATCGCTGTAGATGGCGTCGGCCAGGGCCACACCCCACAGGCGCAATCCCATGAAAAACGCTGTGGGATAGTATGTGATGACCCCATCAGAGGACTCCGGCCAGCGGGTGGCGGCAGTCAGACCTTCGCGCCCCCCGGTTGACCCGCCGAGGAAATAGACGCGTTCGGGGGCCGTATCATAAGCCGTCTCCGCGAGAAGGCTCATCACGTCATAGGCCTTCTTGATATGGGCGTATCCGTAGTTGACCAGAGCCTCGTCATTGCGGGCAAATGCCGCGCCGCCCCCGGACTCCGGCGGATGACCGGAATCGTTGCCGAAGGTTACCCCTGGGCAAGAGAACTGGGCATGCCGGCCGGTCCGCGCAGCGGCACAGTCCTTGAAAAACCAGCGGAAGCAGCGCCTCTCCACCGCCGGCACCGAGCGCCATCACGAGAGATCCCGCATTGCGGGATGATCGATCGATGTCGGGGCTTTCTGCGTATGCTCAGCGCTTCTCCTCAAAAGCGACCGGCCCCACAAATCTACTCGCGCAAGCTGTCGGGATGGTTTTTGTATCCATCCGCATGCAGTTCCAACATGCGCAATGATTGGAACGGGCCTGGAGCCAGCCCTTCAAGAACGCTGCAAATGCAAAAGGAAAAAGCGGCTAACCCGGCGCGTTGATCGTCTTGTCGAGCTCCTCATCGACAGCTTTGGGGTTGTCGAGGGCGCGGGTGGCGGCTTCGTCGGGGCCGGTGATGAGGCGGGCGCCCTTGGCATAGGTCAGCCAGCTCCATAGCCAGTTGACCAAGACGTTGATGCGATTGCGGAAGCCTACGAGATAGGCGATGTGGACGGCACCCCAGAGCATCCAGGCGGGAAAGCCTTTAACTTCGAGCTTGCCGAACTTGCCCACAGCGGCGTAACGCCCAATGGTCGCCATGGTGCCCCAGTCCCGGTAGCGGAACGGGCCCTGTGGGCTTTGGCCCTGTTGCTGCCGAATTATGGCCTCGGCGACATACTGGCCCTGCTGCTTGGCAACAGGCGCGAGGGCGGGCAGTGGCTTGCCATCCTGATCTGCCACAGAGGCAGCGTCGCCGATGACGTAAACGCCGGGCAAATCGGGAACGGTGAGATCGGACGCGACGGAAACCGTGCCGTTCTTGTTGGTTTCCAGCCCCAGCCATTTGCCGACCGGTGTCGCCTCGACCCCTGCGCACCAGAAGATGTTGGATGTTTCAAAAAAATCTTCGCCGGCGAGAACACCATTTTCATCGATGCGTTTTACGGGGGAATTGGTGTGAACCTCCACCCCGAGATGAGCCAGTTTGCGCTCCGTATAGGCACCCAGATGGGCCGGATAGGCGTTGAGGAGAGTATCGACGGCCTCCACGAGGATTACGCGCGTATCGCGAGGATCAATATTGGTGAAATCCTTGGCCAGCGTGGCTTTCGCCAGATCAGCGAGCGCGCCGGCTGTTTCGACGCCGGTGGGGCCGCCGCCGATGACGACGAAGGTCATCAGGCGTTTGCGCAATTGCGGATTGTCGGTGGTTTCGGCCCGCTCGAACGCGAGAAGGACGCGGCGGCGGATGTTGAGGGCATCATCGATGGATTTGAGTGCGGGGGCAAAGGGTCGCCATTGGTCCTCTTTGCCAAAATAAGTGAAGGATGAGCCGGTCGCCACAATCAGATGGCTGTAAGCGATTTCATCGCCACCAGCAGCACGAACGACGCGGCGGGTGGTATCGACCCCTTCAATCTCTTCCATGAGGATCTCGATCGCGCCGCCCTTACCAGGCGAAAGGACGGCTCTGATGGGCACGGCGATTTCTGCGGGCGACAGGGCAGCCGTTGCCACCTGATACAGCAGCGGCTGGAAAAGATGATGGTTGCGCTTGTCGATGATGGTGAATGGCACCCCGGCACGGGCGAGAGTCTTGGCCGCACTCAAGCCCCCAAAGCCAGCGCCAACAATGACGACGCGTCCCTCATCTGTCATCAGTCCTTGCTTTCATCCTTGTGATAGAGATCGTGCGCGGCATGCTCGGCTGCATCTTTCTGGCGCGGCGTGGCTTTGGACGATCTGATAGCGCCATAAGCGATGACAAGGCCGAGAATGACGGCGCCGCCCAGTACGGCGAACAGCCAGGGGAAGGATTCCATTTCGTTCTCCTTTCGATTATGCGCCTTGAAAAGAGAACGCCCTGCACGCCGGGGAGTTGCAAAAACAAAGGGCCGGTCAGTGACCGGCCCTTCACGATTTCATCAGGTCTAGAGCGCCTTACTTGCGCTGAAGCAGGGACCAGCCACCAACGACGGTCATGGCAGCGAAGGCCATCTTGACGATGTCCCAGACGATGAAGGGCTGAACAGCAAGCTGGAAAGCTGAAACCAGGGCATTGGACTGATCGATCCATGCAGCCTGGCCGGCCATGGTGAGCAGCCATGCGAACCCAAACATGAACATCACGATGTTACCGGCCAACATGGCGGTAAAGCCGGTAAAGACGTTGCGCATCGCGCCGCGGTCGGCCAGCCAGCCGATGATGGCGGCCATGACCAAAAAGCCGATCAGGAAGCCACCGGTGGGGCCGAAGAGGTAAGGAATTCCGGCAAAGGCGCCGGCAAAAACGGGAATGCCCACGGCGCCCTGTGCGAGATAGAGACCGACCGTGGCGGTTGCCATGCGGAAGCCAAACGCCCCCGCGATCAGCGCAATGGCCATGGATTGCAGCGTGACCGGCACTGGCCAGACCGGCACATTGACCTTGGCGGCCATGGTGATCAGCAGCGAGCCCAGGAATGCGACGGCAATCGCTGAAACGATGCGTGCAGCCTGCGACTTGGGCTGATAAAGACCGAGAAGCGTGTTCGAAGTGGCTAAAGTCGTGGCCATAACTTGTCCCTTTGGGTTAAAGCCGAAGCAGAGACCATCGTTCTAACCACACACGGCACCGCGCGCAATGCCCGCAAGTTCGGCCTCCCCACCCTATGACCGCGCATTCGACCCTCGCACCGGCGAAATGGTGGAGGTTGCACCCGGCATCGCGCGGATCACTGCACCCAATGCGAGCGCCTACACGTTTACCGGCACCAACAGTTTTCTGATCGGCGGCAATGAGATCGCGGTGCTCGATCCGGGCCCCGACGATGACGCTCATCTTCGCGCGCTACGCGCAGGGATCGGAGAGCGCAAGGTGGTGGCGGTAATACTGACCCACACCCACCGCGACCATAGCGGGCTGGCGCGGCGGCTGGCGGCGGAAACGGGAGCGCCATTATGGTCGAACGGGCCGCACAGGCTCTCGCGGCGGCTCAAGCCGCTGGAATTCAATCCCTTCGGGCGATCAGGTGATTTCAGGCTCAAGCCCGACAGGGTGTTGAACGATGGAGATGTGCTGGTCATTGACGGGATGAAGCTGCGCGTCGTCGCCACGCCCGGCCATTGCGCCAACCATATCGCCTTGGCCCTTGAGGGCCAGGATTTCGTGTTGATGGGCGATCATGTGATGGGGTGGAACTCCACGGTGGTGGCCACGCCCGACGGGGATCTGGGCGATTATCTGACCTCGCTCGACAAAGTCATCGCCCTGCCCCAGACCCGGTATCTGCCCGGGCATGGGGGCGAAATTGCCGATGGACGTGCGTTTGCGCGGGCGCTCAAGGCACATCGGCTGATGCGGAACGGGCAATTGCTCGACGTGGTGCGGCGGGGCCCGACCACACTTTCGGCGGCGGCGCGTGCCGTCTATCCGGGCCTTGAAGGAAAGTTCGCGATGGCGGGAAAGCAAACGCTGCTCTCGCATGCCGAATATCTGGCGGAGCGCGCGGAAATCGGGCTCCGGCGCACCCTATTGGGCGTCCGTCTCTTCCCCCGGCGCTAGCTCGGTCTGCGGCACTGGCAGTTGGTCTGGAACGGGCTGCGCCATATTGTTCTGAATATAGGTCGAAACCCTGTCATCGAGTGCGAGCAGAAACGCCTCAATGGCGCGACCGTTGTCGCCGAGGTCGTGATAGACCGGGTGGAGCGAGGCGGCCCGCAGATCGATCAGCGCGCCTATGGGATTGGGCGCCACGCGGAAGGCGATCTCGTTTTCAAACCCAAGCAGGGAATGACGCAGCGCATTGAGCTGACCGGTGCTGGTTTCAGTCGGCGGCGTCGATGACAGGATTTCCCAACCGTTTGCGCGGGCCAGCGACTGGCCGAGCGAAAACAGGGTTTCAGGGGGCAACTGGTAAATGCGGGTGATGAGGTTGGGAAAGCTGGCCAGCACCGTTTCCGAATCGATTTCGGATTCATTGGGCCGCGCTTCGACCAATTGGGGGGGATCGACCAGGGCTGTGGTTACATCGGCCGTCGAGGGATAGATCTCGCTCAGGGTCAGCGCCATTCCGGCGGGCGCCAGACACACAAGGCCAAGAAAAAAGCCGACGCTGGCCGGGCCCCACCCCCTATCGCCGGTAAACCAGAGCCGGACATAGGCAGCAATGCCGATCAGAAAGGCCAAGGCGCCGCAGACCGTGCCGATCGCCAGGCTGATTTCGAACACGTCGGCGGTGATCTGACCGAAATAATGCAGCCCGGCCGAAATGAGAATCAATGCGGCGGCAAACAGTGCCAGCCTTCGCGCCCAGATCGCCAGTTTCGAGGTGCGGACGAGGATGCGCATGGACTTACGGATAAAGCCGGGTGCGCGACCAGCCCGTGCTGAGATCGGGGCGTGTGAACAGCACCCGGTCATGGAGCCGGAAGGCGCCATCTTTCCAGAATTCGATCTCAAGCGGCTGGATCCGGAAACCAGACCAATGGGCCGGGCGCCCGATTTCACCATCGGCAAACTGTTCGGTCAGCGCCTCGACGCGCTCGACAAGCGCGTTGCGGCTTTGAAGCGGGCGGGACTGGTCCGACGCGTGGGCGCCAATGCGTGACTGGGCCGGGCGCGAAGCAAAGTAGGCATCAGCCTCCGCCTGGCTCACCGGTTCGACCGGACCGCGCACACGAACCTGGCGGCGCAGGCTTTTCCAGTGAAACAGCAACGCGGCCATGGGGTGGGCAAGCAGCTGGCGACCCTTTGCCGATTCGAAATTGGTGAAAAAGACAAAACCCTCGTGAGAATAGCCGTTGAGGAGCACCATGCGAAGATCGGGCATGCCGTTCTGATCCACGCTGGCAACCGCCATGGCATTGGGATCGTTGGGCTCAGTCTCACGGGCCTCTTCGAGCCAATGGGGAAAGAGTTCGAGAGGATCGATAGTGCCATCATAGGCATCGTCGAACAGCAGATCAGTGAGCGAAGCCGTCACGGCAAAATCCATCCCGTCTGGACATTATGGGGGGCCGTGGCCATATAGAACGCAAAGCTGCGGTGCTTCAATGCCCGCAAATCGTGGATCGAAAGGACGTGGCGCTGCCGGACGACAAGCCGGAGCGCCCTTTCAAGGTGTAACAAAGCGAATGCGCGACCCCTATACAGTGCTCGGAGTGTCAAAGAGCGCCAGCGAAAAGGAGATCAAGAGCGCCTACCGCAAGCTGGCCAAAACCTATCATCCGGACCAGAACCCGAACGACAAGAAGGCGCACGAGAAATTCGCCGAGGCGACGGCGGCCTACGACCTGCTTTCGGACAAGACCAAGCGGGGACAATATGACCGCGGGGAGATCGATGCCGACGGCAATCCCAAATTCGCCGGGTTCGGCGGATTCGACCCGTCGGGAATGCGCGGCGGACGCCCCGGCGCGGGCGCCGGAGCGGGCGGGTTCAACGCCGAGGATATTCTCAAGGAATTCATGAGCGGATTTGGCGGCACGCGACGTGGCCCGGCGGGTGGGAATCCGTTCGGCGCGGGCGCGGGCGCGGGCAGCGCCAGTTGGGATCCGTTTACCGGCGCAACGACCGGCGCTGCCGGATCGGCCAAGGGCGAGGACGTTGTGGTCAATCTGGCCGTGTCGCTGGAAGACGCCCATAAGGGCGGCTCGGTCCCTGTTACCCTGCCCTCGGGCAAGACGGTATCGGTCAAGCTCCCCTCACCGCTCGAAGAGGGCCAGCAGGTGCGGCTGCGTGGCCAGGGCAGGCCTTCGCCGCTTACCGGGCAGCCCGGCGATGCGCTGGTGACGGTCAAATTTGCCAGGCACAAGCAGTTCCGCAAGGACGGCCATGATCTGCGCGTTGATGTGCCGATTACGCTCTATGAGGCCGTTCTGGGCGCCAAGGTGCGCGTGCCGACACTGGATGGGGCCGTGGAACTCAATCTGCCGCCGGGACCCGATACGGCAAAGGCCATGCGGCTCAAAGGCAAGGGGTTGTTCGGCAAGGGCGATCTCTACGTCAATCTGCGGATCGTTCTGCCCAAGGGCGGCGACCCGGACCTCGAGAGCCTGATGCGGTTCTGGAAGGATCAAAAGCCCTACAAGGTGAGAGACTAGAGCATTTTTTGCGCTTCTTTGAAGCGCTTCAATTGCTCCAGGTCTTTGCTTTGTCGCGCGATCAGGTGCGCGGCGCTGCCGCCCTTTCAAGCCGATCGTTGATTGCTTCCCCCAACCCATCATGGGGGATGGGAGCAACGGCGATGGCCTTTGTGCCTTCGCTATCGAGGCAAGCCAGGTGGGAAAACAGGTTTCGTGCCGCCTCACGCAGATCGCGGGAGGGCGACAGGTTCAACATCGGTCCCGAGAAGCCCTTTGGTTCGCTCCCGAAAGCGAGATAAGCCTCGTTGCGTTGGGGCGTGGCGGCGTTGAGCCTGAGAGCTGCGTTTGGGGCGTAGTGGCTTTTGAGCATTCCCGGTGCGGTGATGGCAGCATTTGGGGCGGCGATCGCGATGGGGTACCCGAGGACGGTTTCGATGTCCTGCCGCGCAAGGGCACCGGCGCGCAACTGGGTGACCGTATCGTCGGTGACGGCGACGATCGTGGATTCCAAACCGCTTTGGCAGGGGCCGCCGCCGAGAACCGGAACCGCACCGACAAAGGCTGTGCGGACATGGTCGGCCGTGGTGGGTGAGAGTTTGCCCGACGGGTTGGCCGACGGAGCGGCAACGGGACGGCCGAGGGCGGCGATCAAATCGCGGGCCATGGGATGGGCCGGCACACGCAGGCCGACCGTATCGAGCCCGGCCGTAACGAGATCGGAAAGACCTGCGTCGGGTTTGAGGGGAACAACCAGGGTCAATGGACCAGGCCAGAAGGCGTCGGCCAGACGGAGGGCGAGTGGGGGAAAGTCGCCGAAGCGCTCGGCCATTGCCCTATCGGCGCAGTGGGAAATGAGGGGATTGAAGCGCGGGCGGCCCTTGGTTTCATAGATTTTGAGGACAGCATCTGAATTGGTGGCGTCAGCGCCAAGGCCATAGACCGTCTCTGTCGCAAAGGCGCACAACTCGCCCCTGTCAAGCAAGGCTGCGGCTTCGGCAACGGTCTGGGGATCGGTGGGTGCTGGCTTCATCGACGTTGTTTGACAAGCGCCCGGTGCCGCGTCAAGAAGAGGTGACAGCCGAGGCCTAAGATCGGGACCTAGATGACGACCCTTCTCATCAGCCAGACAAACGGGTCTGCGCATGCGACACCGAGCGGCCACGTCGAGCGACAGGAGCGGATTGAAGCTGCGGCCAAGGCATTGTCGCATCCTCGCTTCGGGGCATTGACCCGCGAGATGGCCGGGCCGGGCGATCTTGAGCTGGCCGAACTGGTCCACAGCCGAAAGGTCATGGATACGATTCGTGCCACGCGGCCGGCCGAAGGGATCGGGCAGATCGATCCCGATACATTCGTCTCCTCACGCAGTCTTGAAGCGGCGGCGACTGCGCTGGGCGGGGTGTTGCGGGGTGTTGAGGCGGTTATTCTGGGCGAGGCGCATAATGCGTTCGTGCTGGCGCGCCCGCCGGGGCACCATGCCGAGCGCGACCGCTCGATGGGGTTCTGCCTCGTAAACACAATCGCCATCGCCGCACGGCAGGCGCAGCGGCTCCACGGCGCCGAGCGTGTGGCAATCATCGATTTCGACGTGCATCACGGCAATGGCACGCAGGACATTTTTGCCGACGATCCCTCGGTTTTTTACGCTTCGTCGCACCAGATGCCGCTCTATCCGGGGACCGGCGCGCCGCACGAAGACGGTGTCGGCAATATCGTCAATGCCGCACTACCAGCCGGCAGCGGCGGCGCCGAAATGCGGGTGGTTTACAAGGAGCAGATATTGCCGGCGCTCGATAATTTCGCGCCGGACCTCATCCTTGTATCGGCCGGGTTCGACGCAGAGCGGCGTGATCCGCTGGCGCAGCTCGAATGGGTGGGCTCCGATTTCGCCTGGCTCACGGGAAAGTTGATGGACATTGCCGAGAAGCGCTGCTCAAACCGTTTGGTCTCGATGCTCGAAGGCGGCTACGATCTTGGCGGGCTTGCCTCAGGGGTATCGGCGCATGTAGGCATGCTGCTGACCGGCGAAGCCGGACCCGAATACGACGATTAAAGACAAAGGGGCAGTTATGACCGAGATCGCCGAAATGAGCTTTGAAGCGGCGCTGGACGAACTTGAAAAGATCGTTGCGCAGCTCGAAGGCGGCAAGGCGCCCCTGCAGGAATCGATTGCGATTTATGAGCGCGGCGAAGCGCTCAAGCGCCATTGCGAAGCCCTGCTCAAGCAGGCCGAAGCGCGGATCGAAAAGATCACGCTGGCCAAGGACGGCACGCCCGTCGGCGTCGAGCCGCTGGATCAATAGGTCAGGAATTTCGCAGTGCTGGGAAAAGTGCGCATCGTTCTGTGGGCCCTCGTGGCGCTTGCAGCGGTTTCGGCCACGGTCATCTATCTGACAAAGCCCATCCAGCCCTCGGGTGCGATGTTTGGCGGGCCGTTCGAGATGGTGGCGACATCGACGGGCGAAACGTTTACCCAAGACGATTTGCTGGGCACGCCAACGCTGATGTTCTTTGGCTTCACGCATTGTCCCGACGTGTGCCCCACCACGCTTGCCGAAGCGACCGGCTGGAAGCAGTCGCTCGGGCTTGAAGATGACGAGTTGCGGATCATCTTCGTTTCGGTCGACCCCGAGCGCGATACCATCGAGCATACGCGCGAATATCTGTCCAATTTCGGGCCCGATGTGATGGGGCTGGTGGGCGACGAAGGGCAGACCGAGCAGATCAAACGCTCCTACGGAGTGTTCTCCGAAAAGGTCGAAGCCGAAGGCTCGACCGACTATCTGGTCAATCACACCGCCTCGGTGTTCATGATCGATGCCGAGGGCGACTTTTTCGGCACAATCGCCTGGGGCGAGGACAGCCAAACGGCACTCGACAAGGTGAGGCGCCTCACGGCGTCATGAGACGGATAAGGCTCGATATCGCGCTTGAACAGCGCGGTCTCGTCCAGTCACGGGCACGGGCGCGAGACGCTGTTCTGCGTGGCACGGTGACCGTAAATGGCGCTGCGGCAGGCAAACCCAGCCAACTTGTGGCCGAGACCGATGCCGTTGCGCTGGATGATCCGGCCTCACGCTATGTTTCCCGAGCGGCGCTCAAGCTGGTCGAAGGGCTGGACCGCAGCGGGTTCGATCCCAAGGGCAGGATCTGTCTCGATCTTGGGGCATCGACGGGCGGGTTCAGCCAGGTGCTGGCCGAGCGCGGTGCCCGGTTGATCTATGCCGTCGACGTGGGGCATGGACAATTGCATGATGATGTTGGGGCGCTCGGAAATGTGGTGTCGCTCGAAGGGGTCAATGCCCGCGACCTGACGTCGGAGCTGATTGCGGAGCCAATCGAGCTTCTGGTCTCCGATGTGAGCTTTGTGTCGCTGACCAAGATCATTGATGCCCCGTCAGCCCTGTGCGCGCCGGGAGCGCAGGCAATACTGCTCATCAAGCCGCAGTTCGAGGTGGGACGTGACAATATCGGCAAGGGCGGCATTGTCGTGCCCGGGCCGCATGTGGAGGCGGCGGTTGAGGAGGTTCTGGCCCATATGGACGCACTGGGCTGGGAACGGGCAGGACTATGGCCTTCCCCTATCAAGGGCGGGGACGGGAATGGAGAGTTTCTGGCCGGCTTTCGGCGGCGCTGAAAAATGCTTGCGGACGGGAAATTGGCGGCCTTACTAATAGACCGAGCAGATTTCTGGGGACCCAAGATGAAACACGCAATCGCCACGGCCATACTTGTCGCGAGTGTTCTGTTGAGCGCCTCGGCGCCGGCCTATACGATCAAGGGCGGGGTTCTGTGCGATGAAATCATGGCCGAACACGAGGTCGAAGATTATCACAACATGAACCGCTGGTGGTTGCTGGGGTACTTTACGGCACGGAACATGTATGAGGACGCCGATGTCGGTTACGGCATCGATGACGAAGTGATCTACGAGCGGGCCTACAAATTCTGTTCGGCCAATCTGGTCAAGAATTGGGACGACGCGGCCTATAGCGTTTACAACGACATGCGCTAATTGCTTGTTTTGTCGCGTTTCCGAACCGGATAAGTGGTTTCCATTTATCCTGGAAACGCTCTAGCCGGGGCGGTGCGGGCGGGAGCGTTTGAAGGTCCGGGCGATGGTGCCTGCAGTGCGTGTTTCAAGGTGGGTCAGGGCCTGGTCAAGGCCCTTCCAGCGGCGGCGCAGGCGGCGAACCGAGCGCAAGGCAAATTTTGAGCTGCCGAGCAAAAGGAAAATGGCGAGAGCCATCATCGGCACTCCGACCGGGATGGGCGTCGGCGCCAGAATAGCTCCCACAACAAGGAGCACCAGCGCGACGGGAATCGTTGCGACCCTCCACATATCCGCCAGTCTCCCGATCCTGAGCGATCAGGTCACCGCTAATCGATGTTGGCCACAAATTGATGACGGCGGGCAGTCAATTTCTAATCGGAAATCGTAATTCCGAAGGCCTCAAGTCCGACATAGTGGCGCGAACGTGAGGACATCGGCTTGATGGCGGAGATGCCGAGATCTCGCAGGATCTGGGCGCCGAGCCCGACTTCACGCCATTCGGCATCCCGATCACGCGCCGAACCATGGTCTTCGCGCTCGGCTTCAGCGGCGGCCTTGTCATAGGCGACACCTGCATTGCCTTCGCGCAGATAGACCAGAACGCCACCGGTTTCGGCCAGAGCGGCAATCGATGCGTTGAGCGTTTCGGCGCCACCGAACACGTCGGTCACGATATCCTCACGTTGGAGGCGGACGTTGACCGACGCGCCCTGCCCCACGTCACCGAACACCAGCGCGAGATGCTGCACGCGATCAAACGGGGTTGAGTAGGCATAGGCGATGGCGCGACCGGCGACGGTATCCATCTCGAAGGTCGCGACCCGCTCAACGAGCTTTTCGCGACGCTGGCGGTAGGCGATCAGATCAGCGACCGAGATCAGCGGCAGGCCATGAGTTGCCGCAAAATCGGCGACCTGCTGGCCACGGGTTACCGTGCCGTCATCATTGACCAGTTCGCAGATCACCCCGACATCGGGCAGATCGGCGAGTTTGCACAGATCGACTGCGGCCTCGGTGTGGCCCGAGCGCATGAGGACGCCGCCCCGCCGGGCGATCAGCGGGAAGATATGGCCGGGGCGCGAGAAATCCTCGGCGGCCACATTGCCGTTGGTCAATGCGCGAACAGTTGCGGTGCGGTCCTCGGCGGAGATGCCGGTCGTGGTGCCGTGCTTGAAATCTATGGTGACGGTGAATGCCGTCGAATGCGCGGAATCATTGGTGGCGACCATCGGATCGAGGCGCAGTTTCTGGGCACGCTCGCCAGTTATCGGGGCACAGACGATACCAGAGGTGTGGCGCACGATGAAGGCCATCTGCTCGGGCGTGATGGTGGACGCGGCAGCAATGATATCGCCCTCGCCTTCCCTGTCGTGATCGTCAATCACAACGACCATCTGGCCGCTCTTCATGGCTTCGAGCGCCGCCTGGACGCGCTGATCGGATTCAGAGATCATTACAGATCGTTCCTTCCAAATCCGATGCCGCCTTCGCGGCCGGTCTGGCCGCGGTGGCGCAGCATGTGATCGGCCAAAACGCAGGCCATCATGGCTTCGCCGATAGGCACGGCGCGGATGCCGACGCAAGGGTCGTGGCGGCCTTTGGTGATGATATCGGCGTCCTCGTTTTCCGTGGTGACGGTCTGGCGGGGCGTGAGAATCGAGCTGGTGGGCTTGACCGCAAACCGGGCAACGATGGGGTCGCCATTCGAGATGCCGCCGAGGATGCCGCCGGCCTTGTTGGACAGGAATTGGGGCAGCGGGCGGTCCGAGCGCATCTGATCGGCGTTTTCCTCGCCGGTCAATTCGGCAGCATGCATCCCCTCGCCGATCTCGACGCCCTTGACGGCATTGATCGACATGAAGGCAGCAGCAATATCGGCGGACAATTTGCCATAGATCGGCGCGCCCCAGCCAGCGGGCACGCCTTCAGCCACGACTTCGATAATGGCGCCGACGGACGAACCCGCCTTGCGAATGCCGTCGAGGTAGGTAGCCCAGGTTTCTGCGGCCTTGGGATCGGCGCAGAAGAACGGATTCTGATCGACCTGGTCCCAATCGAAATTGGCGTAATCGATCTTGTGGGGTCCGATCTGGACGAGCGAGGCGCGGATGGTGACATCGGGAATTACCAGCTTGGCGACGGCGCCGGCGGCGACGCGGGCGGCGGTTTCGCGGGCCGAGGAGCGGCCACCGCCGCGATAATCGCGGATGCCGTATTTCTGGAAATAGGTGTAATCGGCATGGCCGGGGCGAAACTTGTCGCGGATGTCGGAATAGTCTTTCGAACGCTGATCGGTGTTTTCGATCATCAACGAAATCGGCGTACCGGTGGTGCGCAAACCGTCTGTGCGCTCGTCCTCGAAAACGCCGGAAAGGATTTTGACCTCGTCGGCCTCGCGGCGCTGGGTGGTGTAGCGCGACTGGCCCGGCTTGCGGCGGTCAAGATCGCGCTGGATCACTTCGGCGGAAATCGGCAGATCGGGCGGCACGCCATCGACGACGACGCCAAGCGCCGGGCCGTGGCTCTCACCCCAGGTGGTGAAGCGGAAAAGATGGCCGAAGGAATTGTCGCTCATGGGAAGTGCCCCTGAAGTGTTGGGGGTGTTCTAGGCAGCGGCAAGGGTGCGGTCAATCATTCGATGGGATTAGCGGGGGCGGCAGCGGGCTGCCAAGGCGCCTTCTTTTCAAGCACGCCAAAACCTCCGACGGCGATGTCGCCTCGGGCTATGATCGCCATTCGAGCTTAGCTCTCATGGCCTTCTCACCTCCAATCGTGCCACCGGCACGATTGGCCGAAGGACGGATCGAAGTAGACGGCATGGGGCGATGAACGCTCCGCATGTTTAGTTAGTATATGAAGCGATCATCGCCCCATGCGACCGGGATTTTTGGCTTAGTCGCCCTTCAGAAGGCTAGGGTCAATCCCTTCCGGGTTTCCCCGGTACGACGGCGTTAGCAAAATCGCGCCAGCCTCAAAATCGAGATCAGGCGGCCGGTTCACGCCGTCCGGCGCTTGTGACGTTTGGGCCTTCCCTGCGGCGACCCGCAAGGAACCCGGACCGACCCCGCCCAAACGTTCGTTGCGCTTGCGTCCATATGCGCGGGTTCGTGAGAGGGAGTATGGGGGAGGTTGAATGGGCGGGGATAAGTTTCTTTGCGGCTGGGGCGTGTGGCGACGCATCATGATGGATTCCGGGAATAAATCCCGGAATGACAATGGGGGAGAGGCATTGATGAGTTTTCTCACGCGCGTATCCGCCCCCCGCGTCATCCTCGGGCTTGACCCGGGGATCCGCTGCATTGGGCAGCCGGTGAAGGGGCTGGGGTGCGATGAGAGGGCGGTGCGTACCACTTCTGCTGCGCTTGCCGACGCGTTGCGGATCCCCGGGTCAAGCCCGAGGATGACGCGCAGGGGGGTGGTGAGTGGTTGGCGATGGAGCCGAGAGCGTGACCTTCCCCATCACTGTCCCGGACCTGATCCGGGACCCAGCGGCGCTGCCGCTGATCTGGAGCATGCGGCAGGGCACATGGGCCCCGGCGTTCGCCGGGGCAGCGATGGTGGGTGGGAGGGGAAAGGTCGGCGCTAGCGTGTGACTAACGCGAGTGCCGGGGGGAGCGGATTTCGCCGCGCATGTTGCCGATGGCGAGTTCGAAATTGTCGGCGATGCGGCGGGCGCGGATCATGAATTCGTGGGTGATCTCGGGCGTAAAAATTTCCCTCGCCGTCTGCTCGAAAAGAGACAGCCAGCGGTCGAAATGCTCGGCCTGGATGGGCAGGCGCAGATGGGGATTGAGCGGACGACCGGAATAACGGCCGGTGCGCAGCATGATCGAGGACCAGAAATCGGTGATCTGGGCGATGTGCTCGTCCCAATCATGGACAGCGCGATTGAAGACCGGGCCGAGGATTTCGTCCTCTCGGGCGCGGGCGTAAAAGACCGCCACCAGTCTGGCGATATCAGGATCGGTGATGTCGGGATGCGCGGGCCCCGGACGGGTCAGCGGATTGTCATCAGGAGATTGATTTACCACGTCTTTTTCGCTGCGTGCAGGGTCATCCGGCCGGCGGAAAAGTGGGCGATGACGCCCTGGGGCGGGGCCCAGTTGAGGACTTCGCCGCGGGCCACGCCTTCGACCAGATGGCGCAGGACACGCAGCACGCCACCATGCGCCACGATGATCGAGTGATGGGTGAGCCCTTGGGCGAAATCGAGAAGCCGCTCGGCAACATCCTGATAGTTTTCGCCGCCTTCGGGCCGGAAATTCCAATAGGTCGCGTCGCGCTGGCCGGGGGCCAGAGCCTCGCGCTCACGGGCGATTTCGTCGTGCAAGAGGCCCTCGAACTTGCCGAAGGAAATTTCGATCAGCCGCTCATCATAGATGATTTCGGGAAGCGGGACGTCGAAGGCGGCGCGCATGCGTTCCATGGTCTCGCTGGCCCGGCTCAGCGGCGAGGCGTACCATTTGAACTTGGCGGGGTCGCTACCGGATTCTTCAAGCAGAAACCGCAGCAGCGGTCCGTTGGAATCGGCCTGGCGTCTGCCTGTTTCATTTAACGGGATATCGCGGCTGCCCTGATAGCGGCGCTCGCGGTTCCAATCGGTTTCGCCGTGGCGCGCGAAGTAAAAATCGGGCCAACTGACCTGGTGCATGGACGAATCAATCATCTATAAATTTGCGGAGCGCGCAGGCTAGCGCGCTCCTGTGACATTTTATCTGGCCGATTATTCGGCGGGCGCATCCTTGGGCATCGCCTTCATGCCGATGATGTTGTAGCCCGAATCAACATAGTGGATTTCGCCGGTGACACCGCTCGAGAGGTCCGAGAGCAGATAAAGCGCCGAGTTGCCGACTTCGTCGATGGTGACGTTCTTGCGCAGCGGTGCGTTTTCCTCGTTCCATTTGAGCATTTCGCGCAGATCGGAAATGCCCGAGGCGGCAAGCGTCTTGATCGGGCCGGCAGAGATGGCGTTGACGCGGATCTTCTGGGGGCCGAGATCGGAGGCGAGATAGCGCACCGAGGCTTCGAGCGCGGCCTTGGCGACGCCCATCACGTTGTAGTTGGGCAGAACCTTTTCCGCACCGTAATAGGTAAGGGTCAGGATCGAGCCGCCATCGTCCATGAGCGCTTCGGCGCGCTTGGCCAATGCCGTGAGCGAGAACACCGAGATGTTCATGGTCAAAGCGAAATTGCCGGGCGTGGTATCGACATAACGGCCCTCAAGCTCTTCCTTGTTGGAAAAGCCGATAGCGTGGACGAGGAAATCGAGCTTGCCCCATTTGGACTTGAGCACGTTGAACACCGCATCCATGGCGTCGGGGTCGGTCACATCGCACGGCAGGACCAGATCGGAGCCGAACTCGGCGGCGATCGGCTCGACGCGGCGGTGCAGCGCCTCGCCCTGATAGGTGAAGGCCATTTCCGCGCCCTGCGCATGCAGCGCCTTGGCAATGCCGTAGGCGATAGAGCGGTTGTTGGCGACGCCCATAATGAGCCCGCGCTTGCCTTCCATCAAACCAGCCATGGTGTTCTCCGATGATCGTTTCATTGTTGGTGGTTTTGGCACAGGGGATGGGAACGGGCAAGGTGGGAAGCGGCCCGGTGCGGTAGCGAATCCCCTGCCCGCCATGCGATAGTTGGTCCAACTGCTTGCAGAAAGACTTTCAAGATGACCCTTTCCAAAGACCAGATCGTGCCAGCCCTTGTCCAGCTTCTCGGCGAGAACAGCGTTGTTTCCGAAGCGGGCGATATGGCGGGTTATGTTTCCGAGCCGCGTCACCGGTTTCACAAGCAAGCCCAGGCAGTGGCCTTGCCTCGAACCGTGGCCGAGGTGCAGGCGGTGATGGAATGGGCCAGCGAAGTTGGCGTACATATTGTCCCTCAGGCGGGAAATACAGGGCTGGTGGGCGGACAGGTTCCGCTGTTCGGGGACGAGGTTATCCTTTCGATTTCCAAGCTCAAGGGCGTACGGAACGTCGATGCTGCGGCCGGCCACATGACACTCGATGCGGGCACGACGCTGCAGGAAGCCCATGAGATTGCCGAGGAAGCGGGGATGCTGTTTCCGCTCTATATCGCCTCGCAGGGTTCGGCGCGAATCGGAGGGGTGCTGGGATCGAACGCCGGGGGCGTGCAGGTGCTTTCCTATGGCAACGCGCGCGAACTTTGCCTGGGTGTCGAGGCGGTGATGGCGGACGGGTCGATCTACAAAGGGCTCAATGCGCTGCGCAAGGACAATACGGGCTATGATCTGAAAGATCTGCTGGTGGGGTCGGAAGGGACGCTGGGGATCATCACGGCGGCGACGCTGAAGCTTTTTCCCAAGCCCGATGCACATGAGACGGCATTGGTCAATGTAGCATCGCCCGAGGCGGCGCTGGAGCTGTTCACGATGATGCGGGCCCGGGCCGGAAATACGTTGACGGCGTTCGAGTTGATGCCGCGGATCGGGATCGATTTTCAGCTCAAGCACAAGATGATGGCGCAGGATCCGACGGCGGAGATGTCGGACTGGTATGTGCTGGTCGAGATTTCGGTGCCCAGGGGTGGCGTGGCGGGCGGGCTGTCACAGGCGGTCGAGGAGGCATTCGAGAGCGGGTTGGTCGGCAATGGCGTGATTGCGGAAACGTTGAGCCAGCGCGAGGCATTCTGGGCGGCGCGCGAGCAGATGAGCGAAGTGCAATCGCGCGAAGGGGCGTCGATAAAGCACGACGTTTCGGTGCCCGTGGCGGCGGTGCCCGAATTGATCGCGCGGGGCAGTGAGGCGGCGCAAAAGGCGGTGCCCGGCATCCGGCCCGTGCCGTTCGGGCATTTGGGCGATGGCAATATCCATTTCAATTTTTCCCAGCCCGAGGGGGCGGATGGCAAGGCATTCATGGATGGCGCGGAAGCGGTTCATGATGCGGTTTATGGCGTGGTGCTCGAGCTGGGTGGGTCGGTATCGGCCGAGCACGGGATCGGACAGCTCAAGACCGAGTTGCTCAGGCAGGTAAAGGACCCTGTGGCACTGAAAATGATGAAGGCGATCAAATCGGCGCTCGATCCAAAAGGGATTCTCAATCCGGGGAAAATGTTGGGGTAGAAATCGAGCTGGCAATGCCTAGATTGGGGCCGATACTAAACGGACCTCACATTGCCATGCTTCTCGATATTGCCTTTCTTGACGATTCCACACGCCCGAGGGCGCCCAAGCTCGAAAATCTAACCGCCCATCAGCGCGCACCGGGCCGGCACCTCAAGATGATCCACGATCATCTGCGGCAGAACGTTACCGTGTTGCGCAACATGATCGATGAGGTGATGGCGGGCGAGAAATCGGTCGAGGAGGTCGAGGCGGAGACCGAAGCGCTGACGATGGTTTCCAACTATCGCCAGTTCGGTAATTTGTGCGGCCAGCATTGCCAGACCGTGCATATGCATCACTCGATCGAGGACGCGCACATCTTTCCCGCGCTCTCTGAAAAGGGTGAGGCCTGGAAGAAGGTGATCGACCGGCTACAGGCCGAGCACGAAATCGTGCATGCGCTGCTCGTCAAGCTGATTGCGGCTCTCAACGCGCTGGTGGGCGATCCGAGCGCTACAAATTTTGCGCAGGCGCGCGAGATCAACGACACACTTGAGCGCGTGCTGCTCTCTCATCTCGGTTACGAGGAAGACGAGATCGGGGACGCGCTGGGGTATTTCGAGATCGGGGTTTAGGGCCCGTTGCCCTACAGACGCTAAACCAATCCCTGCGCGATCAGACTTTCGCCTGTGGCGACGAACGATTTTTCTGCAGGAGTCAATTTGCGGTCGAGCAGACGCACGACACTCGAGGAATCGAGCCGCTTGATCACACCGAGTTCTCCCAGATTGGAGCGGACGTCCCTATCGAACAGCGCGTAGAGACGGACGGCCCAGTCGGGTAGTTCACGCCGGGGGATCTTCTTGGCGTAATCGGGAAATGCGTGGCGCAGCAGAGTTGCGACCTCGGCAAAAAACATGGTGCGTTCTCCCATCGGAAAACGGTGGCCGCCGGCTTCGGGGGAGACCATTGCGGCAAGGTGAGCCTGGGCAACGTCTCGCACATCGACAGCGACGAGTGGAATGCGCGGGGAGGCCGGCACCGAGCCGTTCATCAGCCGCTGGACGAGCGTGACCGAGGTTCCAGGGTCTTCATTGAGTAGCGGTCCGAAAATTCCCGACGGATTGATCGTCGCCAAATCCCGTTCGCGATCGGCTGCGCGCATGATTTCCCAGGCGCGGCGCTCGGCCAGCGTTTTGGACTCGATATAGGGGGTCACGCCTCGGCCCTCGAGATTGGTCCAGTCATTGGCAGTAAACGGGGCGGTACGGGCTTTCTCGTGCCCATAGGCGATGGCGGCCATGGATGAGGTAAGCACAATGCGCTCGACGTCGGCGGCCAGCGCGGCATTGAGAGCCCGTTCAGTGCCGCGAACGGCGGGCCGGATCAGATCGTTCTTGTCCTCAGGCATCCGCAGGACAAAGGGCGAGGCGGTGTGCTGGAGAAAGCGCACACCGTCCATTGCGGCCTGCCAGCCGTCGTCGCTTTCCAGATCGAGGGCCACAAATTCCAGGTTCGCGATATCGGCTCCCGCATTGGCGAGCATCGCCTTGACGCTGTCGGCGCGGGAGAGATTGCGCACGCTGCCGCGCACGGTATAACCGGCATTGAGCAATTGGAGAGCGACATGGCCGCCCAGAAAGCCGGATATGCCGGTGAGAAGAACGCGATCGGTCATGGGTTCTATCCGACGGATTGAAAATATTGAACGATATATACGATATTCGTTCAAAACGTTCAATAGGAGTGTTTCAGGTTTTGGCCAACCTTTCTCCACGGGTATTGGAAAAGCGCCGCCGCATCCTCGATGCAGCGCGCGAGGTGATGCTCAGGACCGGATTTCGCGCGACGACGATGGAGGCGATCGCCAAGGAGGCGGGTATCGCCAAGCCCACCCTCTATGCGCAGTTTTCGGACAAGGACACGCTGTTCGAAGCCCTTATCGAAGAACTGGTCAGCGAGAAGGCCAAGGTGTTCGCCCGCGCTTTCGAGGCCGAGGGGCCATTGGCGGAACGGGTGGGCAACGGGCTGGCAGAGATGTTTGGAGGCATAGCCGACATGCTGCAGGGCTCGCCACATGCAGCCGAACTGGTGAACGAGCCGCAGCGGCTGGCTCACAAATTCAAACGGGCAGACGATGCAGTTGCAGATAGCCTCAAGCGCGCTTTTTCCGATGCCGGAATCGACGATGGCGATCGCCTTGCAACGGTACTCTTGGCGTCGGGGGCA
Source organism: Pelagibacterium flavum (assembly GCF_025854335.1). Taxonomy (NCBI): domain Bacteria; kingdom Pseudomonadati; phylum Pseudomonadota; class Alphaproteobacteria; order Hyphomicrobiales; family Devosiaceae; genus Pelagibacterium; species Pelagibacterium flavum. Next base: position 3,077,842 of record NZ_CP107716.1, read on the forward strand.
GGGATACTGGGAAAATACCCCGATGGCGACGCCGTGCGCGGCGCCATCAGGCTGTTGTGTGATCGGGTGATCCGGGGCTCTCTGCCTTAAGCGACAAGTCCACTGTCATTGCCGTCATTGGGCTCGAACGAATTGGCGAGTTCCGTCGCCCCTTCGACCACGGCCTCCGCCGCGGCGCGAGCGGCGTCGATGGACTGGAAAATCCGACCATCGAGCGGAAACACGCCCAGCTTGACTGCCATGAAACGGAAATCCTGGCCGTTGGGAACAACGACACCCTGGGGTTCACCGGCAACTGAAATAACGATTGGCTTGGTCATGATCGAACACTCTGCGATACGCGATTCCGCCCAGCCCCGGGCGGTGCTAACAGTCTAATGTGAGGGTCTTGTGACGGGGCGGAGAGGCTAACTATCAGCCGCTATACGCGCCACATCCAGGAGCGACACATGAGACTGGTACGTTTGAGATTAAATCGTACGCAGGTGTCCTCGGACGCGGTCAGGCGTGTCCATGCAGTTTGTGTTACCATGATGCCGTTCTCCAGCCTGACCTCGGGACACCGCACTTGGTGCCACGAGAGATAAATAACAAGGCTTGACGAAAAAATCGAGTGCGTTTGTGTCAAATCGACATGCGAGCACGAAAATTCCTGCTCCAAGAACGAGCGATCGGGGAACCGGTTCCGACCCGAAACCTTAAAAAAGATCGAGCTGTGTCGACTTTTTTGTCTTGACTGTCATGGACTTGTCATTGGTGTCGTCGGGGATCGTTTCGCTCACGGGTGCGATGAGATCGGCCCCCTCGTTGGCGGCAGAATTGACTCGGGTCGAGACGGGATGAAAGGCCATCACGCCGGCCGGTTGAGGCACCACGAAGGGCTCCACCTCGGCGAATCGCACGTTTTTTGTATCGAGCCAGGCATCGATCTGGCCACCCCGCATGAGGGCCGGCATACGGTCGTGAATGTGGGCGACATCTGGTCCGGCAGGCACTGTAATTGTCGCGACGGTATCGATTTCCTCGCCATCGGGGCCCATCCAGCTCGAATAGAGCCCGGCAAGGGCCAAGGGCTCATTGTCCTTGAGGGTGATGTAATAGGGCTGCTTCTTGCCGTTGGGCAGGGTCTGCCATTCGTAATAGCCCGAAGCCGGCAGGATGCAGCGCTTGTGTTTCACCGAGTCGCGGAAGGCGGGCTTGGTCGCCATGGTTTCTGCGCGGGCGTTGACAAGGAGCGGGAACTCCCGCGGGTCCTTGACCCATCCAGGCACCAACCCCCAACGGGCGAGCTTTGCCGTGCGTCGCATGGCATCATCGACCCAAATGGCGATCACGGGCTGGGTGGGAGCAATGTTGTAGCGCGGCACGGACTGAATTAGGTTGTCGGTAGCAAATATCTGGCGCATCGCCTCATCTGGCAAGGTAACCGCGTATCGTCCGCACATGAGTCTTTGTTCTCCGTTCCCGACCACTATAGCAATGGCAGCGAGCACATGAAGCCCGACGCATGCTCGATCGGGCTTTTCAATGGCGATCAGGTGTTGTTGATTCAGCGCGCCTATGCGCCTTTTCTGGGCATGTGGACGTTTCCGGGTGGGCGGATGGAGCCAGGGGAAACCCCGCTCGATTGCGTGCAGCGCGAATTGTTCGAAGAAACCCGGCTTCTGGTTTCCAATCCCATTCAGGTGCTGGTCGAGACTGTGGGAGAAGGCGCAAAGACCTACACCCTGGCGGTGTTTGCAGCCCACTGCCCTATGGCGGCGCCGGTTATCAGCCACGAAATCAGCGATTGGGACTGGGTGCATGTGGACGAGGTGCACGCCTATCGCACGACCGACCACCTCGCCGAGATTGTTCACGCCTGTGCCCAGTGTCTCGGGCTCGCGGGGGTGGAACGATGAAAGCGATCCGGTGCCTGTTTGTTGTGGCGATTCTCGCCGCCCCCTCCTCCGCTCTGGCCGTCGATCCGCCCTATCAGGGGCAGATGGAACGGCTGTCGGAAATCCTGGGCTCGCTCTATATGCTGGCCCCCTTGTGCGGAGACCGCACGACAGATTGGCGCGGGCAGATGGCCGAGTTGATCGAACTGGATGAGCCTGACCCGGATCGCCGGGCACGGCTGGCCGGGGCGTTCAACGCGGGATATGAGGCTTATGCCCGCTTTTACCGCAGTTGCACGCCTTCTGCCGAGGTGGCGATAACACGGCTGTTGACCGAAGGGGATTCGCTGGCGCGTGACATTCATCAACGCTACGCGGAATGAAATTTCCCCGTTGAAGGTCTCGGATGCAACGCTCCGGCCCAATTTGACGCGCCACGTTAACCAATTGGTCATTTCCTCTTAGCAGCGCCCCAAAGGCATGCTAACTAGCGATCATGACCACGCGCACCACATTTCCATTTCCGACCGAATCCGCCGCCATCGAGGCCGAGCAGGAAGAACGTCAGATCGCTCTCGAATATCTGGCGGAAGCCTGGAATTCGGCCGATACGGACGGTGTCGATACCGAAGCGCTGGCCCATGCGGCGTTGTTTGCGGCGATCGCCACGCTGGTGCGCGATTATGGCGAAGAGGCCGTCGCAAAGCTGATCGGGAACATCCCGGATCGAATCAGCAACGGCGAATACACGCTCGACAGGGTGTTGCAGTAGGCTCTTTTCGCTAGCGGGCGGATGCCTCGCCGGCGGGTAGCTGCAAGAGCTTTTCCAACGTCCCGGGTTCGATCCAGGTTAGCGAGCGGTCAGGCAGCCCCAGAAGTCTGTCCACGGCAATCCCCTGCATCTCCATTATGCGATAGAGCCGCTCGAGCGCCGGGCCGCGCTCTCCCCTGTCTCGCTCAACCATGGCGGCAGAGATTGCATCATAGGCGGCGGCGTTGAGATGGAGAATGATTTCGACGCAGCTCTCCGGATCGGGGACGTCGAAGACCTTTTCCGCAACGCCGTCGGCAATGACCCGAGAAATCGCCGGCGCGACAATCGCGGTGATAGCACGCCGGATGCGGTCGAACAGCATGACGTTGCCGGGCTGGAACACAGCGTCGAAAGCCTTGCCGATTTCCGGCGCGGCCTGGGTCTTGCGGATGCGCAATTGCCGCAGAATACGGTTAAGGCGCGTGAAGGGATCGAGCCACGGGTCCTCAAGAATGGGCTCGATGGTTGCCAGCGCCTGCACCGCCATCCGCTCGGCCAGCGCTTCTAGCAGCGCCTCCTTGGATTCGAAATGGTGATAAAATCCGCCTTTTGACACACCGGCCATGGCCATGACATCGCCGATGGTGGTGGCCTCATAACCCTTGTTAGCAAACAACGTTTGGGCGCAGTCCACGAGTTGGGCGCGGCGCGCCTCGGGTGGCAGATTTTTGCGTCGTGCAGTGATGGTTGTATTCATCAATTGAAAAACCGACCGTCGGTCTGTATGATCGAAGCATCATGACATCAAGTTGAGAGCGGGTCCAGAGGCATGTTGAACAAGGGGCGGCAAGGGCCGCAGGGCTGGTGCCGTCCGCGACGATGCCGCGGAGCCGAACCGACATTTGGCCCGCGTTCTGGATACTTTTGCCGGCTTGGACAGGGAAGCGGCAGCGCGGCTCTTTGTGCGTCTGCATCGTCCTTCCTTGTCCCACAGATGTCGATTGGAAATCTGCCGGCTCGCGCCGGGGTATACGCAGTGATCGGGTTGTCCTTTGTTGCGATATTGCCGGCTGCCAGAAACAGGCCCTCAGCGACATGAGAAAGGGAAATCAGCGTGCGGTTGGATAAGGCCATCGAATCGGGGATGGGCATGACGGAGGTTTCCTGGCTGCGTCATGCCAACCCCTGGAGCGTGTGGACACGGCTGTTGAGCGTTCCCGCTTTCGCCCTTGCTGTATGGTCGCGCGAATGGATAGGCTTGTGGTGCCTGGCGCCCATTGCCTTGGTTGTCGGGTTTCTCTGGCTCAATACGCGGATCTTTTCGCCCGCCCACGACATGGAGCGGTGGGAAACGCGGGCGATCATGGGCGAGCGGCTGTGGCTGAAGCGCAGGGAGACTCCCCTGCCCGCCCATCACGCGCGCGCGACGTTCTGGATCATTGCGGGGAGCAGTCTTGGAATTCTGCCGCTGATTGGCGGGCTCTACTGGCTCGACGTCTGGGCGACCGCGCTGGGCATTGTGATGATCGTGGGTGGTCAGATCTGGTTTCTCGACAGGCTGGCATGGCTTTACGCCGATAGCGTCGGCCATATGCAGCAGGATTGAGCAGATGTATCGGATCGCTATCACCACCATGGGCACACGCGGCGACGTTCAGCCCTACATCGCGCTGGCGCGCGGGCTGGCCGGGCGTGGGCACAGCGTGATCCTGCTGGCGCCCGAGCAGTTTACCGGCCTGGTTGCCGAATACGGTATTCCTTTTGCACCGCTGCCCGGAGACTTGCTGGCCCTGCTCGACACGCAGGAGGGCAAGGCGGCCATGGGCAGCAGCAAGGGATTTGGTGCCGGGCTCAAGCTCCTCAAACACATGAGGCCGCTAGGTGAAAGGCTTCTGGATGCCGAGTGGGCGGCGATCAGGGCATTCGGCCCCGATCTGATTGTGTTTCATCCCAAGTCCTTCGCCACACCGCATATGGCTGAGGCGCTGGGCTGCCAGCATGTTCTGGCTTCTCCGTTGCCGGGATTTACACCCACATCGGACTTTCCATCTCCGCTACTGCCGTTCGACAATCTCGGTCCGCTCAACAAGGTCAGCCATGTGCTGGGCACGCACGCGGCGAGCATGCTTTTCCGAAAGCTGATCAAGCGATTTCGTCATGACACACTGGGGCTGGCCGGTCGCAGCACCGCAGATGTTCGATCCCTTGGCACCCTTTACGCCTATTCACCGCAGGTTCTGCCTGTGCCCCGTGATTGGGGACCCGATGTGCTGGTGAGCGGCTACTGGTTTCTCGACACACCCGACTGGCGGCCCGATCCGGCATTGGCCGGCTTTCTCGCTGCTGGGCCGGCACCGGTCTATTGCGGCTTTGGCTCCATGCCGGGCGTGGATTCCCGGGCTATGACCGAGACGATCGTTGCAGCGCTGGCGCAGGCGGGAAAGCGCGGGTTGATCGCTACTGGAGAGGGGGCGCTGGAAATCGTCGAGGATCTGCCTGACGTTCTTGCAATTTCAGCGGCGCCGCACGACCAACTGTTCAAGCATGTCGATGCGACCTTGCATCATGGGGGCGCCGGAACGACGGGCGCGGCCCTGCGCGCCGGCAAGCCAACGGCGATCTGTCCGTTTTTCGGCGATCAGCCCTTCTGGGCACGTCGCGTGGCGACGCTTGGGGCCGGCCCCGCTGCGCTGGACAGGAACAATCTCAGCGTGGACGCTGTGGCCAGAGTGCTTACTGCTATGGATGACCATGATATGCGAGCGAAGGCCGCTCAATTGGGTTCGGCGATCAGGGACGAAGACGGCGTGGCGGCCTCGGTTGACTTTATCGAGCGTCGAATGGCGGCTATCGGGCCGTTGCCAAGGGCGAGCCATTGAGATCTCGCAGCCACAATTGCCCGCAGGCGGCGGTGATGTCGCGGCCCTGGGTGTCGCGCACGACGACGGGGATGCCGGCGCGTTCGAGGCCATGGCGGAAGGCGGCGAGTGTGTGATCGTCGGTGCGGCGCAGCGCCACGCCATCGACGGGGTTCCAGCGCATGAGATTGATGCGGGCCGGTTGGCCGGCAAACATCGCGCAGAGCCGATCGAGATCGGCGTGCGTATCGTTGATGCCGGGCAGGACGAGATAGACGAAGGTGACAATTCGGCTGTGGCGCTCGGCCCATGAAAGGGCGCGGGCGACGACCTCGCCGATATCGTGCTTTTTGGCGCCGGGGATAAGGGCGGCGCGGGTTTCCTGCGTCGTGGCGTGGAGGGAGATGGTGAGGTTAATCTTGAGGTGCTCCTCGCGCAGCGCCTTGAGGGCCTTGGGAATACCGATCGTGGAAATGGTCATGCCAGAGGCCGGCAGGGCCAGCCCTGCCCTGTCGCGCAGGATGCGAATGGCTTTGAGAACGTTATCGTAATTGTTGAGCGGTTCGCCGATGCCCATGAAAACGATGCGGTTGACCCTGGGTCCGAGGCGCACGATCTGTTCGACGATTTCGCCAGCGGAAAGATTGCGTTTGAGGCCCGCCTGTCCCGAAGCGCAGAAGCGGCAGGCGAAGGCGCAGCCGACCTGGGAAGACACGCAGGCGGTATAGCCATCGCGCCGCCGGATGAGGACGGTTTCGATGGCGTATCCATCGGGGAGTGCGAACAGGAATTTTTCCGAGCGGGTGCCGCGATCGCGTGACTTGAGCATCAGGCGGCGCATTTCGGTGCCGTGATGCTCACCCCAGCGTTTCAGGTTGTTGGGCAGGTCGGCATGGGGAGAGAAAAGTGCGCGATAAGAGAGCGTGGGACCGTCGGACGCGGCCAGGCGCGCGAACGCGGCGCTGTCGAGATCAAGGGCGAATGGTTTTTTTGCGGCGCGCGGCGAGGCGGCCGCTGTTCTGGTGAGAACGGCGGAAGACATGGAACTGACGGAATCTGTTATCGGGTCGCATCGGGGATCGACGCAGGGCTATATATAACAGACACGTCGGTTATTATCAAGTGGAGGTGGTTTGAACGTGTCGATGGGCCATCTGGGGGCGTTCGCAGGCCAATCTTGGGCTCTGAGTGTACTAGACCCCGGCTCAAGGGCCGGGGTGACGGCGGGGGATTTGAGGGTGGGGGAAACGGCTGCGCCGCCCGATGCTGGATCGCGAGCATGGCCGGGGTTTGGCTGCGGTGGAGCTTGATGTGCGCTCGAAGCTACAGGCGTTTTTCGAAGAAGAAGTCCGGATAGGGATCGTCGTTGAACCGATCGATTTCGGTCCAGCCGGTCTTGCGGTACATGGCGATTGCTTCGGGGAGCGCGCGATTGGTGTCGAGGCGAAGCACGGTGACGCCAAGGTCACGGGCATTGGCTTCCACGGCGGCCATCAGGCGATGGGCGAGACCGAGGCCACGAGCTGAAGGGGCGACCCAGAGCCGTTTGATTTCGGCATAGCCCCTATCGGTCCCCTTGAGGCCGACGCAGCCGATGGGCAGGCCGTCGGAAATCGCCAGGATGAACGCACCTCGCGGGCGGATCATGTCGATTGCGTCAGGGTCCGCGGAACGTTTGACGTCGAAGCCTTCCTCAAATCGGCGCGCCAGTTCCTCGTAATATTGCCGCAGGCAGAAGCGTGCAGGTTCACTGCGCGGATCGACTTCCTCGAGCGCGATCCGGTCGCGGCCGAGGGCAGAGGCGACCATATCCATGGCAGCCAGAAGCGCCTCGGGGTGCGGGTGCCGGTCCAGCAGGGCTTCGGCGCGTGAGTTGGAAATCTCCTCATAGGCTGCAAATTCGTCTTGGCCGGCCGAGGTCAGGACAAGGCGGCGCCGGCGACCGTCTTGCGGGTCGGGCCGGGTCTCGACCAGCCCTTCATCCTCCAGACCGCGCAGGAGGCGGCTCATCAGGCCCGAGTCGAGACCGAGATAATCGCGCAATTGGGTGATGTCGGCGCGACCGTGGCCGATGGCGTTGAGCACGCGGGCCGAGCCGAGCGGCCGTCCGCGACCAAGAAAGGAATCGTCGAGCGCGCCGACCTCGGAGGTGACGGCGCGGGAGAAACGGCGGAAACGAGCAATCGGATCGTGCGACATGATAGCTGACTTAAGTCAGCTATCTGCATCCGTCAATCGAAATGGTGGTCGGGATAGAGAACCGACAGGATGCGGCGGGTTTGATCGATGACGAAAGTGTTGAGCGGCCCCTGTTTGGCGATCAGCCATTGCATGCAGGCACCCTGGATGACCGACTGGATAAGCGATGCGGCAATGGCGGGATCGTGTGGTTCACCGGGCAGGCGTTCGTGGATGGCGGTGAGGACAAGCGCGTTGCGTTCCCGCGCCAGGCGATTGAGCTCTTGGTCGACGACGTCGTTCCATTCGAGCAGCAGATAGCCGGCGAAATCGTCCCCTGCTCCCATGCCGTCGATGAGATCGGTCAGCATCGCCCAAAGCGGATCGAGGCCGATCTCTTTCGGGGCGGCGGCGAAATAGTCGCGAACCTCTTGCGTGGAGCGCTCCATAACCTTGAAATGAAGGGTTTTCTTATCGGTAAAGCGCTGGATCAGGGCGGCGCGTGAAATGCCGACTTCATTTGCCACGTCACTGAGGGTGAAGCTCGAAGGCCCCTTTGTCAGCAGCACCTTTTGGGCGGCGGCCAGGATCGTGTTGTCAGAATGAAGCTTGGGTCTGGGCATCGGGGCGTCCATCGTGGTCGCCTCTTCGATGACAGAGAGCGGTCCGGTTTGGCAAGGCTTTACGCCGCAGCATTGCCTTCGGGCACGAAGACCGTGATGGCTTTGGGACGGATTTCGAAGCGGGCGGGCGTTTTGGTTATGATGTCGCCATCGACATTGACGTCCATGGGTTGGGCGGTGCGCAACTCAAACGCGACGCATTTTTCGGTGCGCACCTCGCGCCAGGTACCATGCGTGCCGCGACGGAAGGCTCCGAGCATTGTGACCAGTTGCCAGACGTCACGGGCTTCAAGACTGTAGAGGTCGAGCGTGCCGTCATCGATCGTCGCGTCGGCCTCCACAACCGTTCCGCCGCCATAATAGCGGCCATTGCCGACCGCGACCTGGAGCGTCTTGACCTTTGAGGTGCCGCTGGAACTGACGATTTCAGCGTGAAAGGGATGGGCGGTCGAGGCGATCTTGAGGGCTGTCATTGCATAGCCGAGCTTGCCCCAGCGGCGCTTTGTGCCCTTGTCGAGCTTGTTTGCCAGTTCGGCGGAAAGCCCGATGCTCGCTACGTTGAAAAACGGCCGGCCATTGACCAGACCGACATCGATCGTACGGGTGTGGCCTGCAGCGATGATATCGGCTGCGGTCGCAAAATTTTCCGGAATGTGGAGCGTGCGCGCCAGATCGTTCGCGGTGCCCATTGGAATGATGCCCATGGGCAGGCCGGTCTCGATAACAGCCGGGGCCGCCGCGTTCATCGTACCATCGCCGCCGCAGACGATGACCAAATCCACTTCATGGCGACGACGGGCGATATCGGCAGCCAGTTCCTCCGGACTCTGGAAACGCTCGATCACGACCTCAAGGCCGAGAAAGCGCAGCCGTTTGGCGATCGGCTCTACAGCTTCGCTGCCGCGCCTTGCATTGGGATTGACCAGCATCAGGGCGCGGCGGATCTTGGGCGGAACAGGGCTCATGGTGACACTTTCGACAAGAGGCCGGAACGATGAAAGCCGTTGTTAATGTGCCATATAGGGTGAATTTGCGGCGGTCACCTTACCGTTTGCTCATGTTGACCATTCGAGAACGATCTTGCCTGCGCCGCCCTGGATGGCGGACTGGAAGGCGGTGTCGAACTCGGTGGCAGGGAACCGGTTGGTGATGACCGGGCGGATATCGAGCCCCGACTGGAGCATGGCGAGCATCTTGTGCCAGGTCTCGAACATCTCCCGGCCGTAGATGCCTTTGATGGTGAGCATTTTGAGGACCATCTTGGCAAAGTCGTATTCAAACGGTTTGGCGGGCAGCCCGAGCATGGCGATCTTGCCGCCCATGACGAGGTGATCGGTCAGCGTGGCCATGGCGGCGGGGGCGCCGCTCATTTCAAAGCCGACATCGAAGCCTTCATTCATGCCCAGTGATTTCGCGACGGCGCGCAAATCGTCGGATGTGTTGGCGGTGATCACGGCAGGCTCGGTCTTTCTGGCCAGTTCCAGCCGATTGTCGTTGGGATCGGTAATAACGACATGGCGGGCGCCGACATGTTTCGCCACCGCCGCGCTCATGATGCCGATGGGCCCGGCGCCGGCGATCAAGACATCCTCGCCCACCAGATCGAAGGCGAGCGCTGTGTGGACGGCGTTGCCGAGCGGATCGAGGATGGACGCCAACTCGTCATCTACGCTGTCGGGGAGCGGGACGATATTGAAGGCGGGAATTTTGACGTATTCGGCAAAGGCTCCGGGCAGATTGACGCCGACGCCCTTGGTTTCGGGATCGAGATGGAAGCGCCCTGCCCGGCTGGCGCGGGATTTGAAACCAATGACATGGCCTTCGCCCGAAACGCGCTGGCCGATCTTGAGGTGGGTCACGTTGGCGCCGAGCTCAGCAATCGTGCCCGAATATTCATGGCCAACGGTCATGGGTACGGGAACAGCGCCCTGGGCCCAGTTGTCCCATTTATAGATGTGCAGGTCGGTGCCGCAGATACCGGTCTTGGCGACCTTGACGAGAACGTCGTCGGGACCGATTTGCGGGACCGGCACGTCTTCCATCCACAGGCCCGGTTCGGCTTTGGCCTTGACGAGAGCTTTCATGGTGCGGGTCATTCAGATGGCTCCGAGGTCTTTTCCGGCGCTGATGAAGGCGTCAATGGCAAACGAGATGTTGTCGTCGGACAGCCCGGCCGACATCTGGGTGCGGATGCGGGCCTTGCCCTTTGGTACGACCGGGAAGGAGAAGGCGGACACCAGAACCCCCTTGTCCTGCAAGGCCTTGGCCATGCTCTGGGCCTTGACGGCGTCGTGGAGCATCACGGGAATGATGGGAGTTTCGCCCGGCAGGAGATCGAACCCGGCGTCGGCCAAGGCAGAGCGGAAGCGTTTGGTGTGCCGGTCGAGCGTCGCGCGGCGGTCATCGGCCTTTTCGGCGATCTCTATGGCTTTTATGGCCCCGGCGGCGACCGACGGCGGGAGGGCGTTGGAGAAAAGGTAAGGGCGTGCCCGCTGGCGCAGCAGATCTACCACGGGCTGGGGCCCCGCGATGAAGCCGCCCATGGCGCCGCCAAGCGTCTTGCCGAAGGTGCCGGAGATGATGTCGACGCGGTTGCCTGCACCGGTGAGGGCCGGCGTGCCCCTGCCCTTTTCGCCAAGATGGCCGGTGGCGTGGCATTCGTCGATCAGCACGGCGGCCTTGTAGTCTTCGGCGAGGTCACAGATTTCGGGCAATCTAGCGATGTAGCCATCCATGGAAAACACACCATCGGTGACGATGAGCTTGAAGCGCGCACCATCGTCTTCGGCTGCCTGGAGCTGCAGGCGCAGATCATCCATGTCGGAGGTATGGAAGCGGTAGCGCCGGGCCTTGGAAAGGCGCACACCGTCAATGATCGAGGCGTGGTTGAGGGTATCGGAAATCACCGCATCTTCAGGGCCGAGCAGGGTTTCGAAAATGCCGCCATTGGCGTCGAAACACGAACCGAACAGAATGGCGTCGTCCTTTTCGAGATATCGGGCGACAGTCTGCTCGAGTTCTTTGTGAAGCTCATGGGTTCCGCAGATGAAGCGAACCGAGGCCATGCCCGAGCCGTATTTTTCCAGTGCCTTGGCGCTGGCCTCGACCACTTCCGGATCATTGGCGAGGCCGAGATAGTTGTTGGCGCACAGATTGACCATGGTGCGGCCGCCGACGGTGACCTCGCCCTGCTGGGCCGAGCCGATGACCATTTCGGACTTGAAAAGCCCCTCATTACGAATGCCGTCGAGGGTCTGGCTGAGGTGCTGGGCGAAACCGTCCATCATGAGGGCTACTCCTTTTTGTTGGAGGGAGTTTCCAATATATTGGAATTTCCGTCAATGGCATTGGAGGGCCAACGTGACAGGCGTGGGGAGAGTTGCGGCGTGATGGGAAATGTGGAGGCGCTTGGGGTACTGGATCCCGGATCAAGTCCGGGATGACGGTGAGGGCGTGGCACCGGCGAGCGGAAAAGATCAGTTGTAGAGCACGACGAGCCAACCGCTGGCGACGGCGTCCGAGGTGTTGGAAATGGCGTGAGGCACGTCGGCTGAATAGCGCGCGACTTCGCCGGCTGTCAGGGCGGTCGTCGTTTCGCCACTGGTGATGGCGATCCCGTCGGTGAGCGCTGTGAAATGCTCGCGGGTCCGGGGGGCGTGGGGGGCGCTGACAAGAGCGCCGCCGGGCTCGATTTCTACCTGATACCATTCGGTCTTGCCGGCCAGGGCCGGCGGGGAGAGAATTTTCAGCCTACAAGCGCCATCGGGGGAGGCGATCAACGGAACATGATCGGCAGGAACGATGTCGATAAGTGCCGATTTCCGGGCCACCGCATCGCCGGACACGAGATCGGAAAATTCGATATTGAGGGCCTGGGTGAGACTCCAGACAACCGCGAATGTGGGATTGGTTTCGCTCCGCTCGATCTGGCTGAGCATGGAGCGCGACACGCCGGACAGTTTGGCCAGCTGCTCGAGCGTCAGATGCCGCGACTTGCGGGCCATCTGGATCACCGGGCCGATCTGTGGTGGGGTCGTTTCGCTCATGAATTAACGCTTTTAGAGAGGAAACGCTGGGGCGGCAATATTGCCGGCGGAGGTGGAGAATCGCCCGAAACTTCGCATGACGAACGTCATGAAGACGTCGTGTTCTGACAAATTCTGCACAGTTGATGCCATATAGCTCGAAATTCCGTATTTTTTACGAGTTTCTTCGCCCTTATCTCCTAGACCTCCGATGAAACTCGCTTAGTTTCCGCAGCATTCAAGGCATATGCCCGCGCACTCGGGCCAGAGGAGACGTCATGTCCATATCGGTATCCCAGACTTCCCCGTTCGAAGCGTTTTCGGACAGGCCCATAAAGACCGATACGGCACTGCGCGAAGCCATCACTTCAGCCTATCGGCTGCCTGAACCCGAGATCGTTCCGGCACTGATCGACGCGGCAGCGGTTAAGCCGGAACAGGCCAGGGCCATTCGTGCGATTGCCGAGAAGGCCGTTCGGGGCATCCGCGCCAAGGGTGCCGGGGCCGGTGTCGAGGGGCTGATGCATGAATATGCCCTGTCGAGCCAGGAGGGCATCGCGCTCATGTGCCTGGCCGAAGCGCTGCTGCGGACGCCGGACAACTCCACGCGCGACCTGTTGATTGCCGACAAGATTGCGCCGGGCAACTGGCAAAAGCATCTCGGGCTCGACCGCTCGGTCTTTGTCAACGCGGCGACATGGGGGCTGGTGGTAACCGGAAAACTGGTGACGCCGGTCGATGAGTCGGGATTGTCGAATGCGCTGTCGCGGATCGTAGCACGGTCGGGCGAGCCGGTGATCCGGGCCGGCGTGAAGATGGCGATGCGGATGCTGGGGGAACAGTTCGTTGCCGGGCAGGATATCGGCGAAGCAATCAAGAACGCGAGATCGTGGGAAGCCAAAGGATTTGGCTATTCCTACGATATGCTCGGAGAGGCGGCGACCACCGCGCACGACGCGGACCGGTATATGGGCGAATATGTCGAGGCAATTCATGCCATTGGCAGAGGGGCTGCTGGCAAGGGCCCGTATGCGGGGCCGGGCATTTCAATCAAACTTTCCGCGCTGCATCCGCGATATGCCCGCACCAAATATGGGCGGGTGATGGCCGAATTGCTTCCGCGGCTCAAGGAACTGGCGGCATTGGCCAAGTCCTACGACATCGGGCTCAATATCGATGCCGAGGAGATGGACCGGCTCGAACTCTCGCTTGATCTGCTCGAAGCATTGGCCACCGATCCGGATTTCGATGGCTGGAACGGGATTGGATTTGTGGTTCAGGCCTATTCCAAGCGCTGCCCATTCGTTCTGGACTGGATCATCGATCTTGCAAGGCGCTCGAGCCACAGGATCATGGTGCGTCTGGTCAAGGGAGCCTATTGGGACAGCGAGATCAAGCGCGCTCAGATAGATGGGCTGGAAGATTTTCCGGTGTTCACCCGCAAGGTCCATACCGATGTGAGCTATATCGCCTGCGCCAAGAAGCTGCTGGCGGCCCGCGACGTGATATTTCCGCAGTTTGCCACCCACAATGCCCAGACCATGGCGACGATTTATGAACTCGCCGGACCCGATTTCGCGGTTGGCAGTTACGAATTCCAGTGCCTGCACGGCATGGGCGAGCCGCTTTATGAGCAGGTGGTACCCAAGGACAAGCTGAACCGTCCCTGCCGCATTTATGCGCCGGTGGGAAGCCATGAAACGCTGCTGGCCTATCTGGTGCGGCGACTGCTTGAGAACGGGGCCAATTCGAGCTTTGTCAATCAGATCGCCGATGAGGACGTGCCTGTGGACCGGCTGATTGCCGATCCGGTGGAAGTCGCGCGCCAGATTTCGCCGCTCGGTGCTCCCCACGAACAGATCGATCTGCCCAAGGACATTCTGGCCGCCGGGCGGCGCAATTCGCGCGGGATCGATCTGTCCAACGAACAGGCTTTGCGGGCGTTGGAAAAGAGCCTCAAGGCAGGTGCGGAACGGTCATGGGTTGCCAAATCGGAGGATGCCAAGGGCGAGAGCCGGCCCGTGCTCAACCCGGCCGACCATCGCGACGTGGTGGGCGAAGTGATCGAACCTTCAGTGGACCAGATCGACGCAATCATGGCCAGGGCACAGCGCGCCGCACCGGGATGGGCGGCAACACCGCCCGCCGAGCGCGGCGCCATGTTGATGCGGGCGGCAGGCGCCATGGAAAGCCAGATGGAAATCTTCATGTCGCTGGCCATGCGCGAGGCGGGCAAGACTGCAGCCAATGCGATCGCCGAAGTTCGCGAGGCCGTTGATTTCCTGCGCTATTATGGCAAGCAGGTCAAAGAGACCTTTGCCAACGATACCCATATCCCGCTCGGGCCGATGGTGTGCATTTCACCGTGGAATTTCCCGCTGGCGATCTTTACCGGACAGATGTCGGCTGCGCTGGTGGCGGGCAACCCCGTAATCGCCAAACCAGCCGAAGAGACGCCACTGATTGCCCAACTGGCCGTGGATTTGATGCACGCGGCCGGGGTGCCCGCCGACGTGCTTCAGTTTGCACCGGGTGATGGCAAGGTGGGCGCTGCGCTGGTCGGGCATGAAGCGACTTCCGGTGTGATGTTTACCGGCTCGACCGAAGTGGCGCACCTGATCCAGAAGCAGCTTGCCGGACGGACCCTGTCGAACGGCGCGCCGATTCCGCTGGTGGCGGAAACCGGCGGACAGAACGCTCTGGTCGTCGACTCTTCGGCACTGACCGAACAGGTGGTGCTGGACGTTCTGGCTTCCGCTTTCGACAGCGCGGGACAACGCTGTTCGGCGTTGCGCGTTTTGTGCCTGCAAGAAGAAGTGGCCGACAAGACGCTGGATATGCTCAAGGGTGCCATGGGGCAGCTCGATATGGGCAATCCCGACAGGCTGACCGTTGACGTGGGACCAGTGATCACCGCTGAAGCGCGCGATGGGATCAATGCCCATATCGAGGAGATGCGAGGCAGGGGCCGAGCGGTGACACAGCTTGGGCTGCCAACACTGGCGCAACAGGGGACATATGTGCCCCCGACCTTGATCGAGATCAACGATATCCTTGAGCTCGGGCGCGAGGTGTTCGGGCCGGTGCTGCACGTGGTGCGGTTCCAACGCAAGAACCTCGATGCACTGATCGAAAAGATCAACGCGCTGGGATATGGGCTGACCTTTGGGCTGCATACGCGGATCGACACGACGATTGCCGAGGTCTCGTCCAAGATCGAGGTCGGCAACATCTACGTCAACCGCAATCAGATCGGAGCGGTTGTGGGCGTGCAGCCATTTGGCGGGCACGGGCTGTCGGGTACGGGCCCCAAGGCCGGCGGGCCCCTTTATCTAAGGAGACTGGTGCGGACGACCAGTCAGACGGTCTGGGGGTTGCCGGCGCGACAGGCCGGTCCGACGCTGGTGACACTGGCCGAATGGCTGCGCGAAAACAGCCGGAACGACCTTGCCGAGGTGACGCTGAACTATGCCAGCCACCCGGCCATCAACGCCTTTTCCGAACTCGACGGACCGGTGGGTGAGCGGAACACCTATCTGACCAAACCCAAGGGCAAAATCCTGCTCAGCGCCAAGACCTTGACCGGGCTTGTTCATGGGCTGGCCGCGGGGCTGGCCGCAGGAAATCACGTCCTGGTCAAGGCGTCGGGTGATCTTGGGTCGGTAATCCGTGATTTGCCCGAGGATATCAGGCAGCGCGTTGAGGTGGTGCGGAACATCGTACCGGGCTCAGCCCGGGCGGTGTTGGTCGAGGGTGATAGTGAGGCTGTCACTGCAATGGGCAAAGCCGTTGCGGAATGGGACGGCCCGATCGTGACCGTGCAGGGCGCTTCGACCGAAGCGTTGGAGAATGGCGAGGCAGTGTTTGCCATCGACCTGCTGGTCGATGAGGTCTCAACCAGCGTCAACACGGCGGCGGCCGGGGGCAATGCAAGCCTGATGGCTCTGGCTTGAGCGCTCTTTAGGGCCCAATGCCAACCGACCTCTCCCTTGGTAAGGGAGAGGTCAAGTACCTCAATGCTCTGGGCGAAGCGTTTCCATAAAGCGGATGGGCTGACCCTGGGCGGGTGTGACCAGTTCGCCATCCCACATCACGGTGTTGCCGCGGATGATGGTGCCGACCGGCCAGCCCTTGACCGAAACGCCATCATAGGGCGTCCAGCCAGCTTTTGAAGCGACCCAATCATTGGTGATGGTTTGGGTGCGGTTCATATCGACGATGGTGAGATCGGCGTCGTAGCCCACCGCCACCCTGCCCTTGCAGGCGAGGTTGAACAGCCGGTTGGGGCCGTGGCTGGTCATATCGACGAAGCGCTGCAGGCTGAGGCGTCCGGCGTTGACGTGATCGAGCATGATGGGCACGAGGGTTTGAACGCCGGTCATTCCCGATGGTGACGACGGATAGGGCTTTTCCTTTTCCTCGCGCGTATGGGGCGCGTGATCGGAACCGAGAATATCCGCAACACCGTTGGCAACGCCCAGCCAGATGCCTTCGCGATGCTCGGCGTCACGGACCGGCGGGTTCATCTGAGCGTAGGTTCCCAGCCGGGTGTAGGCGGTTTCGTCCAGCGTCAGATGATGCGGGGTGACTTCGACGGATGCGACGTCCTTGTGATCGGCGAGGAAGGCAATTTCCTCTTTTGTCGAAATGTGAAGGACATGAATGCGTTTGCCGGTCTTGCGCGCGATGCGCACAAGGCGTTCGGTGCATTGGAGCGCTGCTTGCGGGTCACGCCAGACAGGGTGGGAGGACGGGTCACCTTCGACGCGGAAGCCTTTCCGGTCTTCAAGCCGGTATTCGTCTTCTGAATGGAAGGCGGCGCGGCGGGAGATGGCCGAAAGGATCGCTTCGACGCCGTCATCGTCGGCGACCAGAAGCGAGCCGGTCGACGAGCCCATGAAGACCTTTACGCCAGCGCAGCCGGGCAGTCGTTCGAGTTTGGGCAATTGGGCGACGTTTTCGCGGGTACCACCGATATAGAACGCGAAATCGCAATGCATGCGATCGGTGGCGCGGGCGATCTTGTCCTCGAAGGTTTCGCGGGATGTGGTCAGCGGATTGGTGTTGGGCATTTCGAAAACGCCGGTTACTCCGCCCATCACGGCCGACAGAGAGCCGGACTGAAGGTCCTCCTTGTGGTCGAGACCAGGTTCGCGGAAATGGACCTGGGTATCGATGACACCAGGAAGGATGGTAAGGCCCGTGCAATCGACATCGTTATCGGCGGTGTCGGACAGAAGCGAGCCAATGGCAGCGATGCGCCCCTTGATGATCCCGATATCAGCGCTACCTATGCCGTCGTGATTGGCCAGCGTGCCGCCTCTGAAAATCGTATCGAAGTGGCGACTCATGGCATACCTCCGGCTCGGCGACTGAATGGGGCGGGTTTAACGGATGGCACAGGAACAAGGCAAGGGCAGCATATGACAATCGAAAAGCGCGCCGACCGGGTGGCCTTCAAAATTTCGGGGCCGGATGCGACCCATCTCCTCCATGATGTCCTGACACCTCCGGTGCTCGAGGATGGCACGGCACGCTGGTTCGCGCTCCTGGCACCGCAGGGCAAGTTGCTCGCCGAGGGGCTAATCGGGTGGGCTGATGGCGCTCACTGGCTCGATGTGCCGGCTTCGGTGGCAGAGAATTTCTTCAAGCGCATGAAGATGTATCGGCTGCGGGCCAAAATGGACATCGAAGTTCTGGCCGAGACCCATGCGGTCGGGTGGTCGGCTGAGGCGCCCCAGATTGGGATCGTCCATCGCGATGGGCGCCACGAAGGACTGGGATATCGCGTAATTGCCCCTCTGGCCGAGTCTGACGATTGGGTCGAAGGTACCGGCCAAGCTAAGGCACGCATTGTGGCGGGTATTGCCGAGATGGGACCGGACTTTCCAACCGAGGACGCTTTTCCGCACGATATCGGTATGGATCATCTGGGCGGGGTCGATTTCAAAAAGGGCTGCTATGTGGGCCAGGAGGTGGTGTCGCGTATGCAGCATCGCGGTACGGCGCGGCGGCGGCCGGTGATCGTGTCGGACATTTCGGCGGGTGAGCGCGGCGATGCGGTGATGATAGGAGGCAAGAACGTCGGCACGATCGGCAGCGTTGTCGATGGCAGGGCTGTCGGTATTGCGCGGATCGACAAGATTACCGATGGCGAGGGAGCAAGCGTTGCCGGCGCACCTGTCTCGCTTGCCCTGCCCGAATGGGCGCGCTACGGTTTTGCAGCGCCGGGCGGCGATTCCGAAGACGATTAGATCACTTCACCGTTTCGTGGAAACGATGAAGCGATCTAGTCCTTGTTTAATCGCGCTTCCGAACCGGATAAGTGCATTCCACTTATCCTGGAAGCACTCTTGAAAGGCAGGACCGAGGGCAATGGCACGCGCACAATCCCGCGCCTGGCAGCGCATGCTTTCGGGGCGTCGCCTCGATCTTTTGGACCCTTCCCCCATCGATGTGGAACTATCCGACATTGCGCACGGGCTGGCGCGCGTGGCGCGGTGGAACGGGCAGACCAAGGGCGATTACGCATTTTCGGTGGCTCAGCATTCGGTGCTGGTGCTCGAGATCGCTTCGGCCATGGATCCAGAGATCGATGACAAGGGGCGGCTCTATGCCCTGCTCCATGACGCGCCCGAATATGTGATGGGCGATATCATCTCCCCTTTCAAGGCTGCCATGGGCGGCAATTATCGCGAGGTGGAGGCGCGCCTGCTTGGGGCTATCCATGTCCGGTTCGGCTTGCCAGCCATCGCGCCGGCGGCCCTGACAAAGCTGATCAAGCGGGCTGATCGGGAGGCGGCGTTCTTCGAGGCGGTCAATCTGGCCGGCTTTGCCCCCGACGAAGCACGGAAGTTCTTTGGAGAACCGACACTTGCAGGGTTCGATCTTCCGGGCTTTGAGCGGCTGATCCGGCCATGGCCGACCCAACAGGCCCACGACCATTTCGTGGATGTGTTCGAGAGCCTGGGCACTTAAGCCCAAATGCGCCTAACTCTCTGTAATCGCTAAAATTTTATTCTCATTTTACCTATTAACCCTTTAGTGCATGAGGCTTTGCGTTAACGGATCGGAAAGGTTGATAAAGCGTTAAGACGCCGTAACCGGAGAGACGTTCATGCGCTTTGACCGATCCCACAACCGCCCCCGCAGGAGCATCGCGCTACGCTATCGGGCCGGCGTTGCGGCTGCCCTGTTTCTGGCCGGAATTTTCGGAGCCGGGCTGGCCACAGTATCGCCGGCACGCGCCGACGGGCTGGTCAGCCACGAGCCGCCCCCACTGACTACGCTGGTGAAGTTCTACGACCGGCAATACGAAATCGCTTATGCGGATCAGGTTTCGCTGGAGCCAATTTCGTCGTCCATCGTGCGCAAGGTGGGTTATGGGCATGTGCGCGACGTCAATATCGCGACGACCACAAGCGGCACCTATTCGAGCGACGGACTGGTTTCGCCGCATGTGCTTTATCCGGGGATAGAGGTAAACCGGGTTTACGACGAACCCCGACACTACCACGGCTATAGCCTTTGGCCCCAGGGATCGAGCTTCATGATCCTGTCGGTTGGCCGCAATCCGGTCAGCGGAAATGTGGTGGTCAACAACGTTTCGGACCGGGGGGTGCGTTCGTGCTCGGCCAGCGGGTCGTTTGTTTCCTGCTACCGGACGTATTAGGCTGATTTTGTAGCGTTATCCGAACCGGACAACCGGTTCCCCACTTGGTCTGGAAACGCTCTGGTTAGCCAAACCGCCAGCCCGGCTTGAACCTGTAAAAGACGTGCAATCCGACCTGGGCCAGCTTGTCCATGTTGCGCGCCCATGCCGGGCGGACATAGGTCGCGTGGTAGTGTGTCGCGTCGGCGACCTCGGTCAGATAGATTTCCTCGTTGAGCACTTCCTGGGTGATGGACTGCGCGAGATCCCAGGCCGCCACTTCCGAAGTGCGGTTGACGTTGGTCTTGCCATCGCATGCAAATGAGAACTGGCATGCATTGCGGCGATGCTGGTTCTGATAGACCACTCCACAGATGGTGTCGGGATAGTTGGGGTGAGCCACGCGATTCATGATGACCTGGGCGACGGCGACCTGGCCGCGATAGCTTTCGCCGCGCGCCTCAAAATAGATGCCCGTCGCCATGCACCACTGTTCACGCTCGGAATAGGTGTGGCTGACGGTGAACTCGGTGGCCGGGGTATTGGCGCGGCCATAGGCCAGCGTTTCGGGAACGCCGACCGGGCTCGGGATATTGGGGTCCCGATCCGCCTGTTCGGAAATAGCGTCGATGGCGGCCAGACCAGATGAGTTGACCATGTCGGGATCGATCGAGGCGACGGAAATGCGTGGCCCCTCGCTCTCAACCTCATCACCCTCGGCAACCATAACGCCCGATTGCTGGGTGGTGTAGGGATCACCAGCGGAACGGGCCGATGCAATCGAGAGCCGCACCGCATCAAAGGCCTGGGAAAAGGCAACAAGATTGACCTCGGGACGCGCCCTGTCGGTCTTGTCGGTTCTGTTGGGGCCCGAGAACATCGCGGACTGGAAAAGCGGAGCCACCGTGCCGGAGATGACGGGCTGGTCGCCCTCGAAATCGAGAGACGCCATCGGGGTTGGGGGAAGTTCGGTTGCGGGATCGACGGCGCGGAAGCCACCGGTCCCGGGGACCGCAAAGCCATAAGCAACGACACTGAGCGTCAGTGCCCCTAGAGCTTTCAAAACTTTTCGCGAGGCACGCGCCGGGTTGGCACGCACCGGGGAGATCCCATACGCCATACTAACGCTTTTCTACGCCACAACACTGACCCGCCGGCCTTACGTCCCGGCCTCGTCGCGCTTCCGAACCGCAAAAGTGGAAACCACTTTTGCTGGAAGCACTCCCAGCCGAGCACCGGAACCCGTGATGAAAAATACGCCATCGTTCCGGTGTCGATCCGACCGGTCTGGCATGCGATGCACAAGTGCAACACCAAGCCGATCAAATGCCGACAATCCCGATGATCGTTGATTAGGGTTATGAAGGTGTAAACACGGGTAAATTGGCACGGAAAAGTTCAGATTGCGGCAACGCCAAGGCATTATCAGGAAGCTTCGATGGTTAACTGGCGTTGTCCGACTGTGCCAGAACCATACGCGCCACCGGCACGCGATAGGGCGAGCAGCTGACATAATCGATGTCCAGCCCGGAAAAAAACCGCAGCGAATTGGTTTCGCCGGCGTGTTCGCCGCAGATGCCGACCTTCAAATGCGGATTGACCGCCCTGCCCCGCTCGATGGCGATGCGGATCAATTCGCCCACGCCGCGCTGATCGATGGTGACGAACGGGTCGACATCATAGAGCCCCCGGCGATGATATGTCGCGAGAAAGGCCGGCGCGTCATCGCGGGAGATGCCATAGGTCGTCTGGGTGAGGTCGTTGGTGCCAAAGGAAATGAAATCGACTTCTTTGGCGATGTCTCCCGCCCTCAGGCATGCGCGGGGCAATTCGATCATGGTGCCGAACGCCAGATTGGCACCGCGCTGGAAGACCGGCGCATTGCCCACGATATCCATGATGCGAGATTTGACCCAGGCGACCTCCCGGGCCGATGTGACGAAGGGCACCATGATCTCAAGATTGACCGGCAGATCCTGATTGTCCATGGCCGCTTCGACGCCGGCCACCAGGGCCCGCACCTGCATGGCAAGAATTTCGGGATAGGTGATGACCAGCCGCACACCGCGATGGCCGAGCATGGGATTGACCTCATCGAGGCGCTGCAAACGCGCCTTGAGCGCCTTGAGCGAGAGGCCCAACGCCTCGGCGGTATCTTCGATATCGTCTTCGCTGCGCGGCAGAAATTCGTGCAGGGGCGGATCGAAGAGGCGCACGTTGACGGGCTTGTTCTGCATTGTCTGGAACAGTGCGGCGTAATCGGCCGCCTGATAATCGACCAGTCCCTCAAGGGCAGTGGCGCGATCCTGCTCGTTTTCAGACAGGATCAGGCGGCGGAGAGCCCGCATGCGCTCGCCGGAAAAAAACATGTGTTCGGAACGCGCCAGCCCGATTCCTTCGGCACCGAAGCTCAGGGCCGTCCGGGCGGCCTCTATGGTTTCGGCATTTGTCCTGACGGCAATCGTGCGGCTGTCGTCAGCCCAGTCCAATAGCCGCGAAAGCGCCCCGCCGATATGGGGACGGGAAAGCGGTAAAGCGCCTTCGTAAATCGCGCCCTCGGACCCATCGATGGTGATGCGCTGGCCGGTCGTGAACGTCTGATCGCCGATCTTGCAGGTGCCGTTTTCGGCATCGATCTGCAAGATCCGCAGGCCGGCAACACAAGGCTTTCCGGTTATTCGGGCCACGACAGCGGCGTGGCTGGTCATTCCGCCCCGAGCGGTGACGAACCCGGTGGCGGCTTTCATGCCCTCGATATCGCCCGGGCCGGTTTCCATGACCACCAGGATGCAATGGCGCCCGCGCGCGCGGCAACGCGCGGCATCGTCGGGGGTAAAGACGATTTCCCCGCTCGCGGCGCCGGGTGAAACGCCGAGGCCCGATGCAATTGCGACTGCCCGATGATCATCGGTCAGGCGCGGATGAAGCAATTGGGAGAGTTGGGTGGGATTAAAGCGCCTCACCGCTTCGGCGGGCATCCAGACCTTGGCGTCGACCCGTTCCACCGCCGCCTCGAGCTGCGCCCCGGCGCTGACCTGAACCGGCCGGGCGGAAACCAGCCGGGCGACATTGCCCTCGATCGATACAACGCAGGCCATGTGCTGGCCCGAAGCAGCGTCGATGGTTTCAATCAGCTTTGCGGTGCTTACAGGCAATTTGGGTAGCGGCTCGCCCGGCATTGCGACCGGGCCAAGTCGACCCGTCGTCGTGTTGCGCGAGAGAAAATGTTCGATCCGGCCGCTGACCGTCGCCTGGACAATGACGATCTGACTGTCACGCGCCTCGCGTTCGGCCTCGCTGGCCCAACCAGCGAGAGGTGGGCCGTAGCTGGCAAAAGCGGCATTGATGGCCTTGCCCATGGCGCGGTGCGGATCGACGGCTTCAAGTTCGTTGGCAGGCGCTGACAACCCCGTGCGCGCGGGCTGGAGGCCGGCGATATGGCGCGGGGCAGAGGTGCGAACGACCAGCTCCGGCGGCTGTTTGCCCGGTGTTACCAGCTTGAAGAGAGTGGTGACCCAGACCTTGCGCAGCGTGTCGGTCCCGGTCTTGCGCTCGGCCTGGAGCGCATCCCACGCCGTCCGGGTGATGGCGATAGTGGGTGCTACTGCGAGCCCGGCATCGGCGGCCACGTGCAGCCAGCGCGCCTTGCCGACCAGAAGACGCAATTGTGCGCGGCTCAAGGAGGGCTTTCCCTGAGCCGGGGCAATTGCGAACATCTGTTGGGAAGGCGCAACCAAGAGAAATAACCCTAACTGAATCGGTGCCATATTGCCTGTGTGCCGGGGTTCGGGCAACAGGGGTGGGGTATTGCCATTTGTCGCGCTCCCGAACCGCAAAAGTCTGCAACTTTTGCTGGAAGCACCGGACCTGCCTGCTCGCGCTTCCGAACCGCAAAAGTCTGCAACTTTTGCTGGAAGCACCGGACCTGCCTGCTCGCGCTTCCGAACCGCAAAAGTCTGCAACTTTTGCTGGAAGCGCTCGTGCAAAAGCTCACAGCAAGGTGGCTTGACTTGGGCAGGGACAAACCGCATGTGAGGACCATGACCGACAAGCCCAGCCTCGACATCCTTTTGTGCGCGCCGCGCGGATTTTGCGCCGGTGTGGATCGTGCCATCCAGATCGTCGATCTGGCGCTCAAAAAGTACGGGGCGCCGGTCTATGTGCGCCACGAGATCGTTCACAACAAGTTCGTTGTGGACGGGTTGCGCGCCAAGGGTGCGATCTTTGTCGAAGAGCTCGAAGAAATTCCCGAGGGCACTGATGCGCCGGTGATCTTTTCGGCGCACGGGGTGGCAAAATCGGTGCCCGCCGAAGCCAAACATCGCAACATGTTCTTTCTCGATGCCACCTGCCCGCTTGTAACCAAGGTGCATGTGGAAGCCCAGCGCCATGCCGAAGAGGGGCATGATATCGTTTTGATCGGGCATCGGGGGCATCCCGAAGTGATCGGCACGATGGGGCAATTGCCGCCGGGCAAGATCACGCTGATCGAAACTGTTGCGGATGCAGAGGCGTTCACGCCGCGCGACCCGGACAATCTGGCGCTGGTGACCCAGACCACGCTGTCGGTGGACGACACAAGCGCCATGGTGATGGTGCTCAAGAGCCGGTTCCCCAATATCGCCGTGCCGGCCAAGGAAGACATCTGCTACGCCACCACCAATCGGCAGGAGGCTGTGAAAGCCGTAGCGCCGCGGGTGGATGCGATGATCGTGGTGGGGGCGCCCAATTCATCGAACTCGATGCGGCTTGTGGAAGTGGGCGAGCGGGCCGGATGCAGGGTTTCGGTGCTCGTCCAGCGCGCCGGAGATATAGACTGGGACCAGTTCGGAGATATTTCTTCGCTGGGCATCACAGCCGGCGCTTCGGCACCTGAATCTTTGGTGGAGGAAGTGATCGGGGCCTTTGCCGAGCGGTTCAACGTCAATGTCGAGATCGCCGTAACGGCGGAAGAAAATATCGCCTTCAACATTCCCCGCGTGTTGCGCCAGCTCGAAGAGGCGTCGGGGCATTGAGCGAAACGGTGATTATCCACACCGACGGGGCCTGTTCGGGTAATCCCGGTCCTGGCGGCTGGGGCGCGGTGCTCGAATACAATGGCACCGTCAAGGAACTCAAGGGCGGCATGGCCCAGACCACCAACAACCAGATGGAGCTGACCGCCGCCATTGAAGCGCTCAATGCGCTCAAGCGCCCCTGCTCGGTGGAAATCCACACCGACAGCCAGTACGTCAAGAACGGCATTCAGGGCTGGCTGCACGGCTGGAAGCGCAATGGCTGGAAGACAGCAGCTAAAAAGCCGGTCAAGAATGTTGAACTCTGGCAGGCGCTCGATGCCGCAACAAAACGGCACACCATCACCTGGCACTGGGTGAAGGGACATGCGGGGCACGACCTCAACGAACGCGCCGACCGGCTGGCGAACGAAGGCATGGCGCCCTTCAAGGGGCGCTAACCTACAGTCATCTCAACTCAAGCGCTGCCAGGTGGCTCAGTGCGCGGCCGGCTTTTGCTTGCGGAACAGGCCTAGCACCGGCGCGATGGCGAATTCGGCCACCGGGATCAGGATAAAACCGATCACGAGGCCGAGTATTCCCGAGATGACAGCAATCGTCAGCCAGTTGAGAGCACCTGCGATGGCTGGGACTGCGCCCTCTACCAAGTGAGCAACGTCTTCAATCCAGTGTTCGGGTCCGGCAAAACCCATGCCTGCCAACCCGTGGACGATGATACCGCCGCCGACCCAGAGCATGGCGGCCGTGCCGACGATGGCGAGCCATTTGAGAAAGACCGGCATGCCCGCGACCAGTCCCCGGCCGATGGCACGACCCCAGCCGGTCTTGCCGTCCTTTGCCAGATAAAGCCCCACATCGTCGGCTTTGACGATCAGGGCCACACCGCCATAAACGAGAATGGTCATGCCAAGGGCCACAATCAGAAGCACCAGTGCCTGGTTGACGACATTGCCGGCCGGGATCTGCGCCAGTGCGATGGTCATGATTTCGGCGGACAGGATGAAGTCGGTCTTGATCGCACCGGCGACCTTTTCCGCCTCGAGTTTTTCGGCACTGGCCGCGGACGGAACGATTTTTTTCTCGTGCTCGTGTGCCTGGTGCGGGAAGAGGCCTTCATAGACCTTTTCGGCACCTTCATAGCACAGATAGGCCCCGCCCAGCATGAGCAGCGGATTGATCATCCAGGGCAGAAACGCGCTGAGCAGAAGGGCAGCAGGCAGAAGGAAGATCAGCTTGTTTTTGATCGAGCCCAGGGCGATCTTGCCGACGATCGGCAGTTCGCGCTCGGGCTTGAAGCCCTGGACGTATTTGGGCGTCACCGCGGCGTCGTCGATCATCGCCCCGGCTGCCTTGGCGCCGGCCTTCATGGCCTGGCCGGCGATATCGTCGACCGAAGTCGCCGCCACCTTGGCGAGGGCGGCGACATCATCGAGAAGGGCGAGAAGACCGACGCTCATGTGAAAATCCTTTGGATTTGGTTTCTCATAATCGCTTGTGAGAGGCCTTGTCCTCTAGCCTGCGACCTTTGAGAAGTCGGCGACCAGATGCATCGTATCGCGCAGGGACGCCAGAAGATTGAGGCGGTTGGCGCGGATGGCAGGATCGGGGTCGTTGACGAGGACGGATTCGAAAAAGGCATCGACGGGGGTGCGGAGCGAGGCGAGCACCGAGATGGCACCGGCGTAGTCGTCGTTTTCGAGACGGGCGGTTACGTCGGTGCGGGCCTGTGCAATGGCTGTGCCGAGGCTCTGTTCCTCGGGGGTGGAAAGCCTTCCAGCATCGATCGGGTCGGCATAGGCGCGGCCGTCCTTTTTCTCCTCTGCGGTGAGGATATTCGCGGCGCGCTTGTATCCGGCGAGAAGGGCCTTGCCGTCTTCGGCAGCGAGCAGCGAGGACAGCGCAGCAACGCGCGAGACGATCTGCAGGATGTCGTCAGTATCTGACGAAATCACCGCATCGACGAGGTCGTGACGGGCGCCGGAATCGCGGAGCGAGACCTTGAGGCGATCATGGAAGAACGAGAGGAGATCGCCATCGGATACGAAGCGGCTGAGCGAGAGCCGCAGCTTGTTGTCCACGATCAGCCGGATCACCCCCAGTGCCGCACGCCGCAGGGCGTAGGGGTCTTTGCTGCCTGTCGGCTTTTCATCAATCGCCCAGAAGCCGGTGAGGATATCGAGCTTGTCGGCAAGCGCGACAGAGATGGCGACCGGTTCGGTGGGCACGCGATCGGAGGGGCCGAGGGGCTTGTAGTGTTCTTCGATGGCCGTGGCGACCTGGGGCCTTTCGCCCTGCGCCAGCGCATAATAGCGGCCCATCAGGCCTTGAAGTTCAGGGAATTCGCCCACCATACCGGTGGGCAGATCGGCCTTTGAGAGTTTTGCGGCGCGTTTTGCGTCTTCAACATCGGCGCCAACCAGCGGGGCGATTTCGGCGGCCAGTTTTTCGATGCGGGAGACCCGTTCGGCCTGTGTTCCCAATTTGGCGTGGAAGACCACGTCTTCGAGCTTGGGCAGATTGTCGAGCAGCGGGGTTTCCAGGTCTGTTTCGTAGAAGAATTTGGCGTCGGACAGGCGGGCGCGGATGACGCGTTCATTGCCCGCAACAATGGTCTTGCCGTCATCCTCGGCGACGATGTTGGAGGTGAGGATGAATTTGTTGGCCAGTTTCCCCGTCGCGCTGTCTCTGAGGCAGAAGCATTTCTGGTTGGCGCGAATGGTGGCGATGATCACCTCCTCGGGGACTTTAAGAAACGTCTCGTCGAACGACCCCATCATGACCACCGGCCATTCGACCAGCCCGGCGACTTCTTCGAGCAGGCCCTCATCGACGATCAGTTCGAGCCCCTGAGCGAAGGCGAGCTGTTCGGCGTCGGTTCTGATGATCTGCTTGCGGCGGTCGATGTCGAGAACCACGCGCGCCTTTTCGAGCGCCTGCACGTAATCGTCAAAGCGCCGGACCTTTATGGCACCGGGGGCCATGAACCGGTGGCCGTAGGTGGTGTTGCCCGAGGTCACGGCACCCAGTTCAAATTCGATCACATCGGGCTCTTCACCTTCGGGGCCAAAGGTTGCGGTGATGGCGCGGAGCGGGCGGACCCATTCCAGCCTGCCGGCACCCCAGCGCATGGGCTTGCCCCAAGGGAAGGTCTTTACGGTTGCGGGCAGAATATCGCGCAAGATATCGATCGCTGGAGCGCCCTTTTTCTCGATCACCGCGACGTAGAAGTCGCCCTTCTTTTCGTCGGACTGGACCTTTGCCTGATCGATGCTCGACAGACCGGCGGCGCGCAGGAAACCATCGAGAGCCTGCTGGGGCGCGCCAACCTTGGGACCTTTGCGTTCTTCGCGCGTGTCGGGCGAAGCGGCAGGCAGACCGGTGACCGTCAGCGCCAGGCGGCGCGGCGTGGCGAAGGCGCCAGCGCTTTCATAAACAAGGCCCTTTTCAACCAGAGCATCTGTTACGGCCTTCTTGAGGTCCTCGGCTGCCCGGCGCTGAAGACGTGCGGGAATTTCCTCGGAAAAGAGCTCAAGCAGCAATTCGGGCATGGTCGGGGTGCCTTGGGCGGGTCTTTGGGAATGTTGGCGAAGCGGTAGCAGGGGATGGGACGAAAGTCCATTGGGGGCGGCCATGGCCGCACCGCAACACTGGAGTTTGCGGTTGCAAGCGCTATGCGGCAAGTTATGTCTCGCCGCATACGCTAGGGACTTTTCGCCTATGGCGTACCGATCACCATGCGATTGCCTTCGCTGTCGCGAAATTCGGCCACGGCTCGGCCGGGCTGCCAGGTGGGCTCGTGCGGTTCGGTGACAATCTCGACCCCCTTGACGCGGAGCGCCTCGATGGTACCCGCCACGTCATCTGCAACGAACACCAGAACGGGCATATCCGAGGGCGTGTCGTTCTCGCGGCGGATGAAGTGCAGATTGGTTTGCGTCCCGGGAAATTTGAGTTCGATCCATCTCCAGCCATCGGCCCCCATCGGCGCGTCTGCAGCCACTTCGCAATCGAGCTTTCCGGTATAGAACGCTTTGGCGCGATCCTGATCGGTAACCGGCAGTTCGGCAAACTGAATGTACATTTAGCTGTCTCCCTGGTTGGCGCCGAACGTCTGGTGCAAGGTTTCGGCGAACGCATCGGCATGGGGCTCAAAGCCCGTATGATCGCCGGGGAATGTGACAGGAACAACGCCCAACGCGTTCACGAGAGCCATGCTGAGTTCCTCGATGGGGCTGCCCCTGGAATCCGCACCGATGCCGACGATCACCCGCGGCGCGCCAGCCTTGAGCGTTTCAACGTCGGGCGTGTAGTGCGAGAGCGGCAACATGGCGTGGGCGAGCCAATACTCGAAATTGCCGCTGACGCGCGCGAAGGTTTCGGCGGCTTCGGGCGACATCTCGAAATCGGGCGCAGCGTCCGCTTCGGGGCTCTCGGACATGCCGGCGGCGCCGAAGAACATTCCCATGGCGGCCTCAACGCCCTCGCTTTTGTAGGTCGCGTGAACCGCCTCATCGAAGGCAATTGCCTCGGCGGGATCCTCGAGCAGCATCGTGGACGGCGGCTCGTGGGCGACAACCGCCTTGACCTTTTCGGGATAGCGTGCGGCGAGGTTGAGCCCGATATGGGCCCCGCCACTGGTCCCCATGACGTAGGCCTGTCCCTGCCCCAGTGCGTCGATCAACGCGGCAGCGTCGTCAGCCTGGATGTCAAGGTCGAGAGGCTGAATGGCCCCATCGAATGTCGAGCGCGAATTGCCGCGCGGGTCGTAAGCGACAACGGTGTAGCGATCTGCCAGCGCATGGGCAAGATCGGCAAAAACCCCGGCATCCTGAGGTCCGCCGGGAATGATGAGAAGCATGGGGCCATGGCCCCAGCTTTCGTAATAGAGCGTTGCGCCGGGCACCTTCAGCGTGCCGGTTTTCGGGGATTGGGTCATTGTCATCTCTGCTGTTGGGGTCATGGGGGCTTCGGCGGATGCCTGCGCCACGGAACTCTGAGGGCCGATCAGAAGACCCGCACCGACCAGAGCCGCCAGCAATCGAAGCTTTCTCATCTCACATCCTTTTTAGAACTAGACCGTCCAGTACTGTGGAGCTTGCGCAGAACTAGACTGTCCAGTACTATATTGTCAATCGCAAACTGATTTGGATGGCCCGGACACGATGCCAAAAGCGGAAACGAATTCAGGAACGGCTATCGAGACGACGCCCCGTTCGGCGCGCAAGCGGCAGGCAATCCTTGAAGCGGCGACAGAGATATTTCTTATCAACGGCTATCTCGGGACCAACATGGACGAGATCGCGGCGCGCTCGGCGGTATCCAAACAGACCGTCTATAAGCACTTTTCCTCAAAGGAGGCCCTGTTCATCGAGATCGTGTCCTCGCTGACCGACAGGACGGGCGACCGCGTCCATGGAGACGCACCGCCGGTCGATCCAGAGAACCTGGCAGCCTATCTGGAGGAATATGCCTTTCGCCAGCTCTATATCGTTCTCAACCCGCGTATCATGCAACTGCGGCGGCTGGTGATCGGCGAAGTGCCGAGGTTTCCCGAACTGGCGCGGGTTCTTTACGAGCGCGGGCCACTGCGGGCGATCGGAATCCTTGCCAATCTGTTCGAGTCACTCAAGGCGCGGGGACTGCTGAGGTTTGACGATTCGATGGTTGCGGCGTCGCATTTCAACTGGCTGGTGATGTCGACCCCGCTCAATCAGGCGATGCTCTTGGGCGACGACGCCATCCCCGACTCCGAAGCACTGCGCAAGGAAGCGCGGGACGGTGTCAGAGTCTTTCTCGCGGCATATGGGCGATAGAGAACTCCGACGGCTCCAACGACCGTTCTTATCTGACGCGATTGTGTACGCTCAGCGCTGACGCCGCGATTTGGCCCCGAAATTCAGTACGCGCGCGAGGTGCAGAATTCAGGGACGCCGAACAGAATGTCGCGTTCAACAGTCTGGGGGATATTGGCCAGCGCGGCGCGGGCCGTTTCGGCGTGCCTTTCGGCCTTTGCCATGGTCTGGGTCAGTGTGTCGTAGCGCGCGAAAATCGCAAGGATCTCGGCCAGTTCGGCCTCGCCGGATTCGGGATTGCCCAATGCCCGTTCGATCGTTTTGCGTTCAGCTTCGCTACCGGCCTGCAGAGCGAGAATGACCGGCAGGGTCATCTTGCCTTCACGCAGGTCATCGCCGGTGTTCTTGCCCAGTGAGCCTTGAGCACCGCCATAATCGAGCACGTCGTCGACAAGCTGGAAGGCCATGCCCAACTCGCGGCCATAGGCGGCAAGCGCCTTGCGCGAAGTGCTATCGGCGCCTCCCGCCATGGCGCCCACTTCGGTGGCCGCCTCAAAAAGCGTTGCGGTTTTTGCGTGGATGATCTTTTCGTAATCCTGAGGCGTCGTCGAGAGATCCCCCGCCTTGGCGAGCTGGAAGACCTCGCCTTCGGCGATGACCGCTGCGGCGCGAGAAAGCACACCCAGTGCATCAATGTCGCGCGATTCCACCATCATCAGGAACGCCTGGCCCAAAAGGAAATCGCCCACCAGGACCGAGGCCTGATTGCCCCATATGGTCCGTGCGGCGGGGCGGCCGCGGCGCATATCGCTTTCGTCCACCACATCATCGTGGAGCAGCGTTGCATTGTGCATGAATTCGACGGCGGCGGCGAAACGGATTTCGTTGCCGCGGACCCGGCTGAACAGGGCGGACGCGGCGAGTGTGAGCATGGGGCGCAGACGCTTGCCACCGGCATCGATCAGATGGTTGGCGACTTCGGGCACCATATCGACCGAACTCTCGGACCGTGACAGGATAAGGCGGTTAACCGCATCCATGCCATCGCCAGTTGCAGCCATCAGATCGTCGATTACCGCCGAGGCGTCGACTAGAGGTCTCGGCGCCAGATTTTCAACCGCCATTGACGTTCAAACTCCCCAAGGAGGGCGATGCCCTCCCGATACAGTGCTTTTAAAGCTATCCGGTTCCATGCCAGAGGACCGTTAGCCAATTGTCTGCTGCCGCGCTCGGGACGGAACAGGAATACCCACTTATTACCGAAACCGTCTATTGTCAGCCCCGCGCCGCGAAAGTGGCATTACACTTTAGGCCAAACATCCAGCGAGGACCCAGTTTTCATGTCGGTAAACCAGCCGCCCGAATTTGTAAAACGTCAACAGCCGGATGCAGACGCATTTCTGGGCGGCAAATTGTCCATAGCCCAACCCGAAAAGGGGTTTCGGGCCGGGCTGGACTCGGTTCTTCTGGGGGCGAGCCTGCCCCAAGGCACACGGCAATTGCTCGACCTGGGGGCGGGAGCGGGCGTAGCGGCGCTATGCGCGCTGGCTCACGAAGAAGGGCTGGAGGCAACGATGGTGGAAAACAACGCCGAAATGGCGATGTTGGCTGCCGCCAATGTGGAGGCCAACAGCTTTACTCACCGCGCGACAATTCTGAAAATCAGCGCCACCGCGACGGGTGCCGAGCGCAAGGCGTTGGGATTGGGCACCGACAGTTTCGACGTGGTGATTGCCAATCCACCGTATTTCGACGCGGGAACCCACGCACCAGATCCGGCGCGGGCGGCGGCGCGACACACGGACGGGGAGGTTTCGGGCTGGGTGCGGACGGCGGTATCCTGCGCGCACGCGAAAGGTGAAGTGATCTTTATCCATGTCGCTCAGGCCCTGCCTCAGCTTCTTGCCGCGTTCAACTCGCGCATGGGCGCCATTACCGTTCTTCCCATCGCGCCGCGGCCCGGCATGGCGGCCAGCCGCGTGCTGGTCAGGGGCCGCAAGGGCAGCAAGGCACCGATGGCGCTGCTTCCGCCATTGATCGTGCATGGCGAAACGGGCAGCGAATATGCCGAACCGGTACGATCCATCCTGCGGGGCGAGACGCGACTGGACTGGCAGGACAGCAAATGAATGCCTAAATGGGGCCAAAGACACTCGCGCAAGAAGCAATTGGACACGGGGAGATATAGGTGACCGCATTTACCGACGGCCAGATCGACGCTCCCAAGCGTCCCTGGTACAAGAGAATTTTCGGCAGCGGCGGACCGGTTATTCCCGTTGTCCGGCTGCAGGGAGTTATTTCTCAGGAGCTCAAGCCCGGCCGGCTCAACATCGCCTCGGTTGCGCCACTGCTTGAAAAGGCGTTCAAGTTCAAGAAAGCGCCTGTGATAGCAATCATCGTCAATTCGCCCGGCGGCTCAGCGGTGCAATCCCGCCTCATTGCCCAGCGCATTCGGCAATTGGCCGATCAGCATGAGAAAAAGGTGCTGGTATTCGTCGAGGACGCCGCGGCCTCGGGCGGCTATTTCATCGCCACGGCAGGCGACGAGATCATCGCCGACCCCTCCTCGCTGGTGGGATCGATCGGCGTGATCATGGCCAGTTTCGGGTTTGTCGATGCGATCGCCAGGCTGGGCATCGACCGGCGGCTCTATACGGCAGGCAAGAACAAATCGACGCTCGATCCGTTCCTGCCCGAAAAGCCTGAAGACATTGAACGCATCAAGCAGATGGAGCTCGATATTCACGACGTTTTCATCGACTATGTAAAATCGCGGCGGGCTTCAAAGATCACCCTGCCCGATGACGAAATCTATACAGGCGAGTTCTGGACCGCCAAGCGCGGGCTGGGGATGGGACTGGTGGACGGTCTGGGCGACCTGCACGGCACGCTGCGCGAGCGGTTCGGCAAGGACGTGACAATCAAATCGATCGCACCCAAGAGGGGCTTGCTGCAACTGCCCAATTTCGGGTTGTCGGCACGCGGCGATATTGCCGGCGACGTTATCGCAAAAATCGAGGACCGGGAAATCTGGTCCCGACTGGGGTTGTAGCCATGGGTATCTCGACACTGGTCACCATTCTGCTGGCGCTGCTGATCGGGATCGGGCTGCGCTCGATCCTGCGCGACTGGCGCAAGAAATTCGCCGAGGACGACTCGCGGGCCCAGGCAAAGCGCAAGGCGCAGATCGAGCGCAACAAGGCCGAGCTGAAATCCGGAGGCGTGGTGACGCTGGAGCGTGGCGACGACGGGGTTTATCGGCCGGGTAAGGAATGACCGGTCGCGCTTGACCTTGGATGGCGGCACAACTACGGTCGCGCCGCTTTCAACAACGGTGTTATCCGGAACAATTATGCCCGAGCTGCACAAGCCCCATATGGACCCCAGGAACTCGTTTCAGGGGCTGATCCTGACCTTGCAGAATTTCTGGGCCGACCAGGGCTGCGTGATCCTGCAGCCCTACGACATGCAGATGGGCGCGGGAACGTTTCATACGGCGACCACGCTGCGGGCGCTGGGGCCCAAGCCATGGAACGCGGCCTATGTGCAGCCCTCGCGGCGACCGACCGACGGGCGCTATGGGGAAAATCCCAACCGGCTGCAGCACTATTACCAGTTTCAGGTGATCCTCAAGCCCTCGCCCGCCAACATTCAGGAGCTTTACCTGCAGTCGCTGGCCGCCATCGGGCTGGACGCGAAACTGCACGATATCCGTTTCGTTGAGGACGACTGGGAAAGCCCGACTCTGGGCGCGTGGGGGCTGGGCTGGGAGTGCTGGTGCGACGGGATGGAAGTTTCCCAGTTCACCTATTTCCAGCAGGTAGCCGGCTTTGAATGCTCACCGGTGCCCGGGGAAATCACCTACGGGCTGGAGCGGCTGGCCATGTATGTGCAGGGGGTCGAAAATGTTTACGACCTCAACTTCAACGGGCGCGAGGGCGACGAGAAGGTCACTTATGGCGAGGTGTTCCTGCAAAACGAGCAGGAATTTTCCAAGTACAACTTCGAAGCCGCCGATACCGAAATGCTGTTCCGGCACTTCAAGGACGCCGAGGACGAGTGCAGGGCCATCCTGGCGGCCGGTCAAGATGGTGATCGCCAGACCATGGCGGTTCCGGCCTATGAACAGGTCATAAAGGCCAGCCACAATTTCAATCTGCTCGACGCGCGCGGGGTCATCTCGGTGACCGAGCGCCAGAGCTATATCCTTCGCATTCGCGAACTTGCCAAGGCATGCGGCGCTGCATGGCTACAGACAGCTGGCGGCGGGGCGGCCTAGCGCTTTTCGGGCACCAGCATCCGGCGCAGCACGTTCGTGCGCAGGACGAAATGCTCGACCAGCGCGCCAGCGGCGTGCACCAGGATCAGCGGGACCAGAATAAAGCGTGCGGCAGAATGGATCGCGCCGGCCGCCTCAATGCCACCGAACCAGGCGGCGGCGCCCACCAGCGGCATGCCGATGATGAAACCGTAGAGCAGATAGTGGGTGGCCAGAGCGATCCAGCGCAGCAGCGCGGGATGCTCGCGGGGCACCGCGGGAACGCCATGGCGGGTCCGAACCGTGATTCGAATGAGGGCAAGGATCAGGATGATCACCCCTCCCACGACATGCAGCCACGCGCCGGTCTCCTCGACCGGAACGGGCATATCACCGTCGATGCGGTCATCAAAGGCTTGCACAATCGGTTCGTGGAACACGAACTGGAAGAGCACCAGCGCTGCAATGAGCCAATGCAGCGTGATCTGCAGGCCGGAATACCCTATAGAATCGTTGGCCATGGCTTGTCCTCCACCCCGATCATCTCCCAACCGCACAAGCCGCACAAGGGTGCACCCAACCCATTGATATCGCCGTGGTATGGTGCCACTCTCCCACGGCAATCGCGCGAGGGCAAAGCGAATGGAATGGGCGATCCTGTTATTGGTCGTGGCCGTTATCGGCTATGCGATCTACATCTACAACACTCTGATCCGAAACCGGCAGCTTGTCGAAGAGGGCTGGTCGGGGATCGACGTGCAGCTCAAGCGCCGCGCCGACCTCATTCCCAACATGCTGGAAACGGTCAAGGGCTATATGGGTCATGAGCGCGAGACGCTGCAGGCGGTGACCGATGCCCGTGCCGCGGTGCAGGCAGCACAAAATGCATCGCCCGGTGCGCGCGGACACGCGGAAGGCCTTCTTTCGGGGGCGTTGGGGCGGCTGTTTGCCGTGGCCGAAGCCTATCCGGACCTTAAGGCCAACACCAACTTCCTCGAATTCCAGGCGGCGCTGCAAACCGTGGAAGATGAAATCCAGCTTTCGCGGCGCTATTACAATGGTGCCGTGCGCAATCTCAACATTGCCGTGGAATCGTTTCCTTCCAACATCGTTGCCAATGTCTTCAAGTTCGAAAAGGCGGAGTATTTCGAGCTGGAAAACGAAGCGGACCGTGCGGTGCCGCAGGTCAAGTTCCAGTAAGGCCGATGTATCGCTTCGTTCTTGCCCTGATCTTGCTCATTTGCGCCGGTCCGGCATTGGCGCGCGAGGAAATCCGCGAATTCAACGCGATTTTCGAAGTGCATGCCGACACGTCCGTGACGATCACCGAGCAGATCGCTGTCAACGCTGAAGGTAATGAGATCCGACGCGGGATATTCCGCGATATTCCGACGCTGCTGGAAACGCCAGATGGGCGGACCATCCGGCTGCCGTTCGAAGTGGTTTCGGTGACGCGCAACGGGGCTGCCGAACCTTTTGCGGTCGAGGGTATTTCGGGCGGGCAGCGCATTCGGATCGGGTCGGCCGATATCTTCCTGCCGACAGGCGTTCATCGATACGAAATCGTCTATCGCATGGATCGCGCGGCGCGGATGTTTAACGATCATGACGAATTCTACTGGAACGCCACAGGCAATTACTGGAGTTTTCCGATCCTGCGGCCCCGGGCGCTGGTGATCCTGCCCGAGGGCGCCCAGATTACCGAGCTCAACGCCTATACCGGCGAATTCGGAGTGAGCGGCGCCGACAGTTCGACCGAGCGGCTGGATGACCGGCGGGCCCGGTTCACGGTGACGCGGGCGCTGCGGCCCGGCGAAGGACTGACCGTTTCGGTATCGTTCGAGAAGGGCATTCTCACTGCGCCTGAAGGCACCGATGCATTGGTGTTCTGGCTTTCCGATTACCGCGATTATGTGGTCCCACTGGCAATGCTCCTGATCGTCGTCGCCTACAACGCCTTGGCTTGGGGCGCAGTGGGGCGCGATCCCGCCAAAGGAGTCATATTTCCCAGATTTTACCCGCCCCAGGGTTTTTCCCCGGCACTTGTCCACTACGTCCATACCATGGGATGGGGCAAAGCAGGCTGGACAGCCTTTTCGGCGGCGCTGATTTCACTGGCCACCAAAGAACTGATCGAAATAGACAAACAGGGAAAAAAGAACACCCTGACGGTGACGGGACGATATCCCAAGGACCGCCTGCCGCCGGGCGAGGCGGTCATCTATGGAGACCTCAAGGCGATGAGCCCGGTGACCATCGACAAATCGAGCGGCCCGGAGCTGAGCAAGACAAAGACAAATTTCATTGCAGCGCTGGAAGCGGAAAACCGCACGGTCTATTTCAACAATCATCGGATTTACATCGTGGGCGGGGTTCTGATCGGTATCTTGTCGCTGGTGGCGATGGTGATTACCGGCGTGCTCGATCCGTTGTTTGTCTTTTTTGCCGCCTTCGCAGCCGTGTTTCTGTCGATCATCGGCACCGCAGCCCGGTCGTTCTGGCAGGGCAGCGGGATCGGGCGCTTTTTTGGCCTGGCCATCATGGGAGTTTTCTTTGCCAATTCAGGCGCCTTCGCTTTGGACGTCCTCGATTTCACCACTATCGATTTTCCGTTCGTGGCAGCAATCACCATTATTGCCGTGACGCTGGTGTTTGCGGTTCTGATGCGGGCGCCGACGGTGCACGGCCGCAAGGTCATGGACGAAATCGATGGGTTCAAAATGTATCTCGAGATCGCGGAGAAAGAGCGCCTCAATCTGCAGGGCGAGCCAGAAATGAGCGTTTCGCGTTTTGAAGCCATTCTGCCCTACGCCATGGCACTGGGCGTGGAAAAGCCCTGGTCCACGCGTTTCGAGAACGATCTTGCCCGTCACGCGGTCAAGGATGCGGGCACCGACTACTCTCCGCACTGGTACAGGGGTGGTGATTTTTCCTCAGGCAATTTCGCACGCACCATGGGCGGGGTTGCGACCGGGCTCAGCGCAGCCATGATCTCGTCCCAGCCGCAAGCATCGAGCTCGTCGGGCTCGGGCGGCGGCGGATCCTCCGGCGGCGGCGGCGGTGGCGGAGGCGGCGGAGGCTGGTAGGGGCTTATTGCCCAAGCAGCGGCGTGGCGGCGACCCAATAGCCCGAGAAGCGTTCACGCAAATCATGGGCCGCCTGATGGGCGGCGGCGGCGCTGCCGTAAAGGCCGAAGCACGTGGCGCCCGAGCCGGACATACGCGCCGTCACACAGCCCGAAGTGGCCGCAAGCGCCTTTACGATGGGTGGGATGGACGGCACCAACTCGGCAGCGGGTGCTTCGAGGTCGTTGCGGGTATCGGCAAGCCAGAGCGAGAGCAGTGCAGCGCGGTCGAGTTGGGTGGGAAGCTCGGGCATGGGTGGGTTGTGCTTTTGGCTCAGCCGCTTGAACACGTCCGGAGTGGAAACCTGTTCGAGAGGATTGACCAGAACCAGATGCATCTGGGGGAAGGTCGCAAGCGGGGCGATATTTTCGCCGATGCCGGTCACCTCGCAGGGCCGGCTCAAAAGGCACATGGGCACATCGGCACCCAGCGTTGCGGCGAGTGCAAAGATGTCTGAATCGGCCACCGGCTGCTCGCTCATCCGAGCGAGAACGCGCAGCACAGCGGCGGCATCGGCTGATCCTCCGCCCAGCCCGGCGGCGATGGGGAGGTGCTTTTCGAGATGAATCTCGATGCCCTCCGGCAAGTGATCTGGGAAGCGCACCCGGAACTTTTCGAGAGCCCGGATGACGAGGTTTCCACGCCCATTGGGCAAATCGGTAGCAAACGGGCCCGAGACGTGAAGCCGGTCCTTGCGCGCTGGCGCCGCCGAAACCAGATCGGCAAGTTCGGTGAATACGCAAAGGCTATGGAGGAGATGAAAACCATCGTCCCGGCGCCCGACAACGTGGAGCGCGAGGTTGACCTTGGCCGGTGCGGGTTCGGTTACCGGCATTAATCCCCGATGGGTGCGCTTGGGTCCAGCCCGTGGAGCAGCTTTGGCGTGGCGCGTTCGGTAACCGCGCCTTCTTCATCTACGTCAATGGCAATGCGCCACTGGAACATGGCCTCGCGCTCGCGCCCGGCCACCCAGTACACATCACCCAGATGGTCGTTGATTTCAGGGTCCGCAGGCAAAAGATTGACAGCGTCCTCGAGCACTTCAACGGCCTCGTCTATGCGGCCCAGCTTATAGAAGGCCCAGCCCAGACTGTCGACGATATAGCCGTTGCGCGGTGAGAGTTCGACGGCCTGCTCGATCATCTTGAGCGCCTCTTCAAGGTTCTCGCCGCGATCCACCCAGGTATAGCCGAGATAATTCAGGACATCGGGGTGGTTGGGCCGCAGTTCGAGCGCCTTGAGAAAGTCGGCTTCGGCCCGTTCCCACTGCTTGGCGCGCTCATAGGAAATGCCGCGCACATAATAGAAGCGCCAATCGTTGGGACGGGCAGGATCAAGCCGATCTATGACCTCTGAATAGGCCTCTGCCGCCTCTTCCCACCGTTGGGCGTAACGCAGCGTGTCGCCCAG
Source organism: Pelagibacterium flavum (assembly GCF_025854335.1). Classification (NCBI taxonomy): domain Bacteria; kingdom Pseudomonadati; phylum Pseudomonadota; class Alphaproteobacteria; order Hyphomicrobiales; family Devosiaceae; genus Pelagibacterium; species Pelagibacterium flavum. The sequence goes on from NZ_CP107716.1 coordinate 3,117,411, forward strand.
GATACCCTGCACTTCCTGATTGTCGGGGTGGGAGACAGCGATATTTTGAAGACGGGAAATGGCGGCTTCACGATCGCCCCGCAGATCGATGTTTTCAGCGAGGCGCACCAGCGCGTTGATACGCAGGGGAGAATCGTTGGGGACGGCCTCGAAGATCGCGTCGGCCTCGTCATAGCGCCCGGCGCTGGCCAAAAGCTCACCAAGTGAAATTGAAATGATCGCCGCTTCGGGATCAAGGTAGTTGGCAAGCCGCAGGAAGCCGACGCCGAGCTGAATCGAACCGTCGCGGGCCAGTGCCGTGCCCAGACCATGAAGCATTTCAGCAGCGCCCGATTGGACGGATCCGGCAAAAAGTCCGGGCCTTTTGCCGTTGGCGATAGGCTCGCGCAGGGAATCGACCACTGGATGTTCGACACCCTGTTCAGCAAAGGCGTCCAACACGGCCTGCGCTTCTTCGAACCGTCCTGCATTGCCTAGCATACGGATGTAGGCTTCGGCGATGCGCGGAACGAGCGGATCGAGCTCGTAAGCCTCGCGGGCCAGATCGATCGCTGCTTCTCGCTCACCGCCGACATCGGCCAGAATGGCACGATGGAAGATGATGAACTCGCCAAACCCGCCCTGCCCGACCTGGCTGAGAATAGCGTTTGCAGCGTCCATATCGCCTTCGCCGACCTTGGCCCAGGCGCGGGTAACCGAGGCGATGATGCCGACCAGCGAGGCCTCCGGCACGCGCGAGAGCAACTGATCGGCCGAGGCGTAACGGCGCTGCTTGAGCGCAACGGACCCCAGAACAAGATGAGCGAGCTCGTCTTCGGGGTTCAGATCGACGACATGCTGGGCCATGGTGGCCGCTTCTGAAATCTCCCCGGCCAGCAGATAGGCAAGGAAAGCCTGGCTGGAGTAGACCGGGTTCTCCCAGTCACGCTCTGCCGCCTGCATGAACAGCGACGCGGCGCGGCGCGCATCGAGCGCATCAATGGCGGCAAGCCCGGCCAGATAGCTGCCCATAGTACTCGACACGCGCATAGGCAGGACGTCCTGCTGCGCGAAAGAAGGCGAAAGTGGAACGCCGACAAAGAGCGCGGCGACGACCAGGGCATGGATCGGCCGTTTAAGCAGCTTTAGCACGATTGTTCCTGAACTCCTCGCTTTGCAGGCCAAAACCGACCCATCATCTCCAATAGCCAAACGCGGCAATCCTGTCGATTGTTGGGCGCAACGGCTAACGAGACCTTTTCACGCAAATGCACGGGGGCCGCAAGCCTTGGCGGCTCACGCGATTTTCACATTCCCGAATAGTTGGGGCCGCTTCCGCCTTCGGGTGGCACCCAGTTGATGTTCTGGGCCGGGTCCTTGATGTCGCACGTCTTGCAGTGCACGCAGTTCTGGGCGTTGATCCTGAACACCGGATCGCCCGCTTCCTCGACCACCTCGTAAACCCCGGCCGGGCAATAGAGCGGCGCGGGTTCGCCATATTTGGGGAGGTTGTCCCGAATCGGCACTTCGGGATCGGTCAGCCGCAAATGGACGGGCTGATCCTCCTCATGGGCGATATTGGCGCGATAGACCGATTCGGTGCGCGAGAAACTGGTTTTGCCATCCGGCTTGGGGTAGGCGATGGGGGTCACTTCGGCGATCGGCTTAAGCCGCGCGAAATCGGGCTTGTCGGAAACCAGGCCACCCAAGGGAGAGAGTTTGGCGAGGCTCGAAACCCACATATCGGCGCCGGCCAGCCCGACCCCCACAAAGGTGCCCAGCTTGCTCCAGAGCGGCTTGACGGCCCGGACGGGATAGAGATCATCGCGGATGCCGGTGGAGAGAATTGCTTCGTCCAGCGTTGCGATTTCGTCATTGGCGCGGCCGGCGGTAATGGCGCTTGCAACTTCGGCGGCGGCGGCCATACCTGAGCGGATGGCGTTATGGATGGCCTTCAAACGCGGCACGTTCATGAAACCAGCCGAGCACCCGATCAGCGCTCCTCCCGGGAAGGCCATTTTGGGAATCGATTGCCAGCCGCCCGACGTCAGCGCGCGCGCGCCGTAGGAAAGACAGGTGGCGCCTTCGAGCAGTTTGGCGATTTCGGGATGCTGCTTGAAGCGCTGGAATTCACCGAACGGTGAAAATGTGGGGTTCTCGTAGTCGAGATGGGCGACCAGCCCCAGATAGATCTTGTTGTCCTGAGCGTGATAGCAAAAGCCGCCACCGCTGGTGGAGTTGCCCATGGGGTAGCCCATGAAATGGGTGACCTTGCCCGGCTTGTGTTTTGCCGGATCAATTTCCCAGATTTCCTTGATGCCTAGCCCGTATTTCTGGGCGGCGCGGCCCTCCGCCAGACCGAATTTCGCGATCAGGCGCTTGGCGAGCGATCCGCGAGCGCCCTCAGCGATAAGTGTATATTTGGCGCGCAGTTCGATGCCGGGGGTGAAGGTCGGCTTCTGGCTTCCGTCACGGGCAACGCCCATATCGCCGGTGACGATACCGAGGATTTCGCCATTCTCGCCGGTAATAAAATCAGCCGCGGCGGTACCGGGGAAGATATCAACCCCTAGCGCCTCGGCCTGTTCGGCCAGCCAGCGGCACAGATCGCCGAGTGAAATGATGACAGCGCCCTTTGTCTTCATGATCGGTGGAATCAGAAGATCGGGGAAAGCGATGGCAGATTTTTCGGTGAGATAGACGAAGCTGTCCTCGGTGACGTCGGGACCGACCGGGGCGCCTTTTTCGCGCCAATCGGGGATTAGGGTGTCAAGACCAGCAGGGTCCATGACGGCACCTGAAAGGATATGACCGCCGATATCGGCGGATTTTTCAACGACGACGATTTCGAGATCGGGGGATTTCTGTTTCAGCGCAATGGCCGCCGACAGTCCGGCCGGGCCGGCACCGACGATCACCACGCCGGTTTCCATCATCTCGCGTTCGATCGCATCGGCCATAAGTCATTCCCAAGTGAGGTGGAAGCGCAGGTCGCGGTGTGACATAACAAAAATTGACATGACAAATCGACAGCTAAATCGCGAAGAAATTCTGGCCACGCTCGACTGGTACGTCGCGGCGGGGATCGATATCGCGGTTGGTGAAGAGCCGGTGGACCGGTTTGCACAGTCGGCAATCAAGCCCGCTCCCTCTCAGCGGCGGACCGCCCCGTCCATCGTAGCGCAAGCGGCGCAGCCCGCGACCCCGCCCCTGCCCGTGGCGGGCGGCCCGGCAGATGTCGATCCAAGCGAGGCGCGCGCAATGGCGTCGAGCGCCACAAGCCTTGAGCAATTGCGCGGCATGCTCGAAACCTTCGACGGGTGCGGGCTGAAACTGCGGGCCACAAATCTGGTGTTTGCCGATGGAAACCCGGATGCCGAGATCATGCTGGTGGGCGAGGCGCCGGGGCGCGAAGAGGACTTGCAGGGCAAGCCGTTCGTGGGCCGATCAGGGCAATTGCTCGACCGGATGCTGGGTGCCATCGGGCTGGACCGGACCAAGGTCTATATCGCCAACACCGTTCCTTGGCGGCCACCGGGCAACAGGACGCCGTCGCCATCGGAAGTTGCCGTATGCCTGCCGTTTCTCTATCGGCAGATCGAACTCGTCGCCCCCAAAGTGCTGGTGGCGCTGGGCGGGGCCTCAGCATCGACGCTTTTCGAAACCAATACCGGGATCACACGATTGCGTGGGCAATGGCGTGACCTGACGGTCGGCTCCCATTCAATGCGCGCGGTGGCAACGCTGCATCCGGCATATTTGTTACGCCAGCCGGCCGCAAAACGGCTCGCCTGGGCCGACCTGCTTTCGGTCAAGGCGGCGCTGGAAACCTAACCAGAAGGATTTTCGCTTTGGGCAAACGCATCGTCTTTACCGGTGGCAGCGGGAAAGCCGGCCGTCATGTTGTTCCTTATCTGCTTGATCAAGGACACGAGGTCTTCAATATCGATCTGCGGCCGCTCGACCATCCGGGCGTCAACACGCTGTCAGCCGACCTGACCAACAGCGGAGAGGCGTTCAATGCGCTCTCGATGCATTTCGGATTTGAAGGTCTTGAGAGTGGAAATGGCCCTGCCCCGGTTGATGCGGTTGTGCATTTTGCCGCCGTGCCCCGCATTCTGCTCAAGCCGGACAATGTGACATTCCAGGCCAATACCGTTTCGACCTACTATGTGATCGAAGCGGCGGTGAAACTGGGGATCCGGAAAATCATCATCGCCTCAAGCGAGACGACCTATGGGGTCTGCTTTGCCGAGGGCGACAAGGATTACCACTGCTTTCCGCTCGAGGAAGACTATGACGTCGACCCGATGGACAGCTACGGGCTGTCCAAGGTGGTCAATGAAAAAACGGCCCGGGCGTTCGCCATGCGCTCGGGCGCCGATATTTACGCGCTGCGGATCGGCAATGTGGTCGAGCCGCATGAATACCCCAAGTTCAAGAACTTCCTCACCAACCCCGCCTCGCGCAAGCGCAATGCCTGGAGCTATATCGATGCACGCGATCTGGGCCAGATCGTCGATCTTGCCATTGCAAAGGACGGGCTGGGCTTTGAAGTGTTCAATGCGGTGAACGATACGATCACTGCAGACGAGCCGACGACGGACTTTCTGGCAAAATGGGCACCCAATACACCGATCATGCGAGAGATGGGGCCAAATGAAGCGCCAATCTCCAACCGGAAAGTCCGCGAAGTTCTGGGCTTTGTCGAACAGCACAACTGGCGGAAATACCTGCCTCGATAGCCACTATCGCCTCGTCAGCATCTTGTAACTCTTCATATTACGTAATATACGAGGTTACGAGATGACCCTGCCGGTGGCGGGTCGGTAGCTATCGAGGTTTTCCATGATTTACGACGTCATCATCGTTGGCGGCAGCTATGCAGGTATGTCGGCCGCCTTTCCCCTGGTCCGCGCACGACGCAATGTTCTGGTCATCGACGGGGGCAAACGGCGCAACCGGTTTGCCAGTCATTCACATGGCTTTCTGACCCAGGACGGAGTGGCGCCCGACGTAATCGCGGCACAGGCCGGCGTGCAGTTGGCGGCCTATCCGACCCTAACCTCGATCGAGGGCAACGCCACCAGCGCGGCAAGGGCCGAGGACGGGTTTACGGTCACGCTTGAGGACGGGCGGAATTTTGCAGGCAAACGGCTGATCCTTGCGCATGGGGTGACCGACACGCTGCCCGAGATCACCGGCCTCAAAGAGCGGTGGGGGCAGAGCGTCTTCCACTGCCCCTATTGTCACGGCTATGAGCTCAATCAGGGGAAAATCGGGGTTGTCGGTGTCGGCGCCATATCCATGCATCACGCCCTGATGCTGCCCGATTGGGGGCAGACGATTTTTCTGCCCAACGGAACGTTCGAGCCCGACGCTGATCAATTGGCTCAGCTTGCTGCCCGTGGCACAGCGTTGGAAACCGGAACGATCGCCGAGATCACGGGAAGGGCCGACGTACGGCTCACCGACGGGCGGGTTCTCTCGTTTGATGGACTGTTCGTTGCCTCGATTGTTTCTCCATCGAGCCCCATTGCCGAACAGCTGGGCTGTGCCATCGAGGAATTGCCCAATGGGCGCCAGATCGTAACCGACGAGATGAAACAGACCAGCGTGCCACACGTTTTTGCCTGCGGAGACGCTGCGCGGGCAGCCGGATCGGTGCCGCTGGCCGTAGGAGACGGAGCAATGGCCGGCGCGGCGTGTCACCGGACTCTGATGTTCGGATAAGACCGCACCAGATTCTTATCTGGTCGTGCCGCCGAACCGCAAAAGTGGGACCACTTTTGCTGGCAGCGCTCCTAAACCGGGCTGGACACCTTGCGCACCTTGGCCCGGTCGAGGCCGAGCATGTGCTCGCGATAGATGATGAAGATGCCGGCGGCGGTGACGATACTGCCCCCGATCAGCATTTCGATGGTCGGCACTTCGTGGAAAACCAGAAAGCCGATGGCGATCGAGAGGATCATCGAGGAATATTCAAACGGAGCGACGGTGGTCAGTTCGGCGTGGCGATAGCTCTCGGTCAGAAGAATCTGCCCCACGCCACCGCAAACGCCGGCCCCCATGAGGATCAAGGCTTCTTCGAGGCTCAACGGCAACCAGCCGAAGGGTATAGAAGCCAGACCAATGACCGTGCTGACCAGCGAAAAATAGATGACGATGGTGGCGCTGCGCTCCGTCTTGACCAGATTGCGCACTGTGAGCATTGCAGCTGCCGAGACCATGCAGGCGGAAAACGCTGCGAGGGCACCGATCGCCTGTGGCCCGAGCGTCGCGGCATCGCTTGAGAGGAAGGTCAGGCGCGGCCACATGATAATGATGACCCCAACGAGCCCCACCACCACCGCGCTCCAGCGGAACAGCCTGATCTTTTCGCGCAGGAACACGGCCGAGAAAATGACGATGAACAGAGGCGTCGCGTAGTTGATGGTTGTGGCTTCGGGGAGCGGCAGGCGCGTAAGGCCAAAAAAGATCAGGATCATGCCGCCTGTTCCCAGGATGCCGCGAAGGATGTGAGAGCCGAGCCGCGTCGTCTTGAAGCCGTCCAGCAACTGCCCACGCATGCCCAGGATGAGAAAGACCGGGACCAGCGCAAAGGCCGAGCGGAAAAAGATCAACTGGCCGACCGGGACCCCTTCAGCCCCCTTGATGACGGCGCTCATGGCAACAAAAACGAAGACCGAGGCGACTTTGAGCCCAATGCCCAGCATCACGTTCCGGCGGGGCATCGCGGTTGCGGACGGGGACTGGGCAGACTCGGACACCGGATAAAGCTTTCGGAGAAAAAATGATGCGCGTGGGCAGGAAGGTCGGCTCTATGGCTAGCCCCGTTTCCCGGACCTGACAAGCGGAGGAACAATTTTTCGGCCTTTGCAGAAACGAATTGCAATGCGGTCACGTTTGCGCGGTAGGCACGACCGGATGAACGCGCTAACCTGCGCCTCAAACAAGAGAACCGCCCAAGGTCCCCACATGTCGCAAATGGTCAAGATTTCCGCACTTTTGATGTCGTCCGCCCTGCTGATGATTGCAGGAGGGATGCACGGGCTTATTTTGCCAGTGCGCGGGGCCGAAGAGGGGTTTTCCCTGCTGGCGCTGGGCCTGATCGGGACCGGCTGGTCCATCGGATTCATTTCCGGATCGATTTCCGTGCCTCATCTGGTGCGCCGAGTGGGCCACATACGGGCCTATGCCGTCATGGCGGCCATTGCCTGCATGACCATTCTGCTCAACCTCATTTTCGTTCACGACGCAGCATGGATTTTCCTGCGCATCTTTTCAGGCTTCTGCTTTGCCGGGGCAGCCATGGTGGTGGAGAGCTGGCTCAACGAGGTTTCGGACAACGAAAGCCGCGGCACCACGTTCTCGATCTATGTGAGCGTGACGCTGTTTGCGTCGACCGCTGGACAGATGATCATCGCGGCAACAGGCGTAGCCGGATATATCCCTTTCGTTCTGGCCGCCATCGCCTATATCGCGGCGGTGCTGCCGACGGCTGTCACCCGCACGCCGCAGCCAGCTCCGCTGCAGGCCGTGAGCCTCGATGTCCGCACACTTTACCAGACGTCCCCCATTGCCGTGGTGGCAGCCTTTTCGGTGGGCATGGCCAACGGGGCCTTCGGCACCCTGGCACCGGTTTATGGTATCGAGCGCGGGTTTTCGACGGCGACGATCGCCTATCTGATGAGCCTCGCCATTGTCGCGGGGGCGATCGCGCAGGTACCCCTTGGACGGCTTTCCGACAGGATAGACCGACGCAAGGTGATGATGGGCGTTGCGATCATCGGTTCCGTAGCAGGCATCTTGGCCATCCTGCTCAATCTGAGCTACCCCCCAATCGCTGGACAGATTTCGGCGTAAATTAAGCTACTCGTTGCACCTGCTGGTCGGGTTGGTTTTGCTCAATGCGCTGCCAATAGATCACGGCAGGCGGTTTACCGCCAAGGGCGGAATGAGGGCGTCGATGATTGTAGAATTCCATCCAGTCGCGGACGCCAGCACGAGCCTGTGATCCAGTTTCCCAAGCGTGCAGATAGACGCATTCGTATTTGAGGGTGCGCCAGAGCCGCTCGACAAAGATATTGTCGAGGAACCGCCCCTTGCCATCCATGGAGATGCGCACTCCCATTCGTCGCAACCGATCGGTCCAGGCAAAGGACGTGAACTGGCTGCCTTGATCGGTGTTCATGACCTCGGGTGGGCCGAACTTGTGGACCGCCTCGTTCAATGCTTCGATGCAGAAGTCTGCCTCCAGCGTGTTCGAGATGCGCCAGGCCAAGACTTTGCGGGTGTGCCAGTCCATGATGGCCACCAGGTAGAGAAAGCCCCGGCGCATCGGAAGATACGTGATGTCCGCAGCCCAGGCCTGGTTCGGACGTTCCACCCTCAATCCCTTTAGAAGATACGGCCAAACCTTGTGTCCCTTGGCCGGTCTCGAGGTATTGGGCTTCTGGTAGATTGGCATCAGCCCCATGAGCCGCATCAGCCGCCGCACGCGCTTCTCGTTCACCAGGTGCCCTTCATTGCGCAGGTGCCAGGTCATCTGCCGGACTCCGAAGAAGGGTGTCTCCAGGAATTGCTCATCGATCCTGCGCATTAGCGCGAGGTTGATCTCGGTCTCGCCTTTCGGCGTGTAGTAGAACGAGGAACGCGAGAGCGACAGCAGCGTGCACTGCTTGCCAATCGAGAGAACGGGGTGATCAGGTTCTATCATCCCCCGTCTCACTTCCCGCCCCAGGGCTTGAGCTTTCGTGACAAAAAATCGTTGGCGACGGCCAGCTCTCCGATCTTGGCGTGCAGATCCTTGACCTGTTCATCGTCAATCTCTGGCTTTTTGCGCCCGCCACGCTCGAACACACCCGATGCCCCTTCGAGTAACGCCCGCTTCCATTGGTGGATCATCGTGGGGTGGATACCGAACCGGCTCGCCAATTCCGATACCGTCTCTTCGCCCTTCAATGCTTCCAGGGCGACCTTCGCCTTGAACTCGGGCGAATGCTGCTTTCGTTTCGACATCTCTGATCTCCATCGTCGAAGACCAGCAGACAACAATTCGTAGCTTACGTCAGCGTCCCATTTTCGGGGAGTAGCTCAATCCGGGCGAGAATCTCCTGCTCTATGGGTTGTTCGCCCTCTATGGGCTGGCGGCCTATTCGCTCTACGCCATCGCCGTGGCGCATGCCAACGACTTTGCCGATGACGGCAGCTTCGCAAAGATTGCCTCGGGCATGCTGCTGGTTTTGGGCTCAGGGCAGATGCTGGGGCCGATTGTCGCCTCTATGACCATGCAATGGTTGGGACCGGTGGCGATGTTCATAGTGCCGGTGGCTTTTCACGGGGCGCTTGCCGCAACCGCCTATTTCCGTATGCGGATCCGCGATGCTGCTCCTGCCGAGGATCGGGCACCGTTCCAGCCCATGCCTTCGGAACGACTGGTGACGGGCGAAACGCTCAATCTCGACCCGCGCTCGGAGGAGAACGGGTTCGAGTTCGAAGAAGATGCCGGAGAAGCGCCCTCCCCGGACGGCATCGAACCGCAACAAGGTTGAACCATGTTTCCCTACAAGATCGACGACAGTCACCCCTTTGTGCCGGTAACATTTGCCATACTGGCGGTTTCCGATACGCGCACGCTCGAGACAGATACGTCCGGAGCCCTGCTCCGGGAAATGATCGAGGGAGATGGCCATCGGGTGTTCGAGCGGGCTGTGGTCACCGATGACCGGGACGCGATCGCCAATCAGGTCAAGGCCTGGGTGGAGGAGGAAGGCATTGATGTTGTGCTCACGACCGGCGGGACCGGCTTTTCGGGCCGCGATGTAACGCCAGAGGCCGTCGAGCCTCTGTTCGACAAGCGCATGGACGGGTTTTCCGTGCTGTTTCACCAGTATTCGGCCACGACCATCGGCACCTCGTCCATCCAATCGCGGACCACGGCTGGGCTCATCGGCACCACATTCGTCTTTTGCCTGCCAGGATCGCGCGGGGCCTGTCGGGATGCCTGGGAGGCGATCCTGAAGTACCAGTTCGACAGTCGGCATGTACCCTGCAACTTCATCGAAGTGATGCCGCGTCTCAACGAGCGCTAACCACAACTTACATCTTTGTTCTTGTTTCGTTCCGATCCTTTCGCTAGGGTTAATGGAACGGGCGAGCCACGATTCGGCTTGTTCCTTTGTCTTTCCGATGGGAGCGCCAGTCATGGCCGAAATAGGACCCAATGTGAGCCATAGCGAAGCGCGGCGTCGCCTTTTCGGGACGCGTGACGTGGACCTGTTGAGCCGACCCATGCTGGAGACGCCAAAGCTGCGCGGGCGCGGTGCGGCCAGCAATGAAAGCGGGCGGTTCGAGCCGCACAAGCGCGAAATGTTCGCCGATGGATGGGAACCTGAACCCGAGGAAGGTTTCGAAACGCGCGAGCATATCGAGAGGGCCAAATCCATCATTACGCGCAATGTCTCCCCCGATATCGGGTTCGACCGTTCGATCAATCCTTACCGTGGGTGTGAGCACGGGTGCTCGTACTGCTTTGCCCGCCCGACGCACGCCTATCTGGGCCACTCGGCGGGGATCGATTTCGAGCGCGACATCTATGTGAAGGTCAACGCTGCAGAATTGCTGCGGGCCGAGCTGGCCAATCCGCGCTACAAGCCAAAACCCATCGCCATCGGCACCAATACGGACCCCTACCAGCCGCTGGAGCGCAAGTACAAGATCATGCGTTCGGTGCTCAAGGTACTGCTCGAGGCGAAGCATCCTGTGACCATTGTCACCAAATCAGCGCTGATCGTACGAGACCTCGATATCCTGACCAAACTCAACAAGCTCGGCCTGGTTTCGGTGGGTATTTCAGTGACCTCGATGGATCACCGGCTGTCGCGCTTTATGGAGCCACGGGCGTCCACGCCATCGCGGCGGCTCGAAGCGATCAAGCTGCTTTCCGAGTCGGGCATTCCCACCCGCATCATGGCCGCGCCCATGATTCCGGCGGTTAACGATCACGAGCTCGAACGCATTCTCGATGCGGGCAAGGCGCAGGGGGCGACGACGGCTTCCATGATCCTGTTGCGGTTGCCCGGCGAAGTGCGCGACATTTTCCGAGAGTGGTTGCTCAAGACCTACCCCGACAAGGTCAAGCACGTAATGAACCTCGTGCGGGACTATCGCGGCGGACGTGACAATGACCCGCGGTTCGGCTCGCGCTTCACAGGCGAAGGGCCCTACGCAGTGCTGATGCAGCAGCGATTTGAAAAGGCTGCCGCCCGGCTGGGGCTGGAGGAGGACGCGATGCCGTTGCGCACCGACCTTTTTGCGCACCCGCAAAAGGAGACAGCGCAACTGAGTCTCTTCTGATAGGATCGACCAATCCCGAGCGGAGGATCATCGGATATGGCCGGAAAGCGACTGGCATGGGCTGTTCTTGTGTTGGTCATGCCGATGGGGGCGGGATGGGCGCAGGAAAGCCCGGCACTCTACCTGACCCCCGGCGGTCTGGACGCGGAAACGGCATATGAGTCCGTTCGTATCGGGATGAATGTGACCAGTCAGACCGATACCGTAAAATCGGCCACAAAGCTTTGGGGTGACGCCGTCGAACAGGGGCGCATGGAAGAGTGTGGCGCTGGCCCGATCGATTATGCGCGCTTTGGCAACGGCGTGACCCTTCATTTTCAGGACGAAACCTTTGTTGGCTGGTCGGCCTCGGCCGAGAGTTCAGCGACATTTGCCAGCGGGCCGGCCATCGGCGCACCGGTGCAAGAGCTCGAGACGCTGGCAGGGCCGGTCGAGACTTTTGAATCGAGCCTGGGGCACGAATTTGGCGGCGAAGATCTGTTCGGCATTGCGGACGGGCCGGGAACAAAGGCCGAAATCGAAGTGTTATGGAGCGGAATATCCTGCGTTTTCAGATAAGCGAGGAGAAGACGGGTGACGGACGCGGCGACACTGGCACAGGAATTCTGGTGGCGGATGGGCACCAATGAGTGGACGCTCGCCGCTGCTCTGTTTGCCGACAACATCGAAATTATCTGGCCGCAATCGGGTGAAGTTATCGGTTCGGGGGATGATTTTGTCGCGATCAACGAGAACTATCCCGCTCATGGCAAATGGACCTTCAAGGTGGAACGGGTAATCGGTTCTGGCGGTCATGCGATCACCGAAACACGGGTTTCGGACGGCACGATCGAAGCCCTCGCCGTATCAATCTTTGAATGCGCCGACGATCGGATCGTTCGGATCACCGAGTACTGGCCCGAGCCATTCGACGCGCCGGAGTGGCGGCGGAAATGGGTGACGCTGCGCTCTGAGTGAAGGGGCTTTATCGAGCCGTAAAAATCGGGTTGGTTCGAGACATGCCCAAAAGTGATTCGAAACCTCTGGTCGTTGATGCACCCAGCTACGAGCTGGAGGCCGCGGCGCTGGCCGGCGGTCATGCGATGGTTGCGGGGATCGATGAGGCCGGGCGCGGGCCGTTGGCGGGACCGGTGGTCGCCGCCGCAGTTGTTCTGGACCCCCTGGCAATTCCCGAGGGGCTCAACGATTCCAAAAAGCTCACCGAAGAGAAGCGCGAAGCGCTGTTCGCCCAGATCATGGCGACAGCGCAAGTGGGGTTTTGCGCCGCATCGGTCGAGGTGATCGACCGCCTCAATATTCGCGGCGCCACGCTGTGGGCAATGTGCCAGGCACTCGATGCCCTGCCCGTTCGACCCGACATGGCACTGATCGACGGGCGGGACGTTCCCGAGGGCCTCTCATGCACTGGGCAGTTCGTGATCGGGGGCGATGGAAAGTCACTCTCGATTGCTGCGGCGTCCATCGTCGCCAAAGTGGTTCGCGATCGGATGTGCCACATCATGGATGTCGGGCTTCCGCACTACCGCTTCGGTCAGCACAAGGGCTATGGCACTGCGCTGCATCTTGAAGCGCTTGCCACTCACGGGCCCTGCGAGATGCACCGGATGAGCTTTGCGCCAGTGCTGGCAGCGCGGCGCTGATCGCCCTTAACCCCAAGTTAACCCTAACATTTAGGCGGCGCTTAACCCTAACGCTGTAGAAATGGCGTGTTAGTTTTGCGTTAGGGTTATCAGTATGTTGCGTACCGGTTCAGCGGCGCGGAAACGCGCGCCGGAGGCTCTTGAAAGCCACCTCCCCATCGACACGATCCTGGTTGGTGACTGCATCGCGCACATGAATGCGCTTCCCGAAGCCTCGGTGGACCTGATCTTTGCCGATCCTCCCTACAACCTGCAACTCGAAGAAGGCCTGACGCGCCCCGACCAGTCCAAGGTCGATGCTGTCGACGACGAATGGGACAAGTTCGAGAGCTTTGCCCATTACGACGCGTTCACTCGCGCCTGGATGGCCGCGGCGCGCCGTATCCTGAAACCCAATGGCGCGATCTGGGTGATCGGCTCATATCACAACATTTTTCGGGTGGGCGCAGCGCTGCAGGATCTGGGGTTCTGGATGCTCAACGACGTCGTGTGGCGCAAGGCCAACCCGATGCCCAATTTCCGAGGCACGCGGTTCACCAACGCCCATGAAACCCTGATCTGGGCCTCACGGAGCCAGAAGAGTCGCCCCACCTTCAACTATGAGGCGCTCAAGCTTTCCAATGACGATACCCAGATGCGTTCGGACTGGCTGTTCCCCATTTGCACGGGCGGTGAGCGGCTCAAGGATGCCAATGATGAAAAGGTCCATCCGACCCAAAAGCCCGAAGCGCTGCTCTATCGCGTACTGATGGCCACGACAAAACCGGGCGATGTGGTGCTCGATCCGTTCTTTGGCACAGGCACGACTGGTGCCGTTGCCAAGAAACTGGGACGGCATTTCATCGGTATCGAACGCGAAAACGCCTATATAAATGCAGCTTTGAAACGCATTGCCGCCATCAAACCGCACGATTTGAATGCCATTGAAACTACAGTGCCCAAGCGGTCTGCACCGCGCATTCCATTCGGTTCGCTGCTCGAGCAGGGATTGATCGCACCGGGCACGAAACTTTTCGACGCTGGCAGGCGTTATTCTGCAGTGGTTCGTGCCGACGGTTCACTGATCAGCGACGACAAAAGTGGGTCAATCCACCGGGTCGGCGCTCTCGTTCAGGGATTTGAGGCCTGTAACGGCTGGACCTTCTGGCACTATGAGGACGGCAGCAAGCTCGCCCCCCTCGATACGCTTCGCGAGCACATCCGGGCTCGCATGGAAAAGCTTTCTGCCTGATTTTGACCTCCAATCAGTCAGGCATTCTGGCCCCCGGTCTTAGTCCGGGGGCTTTTTTTGTCTCATGGCGCACACCGCTGCGGGCATGAGCGATTATCGAATACCCGCAGTCTTGAGCACTTTGCGAAACAGGCTGGGCAGGGCCTCGCTGTCCAGCATCGTCTCCTCGGCCCACCAACCCTCGTCGAGAGGGTTGTCGGCTGTGATCGACCAGACGGTCAGGGTGAGGTGGAAATGAGTGAAGGTGTGGTTGACCTCTCCGACCGCGCGCCAATCTCCGGAAAATGGCAAGGAAACGACGGATTCGACATCGCCCCACGCGCTGCCCGGCGTTTCGGTCATTTTGGCCAGCATGCCCTTCGGCCCGCGCTGGCGGAGGAAAACTTTGCCGTCCGGGTGGCGGATGACGAAGGCATGGCCGTGCCGCCGCGGCTTTTCTGCCTTTGCCGGCGGGACCGGGAAAGCCACGGGATTTCCGGTTTTTGTTCCCCGGCAGTCCGGTTCAAGCGGACACAAAAGGCAATTTGCGCGGCGCGGGGCGCAGATCGTGGCGCCAAGGTCCATCATGGCCTGGGCAAAATCGCCGGCGCGCCCAGGCACTGCATTTTGCACCGTGGCGCGGACCAGAGGCTTTTCCTCACGCACCGGCTTTGACAAAGCCAGATAGCGGGCAATCACACGATCGACATTGCCATCGACCACGGCCACGCGCTCGTCATGACAGATGGCGGCGATGGCAGAGCTTGTGTAGTCGCCGATGCCCGGGAGATCGCGCAGGGCGGCAGCTGTCGTGGGAAATACTCCCCCGTGATGGACAACGACGGCGGTAGCGCAGGCATGAAGATTGCGGGCGCGGGCATAATAGCCAAGCCCTGCCCATTGCACGAGCACGTCATCGAGCGGAGCGGCGGCGAGATCCTGAACGGTGGGCCAGAGCCTTGTGAAAGCCGCGAAATATTTGCGCACCGCGGCGATGGTCGTCTGCTGAAGCATGATCTCGCTCAGCCAGACGAAATAGGGGTTCGGCTTTACGCCTCGGGCCCGATCTGCGGGCGAGACGCGCCAGGGCAGATCGCGCGCGTGGCGATCGTACCAATCGAGAACTGCGTCCGCATCAATGGCAGAAATTTCGGAGTGTTGCATGGAAGCGGTCTGGGCCATATTGAACACCTACAGAGCCAAAGGACATTGGCGCAAGCATGGCTAGCAAATCTCCACCGCCAAAGCGCAGCAACCGCACGGTTCAACTGGGCGACATGATCGGCAAAACGCTCGACCCGGCGCTCAAAAAGCGCGGATTTGCGGGCCGCGACCTGATCGCCCATTGGCAAACCATCGCGCCGCCGCCCTGGGACAAGATTTCCATGCCCGACAAGCTGGTCTGGCCGCGCCGCGATCGCCCTGATCCAGAAGGGGCGATATTGCATCTGCGGTGTCTTGAGGGCCACGGCCTGGCGCTGACCCATGAAGGACAGGCCATTGCTTCAGCCATAAACCGCTATTTCGGCTATCTGATTGTCGGCTCGGTTCGTCTCTCCCCCATGCCGCTGGTGGCCGAAACGAAAAGCCCCGAGCCTCCCCGGACCTTGCCGCGCGCCGCGATTGACAGCATAAGGGCGCAAACGGGCACCATCGAGGATGATGGCCTGCGCGAAGCGTTGGAAAAACTGGGGCGCGGTGTTTTGGGGAAACGCGGCCGATAGCTGTCTGTCGGGTTATTTGTGCCCGATTTCACCGGCATGTGAACGTCCTGCCCCCTTGCCGCCGGATTCGCCCCGTGTAGTGTGCGCCATAATTTGTTGAGCCATTAAGGAGCAAACCATTGCCGCTCAATCGCAGAAACCTGCTGATCGCCGGGTCCAGTGTCGGACTTGCCACGCTCATCTATGGATGCAGCGACTCCAGTGCCGAGGCTGAAGTGACAGCCAATGTCGTCAACGATGCCGAGCCTGAGGCCAGCGGTGACGTCGCACTCTATGACGGATCGGCTATCGAACCGATCAATGGCGATGCGATCAACAATCCCCCTCTGGCCGATCGTCCGATGGGCGGCGTCGATGCGAGCGTGACTGTGGTCGAATATATCTCCCCGACCTGCCCGCATTGTGCGGCCTTCCACATGTCGGCTCTGCCGCAACTCAAGGAAGACTATATCGATACTGGCAAGATCCGCTTTATTGCCCGGCCGTTCCGCCGCAACGTGCTCGATCTGGCCGTCTTCATGGTGGCTGAAGCCGCTGGCGACCAGTACAACGAAGTGCTCAGCGCCTATATGGAAAGCCAGAATGTGTGGGCCGCGAGCAAAAATCCGCGCCAGGCGATCTTCGAAATCGCAGAACAATTCGGGTTTACACAGGAAAGGTTCGAGGAAGTCTTGACCGACCAGGAAATGTTGGCTGCTATCGAAGCGACCCGCGAGCAGGCGCTCAACGAATTCGGGCTGCAAGGCACGCCGACTTTCTACATCAATGGGGACAGGTTCGAGGGCACACCTGACTATGCAGGGCTTTCCGCCGAAATCGAGAATCGCCTCTAACTCCGCCCTTTTTCGAGGCGCGGAATGAAATTTTCGCGCCTCAAGCTCTTAGGCTTCAAATCCTTTACCGATCCCGTTGAACTCGTTCTCGAACCCGGAATCACCGGAGTCGTCGGGCCCAACGGGTGTGGCAAATCCAATCTCGTCGAAGCGCTGCGCTGGGTGATGGGTGAAAGCTCATATAAGGCCATGCGCGCCTCGGGCATGGATGATGTGATCTTTTCGGGCTCGGGCAACCGGCCCGCCCGCAATTCGGCGGAAGTTACAGTCGTTCTCGACAATTCCGACCGCACCGCGCCACAGGCCTTCAATTCGGCCGACACCATAGAGATCTCCCGCCGCATTGAGCGTGAGCAAGGCTCTGTCTATCGAATCAACGGCCGCGACGTGCGGGCGCGCGACGTGCAACTGATGTTTGCCGACGCTTCGACCGGCGCGCACTCGCCTGCCCTTGTACGGCAGGGCCAGATCGGCGAGCTGATCGCCGCCAAGCCGACCCAACGCCGGGCGCTGCTCGAAGAAGCCGCTGGCATTTCGGGGTTACATTCGCGCCGGCACGAGGCGGAATTGCGTTTGCGGGCAGCCGAGCAGAACCTTGAGCGAGTCGACGACATCATCGCCCAGGTCGAAGTGCAGCTTGAAACGCTCAAGCGCCAGGCGCGGCAGGCGACACGCTACCGGGCACTTTCGGGCGACATTCGGCGCGCCGAGGCAACGCTTTATCACATCCGGTGGGTCAAGACGCGCTACGCCGAAAAGGAAACCGAAGCGCAGCAGGGGCGCCTTATCAGCCAGTTGGCCGACGCGTCGCACCTTGAGCATCAGGCCAAGAAACTGGTCGAAGCGATGGATGCCGAGCTGCAACCCTTGCGCGATGCGGATGCCGCGGCGGGGGCCGTATTGCAGCGGCTGACCATTTTGCGCGGGCAGCTAGAGGATGAGTTGCGGCGCGCAAACTCACGCCGGGCTGAACTCGATGACCGGCTCAAACAGATCGATACCGACATTGCGCGCGAGACAGCGCTGATCGGGGACAGCGAAGGGCTGATCGAAACGCTCGAAGGGGAACGGCTCGAACTGGCAGAAGCCGCCGAAGCGGAAAATGAAGCGAGTGAAATGGCCCGCGCGCAAGCCGATGAGGCCCGTGCGGCGCTCGATGAAGCTGAAGCCGCGGCCCGCTCGGCAGCCGATGCGGTTGCCGCGATACGCGCGCAACGCACGCAAGCGACCAGAGCCGCCGAAGAAGCCAGCCAGCGCGTTGGAAAGCTACAATCCCAGCAATCTGATATCGCCCGCGATGTTGCGGCACTTGAAGAAAGCCTTTCGGCCGATCACACGGTCGCCGAACGTCAGGCCACGCTCGACGAGGTCCTTGAGGCGTTCGCCATTGCCGAAGCGGAGGTGGAAACCGCCGAGATCGAGACGGCAGAGGCGGTCTCCGCGCTTGAAGCTGCCCAGCCGCAATTGGCCGATATCGAAGGGAGGCTCAATCGGCTCGAAAGCGAGGCCGAAACACTGGCTCGCGTACTCAATGTCGATGGCGGTTCGCTCTGGCCGGCCATTGTTGATGCGCTTCGCGTAGCGCCGGGAATGGAAACCGCGCTGGGCGCGGCGCTGGGCGATGATCTTGAGGCTTCCGACGATACGGCCGCCCCCCTTTATTGGACAGAGAGCGCAGGACCTGATGACCCGGCATTGCCCGAGGGTGTGGTGGCGCTTTCGAGCCATGTTTCAGGGACCGCCCTGCTCAAACGCCGTCTTGACCAGATCGGCGTTGTCGATAGCGCGGCGGACGGTGCGCGGCTGATGGCTTTGCTCAAGCCCGGACAGCGGCTGGTCAGCACCGATGGCGGGCTGTGGCGGTGGGACGGATTCGTTGCCAAGCCCGATGCGCCCAGCGCGGCGGCACAAAGGCTGGCGCAGCGCAACCGGTTGGCCGAACTCGACAGCGAGATCGCCGGATTGCGCGGGGCGCGAAACGAGGCGCAGGCAACACTTTTTACTTTGCGGACGCGCGTGGAAGTGGCGCGCGAGGCCGAAGTCGCCTGCCGGAGCGCGTGGCGGGAAGCTCAACGAGGCATCGCAGCGGCGCAAGCGGGCGTCGACGCGGCGCAGAAAAATCTGGCGGAGCTGACCGCACGCCGCACGGCGTTGGCCGAATCGCGCGTGCGGATCGAGGAGAATTTGGCCGAGGCCGTGGCCATTGCCGAGGAGGCACAGGCGGCACTGGAAGAGCTCGGGGCCGAAGGTGAGGCTGTACGAGAGGCCGAGATGCGCCAGCGCGCGCTGGCCAATTTGCGCGAAGCGGCCGAGCAGGCGCGGGTGCGGCTGGCCGGGTTCGAAAGCGCGTCGCAAATGCGGACCTCGCGACTGTCGCGGATCGGGCAGGAACTGGAAAGCTGGCAACGGCGACGGGCCGGCGCGCAAAGCCAGATCGAAACGCTCGAGCGCCGTAAGGGCGAAATCGAGGCCCAGATTTCCGAACTCAACGCGACACCGGATGCCTTCGATCTCAGGCGCGCCGAACTTGAGGACCAGATCGAAGACGCCCAATATGCCCGAAAGCGGGCTTCGGACAAATTGAACGAGGCCCAGGGTGCATTTCGCGAGGCGGACAAGGCCGCACGGCTGGCCGCTGAGGGCTTGGCCGATACCCGTGCGGAGATGGCGCGGGTGGAAGAACGGCTCAAGGGCAATATCGCCACTCGCCAGCAGATCGAACGTCAGATCGCCGAAACACTGGGTATATCGGCCGACAAGACCGCCGAGGCCGCCGGCATCAAACCGGAATCCGCCCTGCCTGAAGAATCGGCCACCGAGGCCCGCCTCGACCGGCTAAAGGCCGAGCGCGAGCGGTTGGGCGGTGTCAATCTGATGGCCGAGCAGGAAGCCGAAGAGGTTCAGGACAAGCTCGACAAGATGGTGGCCGACCGCGAGGATCTGATCGCGGCAATCGCCAAGCTGCGCACCGGCATTTCCAACCTCAACCGCGAGGGTCGCGCACGGCTCAACGAGGCCTTCGAGAAGGTCAACAACCATTTCCGCGACCTGTTCACCACGCTGTTCGGCGGCGGGACGGCGGAGTTGACCTTCGTTGAGAGCGACGACCCGCTGCAGGCCGGGCTGGAAATCATCGCCAGGCCGCCGGGCAAGAAGCCCCAGACCATGACGCTGCTTTCGGGCGGAGAGCAGGCGCTGACTGCGATGAGCCTGATCTTTGCGGTGTTCCTGACCAACCCCGCGCCGATCTGTGTGCTCGACGAGGTCGACGCGCCGCTCGACGACGCCAATGTCGAGCGGTTCTGCAATCTTTTGGAATCGATGCGCCAGCGCACCGACACGCGCTTTGTGGTCATCACCCACAACCCCATCACCATGGCGCGCATGGACCGGCTGTTCGGGGTCACCATGCCCGAGCGGGGGGTGAGCCAGCTTGTTTCGGTCGATCTGCGCACCGCCGAAACCTTTCTCGAAGCAAGCTGATGGCAGAACAGTTGGTCGCTTCCGCGCTGATCGTCGCCCGGCTGATGATGGGTTCACTGTTCATCGTGGGCGGGTTGCGCCATTTCTGGGCGCTCGGCCCCATCGCTAGCGTCATGCGCGATCGTGGCGTACCACAGGCAAAAGCCGTACTGATCGCCGGGTCGCTCTATCAGGTCGTGCTCGGCGTTACCCTGGCATTGGGGCTTTTCGTGCCCTACTCGGCGCTTGGACTGATCGGCTTCACCGTTGCGGCCACGATCATGCTGGTCAATTTCTGGGACAAGGCCGAGCCAGAACGGACGGCCTTGTTCGGAGTCTTCATGTCCAACGTCGCCATCGTTGGCGGGCTCCTGGGTCTCGCCGCCACGGCCTGACCTGGCGGGAGAATCCCCCGCCTCGCCATTGTCTTACCACAATGGAAGAGTTGACGGGATGCCGCACCCCCTCACACATCGACTAAGCAATTGATTTTTCGTGTTTTTTTGGCCGCTCCTGCAGCTTGACACCTTGGGGAGCCGCAACTATGGTGCGCGCGACTTTGAAGGCACCCTCTTGCCGGGTGTCCGGCTGGGCTGGAGCGGTGGTTTGAAGTGACCAATCCCGACGACAAACCGGCTCAAGATGGGACTTCCCCGCGTCAATCGGAGACATCCGAACTGGCGGAGCGGATCCGGAAGGCTCAGGAAGCGCGTGCGGCGGCCAACGGCAGCCAGCAGGCGTCCCGGCAGGGCGACATGTCGACACTGGCGCGCGGTTTGCGCATTGGTGCCGAGTTTGTCGCGGCTATCCTTGTGGGGTCAGGTATCGGATACCTGATCGACATGTTTGCAGGGACCAGCCCGTGGGCGCTGCTCATCATGTTCATGGTGGGCTTTGCCGCTGGAATTGTGAATGTCACTCGTGTAGTGGCAGAACTGAATGCAGATAAGACCGCATCGGACGATGCGGATAGTGTGGACTGAAGGGCGAGATAGGGGCTTAAAGACCTTGGCGAACGATCCGATTCACCAATTTGTCATCTATGACATCTTCACCTTCGGGACCATCGGTGGCGACGGGACCGAGGGGAGCGGCATCACGCTCTCTTTTACCAATTCCTCGCTGTTCATGGTGCTGACCACCATCACGATTTGCGCCTATCTCATCCTGTCGACGCGCGGACGCGGACTGGTGCCCAACCGTTGGCAGCTGACCAGCGAGATGGCATATGAATTCGTGGCCAATATGGTGCGAAGTGGCGCGGGCTCGGAAGGGATGAAATTCTTCCCCTTCGTATTCTCGCTGTTCACCTTCATCTTTATCGGGAACATGTTCGGCATGATCCCGTACTTTTATACCTTCACCAGCCAGATCATCGTGACGTTTGCGCTCGCCATGCTGGTGATGACTGTTGTGGTGGCCTATGGGTTCATCAAGAACGGTCCGAAATTCCTCAAACTCTTCGTGCCTTCGGGCGTGCCGGGCTACATCATCCCCATCGTGACGCCGATCGAGGTCATCTCATTCCTCTCGCGTCCGATTTCGCTCTCGGTTCGTCTGTTCGGCAACATGCTGGCTGGCCACATCACGCTCAAGGTGTTCACCGGCTTTGTCGTTTCGCTTGCGTCCCTCGGGGCCGTAGGCATCGCAGGTGCCGTGCTGCCGCTCATCATGGGCGTGGCGCTCACAGCTCTCGAATTCATGGTGTCGGCGGTTCAGGCTTATGTCTTTGCCGTACTGACCTCCATGTATCTCAACGATGCGATCCATCCTTCGCATTGATCTCCACTAGACTCCGTTAAGTTTCAAGGCTTTGAAAGGATCACAAAATGGAAGCTGAAGCCGCAAAGTACATCGGTGCAGGCATTGCATGTTTCGGTATGGCCGGCGCCGCCATTGGCGTGGCCAACATCTTCGGGAACTTCCTCTCGGGTGCACTGCGCAACCCGTCGGCTGCTCCGAGCCAGTCGGGCAACCTCATCTTCGGTTTCGCTGTGACCGAAGCTCTGGGCATCTTCTCGTTCCTGGTTGCCCTTCTGCTCCTGTTCGCGGTCTAATTTACCGCAGCAGTACATTTGAAGGCGGCCGGAGCACGCTTCGGCTGCCTTGCCATGTGCCGGCATTGGCCGGCACACCAGACTTTTCAATTGGCGGATAGCGCATGATTAGCCAGGTCCAGGCACAGGAAACACCACTTCAAGAGGCCGTCGAGCCGCTTGAAGACCACATTATTTCGCTCGAAGAGTCTCCGGACGGCGAAACCCATGAGGTGGTCGGAGCGCATGGCGAAGAACACGTCACGGGCGTGTTTCCTCCGTTCGATGCGACGACATTTCCCTCACAGCTCTTGTGGCTGGCCATCACTTTTGCCGCGCTCTATTTCGTCATGAAAAAGCTCGCGCTGCCCCGGATCGGCGAAATCCTCGAGGAACGCCGCGACCGTATCGAGGGCGATCTTGCCGAAGCCGAACGGCTTCGCCAGAAGACGGACCAGGCAATTGCCTCTTATGAGGCAGCGCTGGCCGAAGCCCGCTCCAACGCCCACGGCATCGCCGAGGCGGCCCGTGCCGAGAACAAGACCAAACTCGACGCTGCGCGTACCAAGGTGGAAACCAACCTCGCCAAGAAGGTTGCCTCTGCCGAAGAACGCATCGCCGCCACCAAGGCCGAGGCAATGGGGCATGTCGACGAAATCGCTGCGGACACTGCACAGGCGGTCGTCGCCCAACTTATCGGCAAGGTGCCCGTCAAGGCCGCGCGCGATGCCGTTGCCAAGGCCAGCAAGGAGTAGTCCGACATGGAACTCGATGCCACATTCTGGGCCTT
Organism: Pelagibacterium flavum; assembly: GCF_025854335.1. Classification (NCBI taxonomy): domain Bacteria; kingdom Pseudomonadati; phylum Pseudomonadota; class Alphaproteobacteria; order Hyphomicrobiales; family Devosiaceae; genus Pelagibacterium; species Pelagibacterium flavum. The sequence goes on from NZ_CP107716.1 coordinate 3,140,443, forward strand.
TATAGCGCTGCTGATCTTTTTCGGGATCGTGATCTATTTCAAGGTACCGGCCTTCGTCACCAAGGCACTCGACAGCCGCATCGCCAAGATCGAATCTGATCTCGACGAAGCCAAGCGTTTGCGTGAGGAAGCCCAGGCGCTGCTCGCGGAATATGAGCGCAAGCGCAAGGCTGCCGAAAGCGAGGCTGAAGAGATCGTGGCCGCCGCGCAGGAAGAAGCCGAACGCATGACTGCCGAAGCTGAAACAGCGCTCGAGGACATGGTCGCACGCCGTACCAAGGCCGTGGAAGACAAGATCGCCCAGGCAGAGGCCCAGGCTCTTGCAGATGTCCGCGCCCGTTCGGCCGATGTCGCCATTGAGGCTGCTCGCCTCATCCTTGCCGATCAGGTCAAAGATAGTGGTGGTGCGCTTGTCGATCAGTCGATCAAGGACGTAGCCAGCCGACTGAATTGAGCGGCCTTCACGCATTGAATTGCGGGCCCTGCGGGGCCCGTTTTTGTATCAGGATCCAGGAGTGTCCAAATGACTATCGAACGCCTTCATCCCGGCTCTCGCATGAGCCAGGCCGTCAAGCACGGCAATACGCTCTATCTGGCCGGTCAGGTGGCTAAGGACGAATTTGCCACCATCGAAACGCAGACCGCCCAGGTGCTCGAGAAGATGGATGCCCTGCTGGCCGAGGCAGGAACGAGCAAATCCAAGGTGCTGTCAGTGCAGGTTCTGCTGACCAACATCGCCGATTTTGCGGCCATGAATTCGGTCTATGACAAATGGATCGATCCAGCCAATCCGCCCGCCCGCGCCTGCTGGGAGGCCCGACTGGCTTCGCCCAATCTCCGGGTGGAAATCATCGCTGTCGCCGCGCTCGACTAAGGCGGCCAGCGCCAAAACAAAATGGCCTCGGAAACGTTTCCGAGGCCATTTTTTATGTCCAGTCGACCCAACGCCCGTGGTAGTCGGACAGACCGACGGTTTCCTTTTCCCCGCCCGGCCAGACCGTCTGCTTGAGCACGGCACCTGCGGCGTGCCCCTCGGCCTCCATGTACATCCAGACCAGGGGCGTTTCTGCAGTCGCGTTTGCCCCTGCCTGCTCGAAGGCTTGGCTGATGCGATCCTTGGCAGCCTTGGACAGATATTGCCAGACGATGGTGTGGAAAAATACCCGAGCCACGCCCGGCTGCGGTGCTTCGGCGAGCTTGGCGACTACCCAGTCAGCGGCGTCGGCCCGCTCGACCTCGTATGGTCGGGACGCGGCCGCTGAAAGTGCGGCTGAAACGCGGCCAATGCGATTATGTTGATCGGCCCAGATGTAGGCCAGCTGGCGCTCGACGCTTTCGGGCGCATGCGGATCAAGTGGATTGCGGTCGCAACCCTGCCGACTTGCGATCTCCAGCTCGACATCGAGCGAAGGAACATGGCCGCGCCATTCGCTCTCGATATTGACCAGCGCATTGCTGTCGCCCCATTCACGATCATCGCCAAGGGCATAGTGGTAGGTGTCAAAGGCCAGGTTCAGCCCTGCGCTGGCCCCGATCTCATAGAGTGCCAACGGCATTTTCAGCCTTTCGGCAAGCCGCAGGGCCATGCCAAGCAGGGCCGATGAGCGCATGACCTCATTGGTCTGGGGCGGGCTGTCGAGAAAATCATGCAGGAAATCGTCGTGCTTTTCGATTGCCGCCTCGATGGCCTCCCACAGTTGGTCGGGCTTGGCTTCCAGCGGCGGATAGAGCGAAGCAAGCTCACGAGCATTGCCTGAGCGGACCAACGCATGAAGCGCTCCTGCGGCCCGCAGGGCGATGGCATCGGCCCGGGCCGAATCGGGCCAATTCAGTATCCGCGCGCCGAAGCGCGACGAATCAGTCAGCCGTTCGGCCAACAGGTCGCACACAATGGCGGTGAATGGGGAGCCCAGACTTCGGCAGGCCTCGGCTTGAAACCGGAAGGTCTCAAGCACGTGGGGGTTCATATTCGACATTGACGCCCTCCGACTAGTACCGTCGAAGTTTAAGGGGTTTGGCGTGCCGATCAAAGGTGTTTTTGCCTCCCCGCGCATGACGGGGAGGCGGGATAGTTATTGCGCGGCTTCAAGTGCGTCGTCTGGCGCGATCCATTTCAGGCGTGGCTGGCGGGCCGCACGGGTCTCATCGAGCCGGCGCAGGGGAGCGCGTGTCGGGGCGGATGTGAAGCGTTCCGCATTCCCCGAGCGCGCGTCCTCGGCCAGTTCGCGCATTGTCATAACGAACGCATCGAGGGTCTGGAGCGACTCGCTTTCGGTGGGCTCAATAAGCATGGCGCCATGCACGACCAGCGGGAAATACATCGTCATGGGGTGAAACCCCTCATCGATCATCGCCTTGGCAAAATCGAGAGTGGAAACGCCGGTGCCCTTTAGAAACTCATCATCAAACAGTGCCTCGTGCATGACCGGCTGCCCATTGAAGGGCGCAGAGAACAGATCTTCGAGCCGTGCCTTGAGATAGTTGGCATTGAGCACAGCATCACGCGCCGCCTGCGCCAGCCCGTCGGCGCCGTGGCTGAGCATATAGGTCAGGGCGCGCACATACATGCCCATCTGGCCATGGAAGGCCGTCAGGCGTCCGAAGGCGCTGCCCTCGACGTGCTCGACAAGATCGATCCCTTCCCCATCCTTGCGCAGGAAGGGAACCGGCGCAAAGGGCGCGAGCGCTTCGGACAGGACAACCGGCCCGGCGCCCGGTCCACCGCCGCCGTGGGGCGTCGAAAATGTCTTATGCAGGTTGATATGCATGGCGTCGATGCCCAGATCGCCCGGACGCACCACGCCCATGATGGCGTTGAAATTGGCGCCGTCGCAGTAGAAATAGGCTCCGGCCTCATGAACGGCCGCCGCAATCTCGATGATCTGGGATTCGAACAGGCCGCACGTGTTGGGATTGGTGAGCATGATAGCCGCGACATCGCCCGACAGCGCCGCCTTGACCGCCTCGACATCGACCGTGCCGTTGTCATTGGCATCAATGGATTTGACCGAATAGCCAAGGAATGCCGCTGTCGCCGGATTGGTGCCATGGGCGCTTTCGGGGACGAGCACGATCTTGCGGTGCCCCTGCCCTTTTGCCGCATGGGCCGCCTTGATGGCCATCATGCCGCACAACTCACCATGCGCGCCGGCCTTGGGGGAAAGCGCAACGGCAGCGGTGTTGGTCAGTTCCATCAGCCAATGGCTAAGCTCTGCCATAACACCGAGCGCGCCCGATACCGTGGAGACCGGTTGCAGAGGGTGGATGTCGGCAAATCCGGGCAACCGGGCCATCTTCTCGTTCAGCCGGGGATTGTGCTTCATGGTGCACGAGCCGAGCGGATACATCCCCGAATCGATGGAATAATTGCGGCGCGACAGACGCACATAATGGCGCATGGCTTCGGGTTCGGTAAGGCCGGGAAGATCCAGCTCGCTTTTACGGCGCAGACCACCGAGACGGTCTTCGGGCACCTCGATATCGGGCAAGTCCACACCTGAGTGGTCGCGGTCGCCGATCTCGAACAGAAGCGGTTCGGCCGGGAGCAGAGCGGCAGGCCCTGAACCGAGAGAGCCGGTTGCGGCGCCTGGAGTGGTGGGGCGACCCTGTGTGTTCATGCTCATGCGATTTCTCCCTTGAGCGCACCGACAAGCGCTGTGATATCGGCGTCGGTCGTCAATTCGGTTGCGGCCAGGATCAGAAGATTTTCGACATCGGGCTTGCCCGGTTCGAGGCGCGAAACCGGCAGGCCGGCGAGAATGCCTTTGGCGGCCAGCGCTTCGACCACGGGTGCGGCGGGTGATGGGAGACGGACGGTCATTTCGTTGAAGAAGGTCTTGTTGAGCACAGCGATCCCCGCGCCCTGCAAAGCATCGGCCAGCGCAATGGCGCGCGAGTGATTGAGCTTTGCGAGCCGCGTCAGCCCTCGCTCGCCCAACAGCGAGAGATGGATGGTGAACGCCAGAGCGCACAGGCCAGAGTTGGTACAAATGTTGGAAGTCGCCTTTTCACGGCGAATATGCTGTTCGCGCGTCGAGAGCGTCAGGACGAACCCGCGCTCGCCGTTGGCATCTACGGTCTCCCCGCACAACCGACCCGGCATCTGGCGCACGAATTTTTCGCGGCAGGCCAGAAGTCCGACATAGGGGCCACCAAAGGTCAATGGATTGCCCAGCGACTGCCCCTCTGCCACCACGATATCGGCGCCGAGCGCGCCCGGCGCCTCAAGCAGGCCCAGGGAGATGATTTCGGTGACAACAACGATCAGCAATGCGCCCTTTTCATGGGCTGCTTCAGCCAGCGCCGAGACATTGCGAAGGTGGCCGTAAAAATCGGGGGTCTGGATGACGATGGCGGCGGTATCGTCATCAATGTGATCGACGATATCGCCCTGCCCTTCCGGCGAGGGCGCAAGGCATTCGAGCCCTTCTTCCCCCGAGAGGTAGGTTACAACCGTGTCGCGGTATTGCGGGTGCAGGCCGCCCGAGAGGAAGACCTTGTTCTTTTTCGTGATGCGCCGCGCCATCAGAACGGCCTCGGCCGTCGCCGTCGATCCGTCATACATCGAAGCGTTGGCCACATCCATGCCGGTCAGGTTTGCGACCTGGGTCTGGAACTCAAAGAGCATCTGGAGCGTGCCCTGCGAGATTTCCGGCTGGTATGGCGTGTAAGCGGTGAGCCATTCCGAGCGCTGAATCAGATGATCGACGGTGGCAGGAACGTGGTGGCGATAGGCGCCCGCGCCCACAAAGAACGGGCCGTCTCCTGCAGCGTGGTTGGCCCTTGCCAGCCCCCGCATATGGGCCTCAACCGCAAACTCGGGCTGATGGTCGGGCAGGTCCGGACTGAACGTGCCCAGAACCGATTTGGGTACCGCGGCAAACAGATCATCGATGGAAGACGCGCCGATCGTGGCCAGCATGTGCTGACGGTCGGCGGCAGAATGGGGGAGATAGCGCATCGCGGCTCCGGTTCAGATCGATAAGGGTCAGGCCGTATGATCGGCGTAGGCGGCTTCGTCCATGAGGCCCTCGAGTTCGGCCTCATCGGACAATTCGAGCTTGAAGATCCAGCCGCCGGCGGCCGGGTCGGAATTGATGAGACCGGGTTCGTCGGACAGTGCGTCGTTGATTTCCGTCACGGTTCCGGAAACTGGGGCGTAGATTTCCGAAGCGGCCTTTACCGATTCAACGACGGCGACTTCCTCGCCCTTCTTGAAACTGGCGCCGACTGCGGGCAATTCGACGAACACGATGTCGCCGAGCTGTTCCTGGGCGAAGCTGGAAATACCGACCGTGCCGATCTTGCCTTCGGTGCGGACATATTCGTGGTCGGTGGTGTAACGGGTGGTCATGGTGAGGTCCCCTCTGGATCAGGCCGGTTTGCGGTAATAGCGCTGTGGAACGAAAGGCATCTTTGCAATGGTGCCGGAAATTGGCTTGCCGCGCACCATGGCGGTTACGGGCGCACCTTCTTTGGCGATGTCGGCTGGCACATACCCCATGGCGATGGACGCCTGCGCCGTTGGGGCAAAAGTGCCCGAGGTGATCCGACCGATGACCGTGCCGCCGGCGTCGACCAGTTCAGCGCCCTCGCGAACGGGCTGGCGGCCCTCAAAGCGGATCCCCACGCGCTTCTCTCGAGCGCCGTTGGCCAAACGCGCAAGGACGGCATCGGAGCCGGTAAAGCCGCCCTCGGTGCGGCGGCGTTTTCCGATGGCAAACAGCAGGCTGGCGGAAACCGGATCGACCGTGTCGGTCATGTCGTGGCCGTAGAGACAGAGCCCGGCTTCAAGCCGCAGGCTGTCGCGCGCGCCAAGTCCGGCCGGCTCAACCAGCGGGTCGGCCATCAGAAGATCGAACAACGCGGGCGCGTCCTCATTGGCAACTGAAAGCTCAAATCCGTCTTCGCCGGTGTAGCCCGAACGCGAGACGTTGACCGCGATGTCGCCAATGAGTGTGGGACCGGCCTGCATGAACCCCAGCGTTTCGGTGATTCCGGAGTGTATGGCGAGCACTTCTGCTGCGCGCGGTCCTTGCAGCGCGATGAGCGAAACATCGTCACGCAAGTCAAATGCCACGTCCGCAGGCGCCTTGGCGCGGATAAAATCGAGATCGTGATGCTTGCGGGCAGCGTTGACCACCATGTACATCACCCCGCCGGGCTCCTGGCCTTCAGCGGGCCGGGTGATGATAAGGTCGTCCTCGATGCCACCCTCTTCGTTGAGCAGCACTGTATAGCGCATCTGGCCGGGCGCCAGGGATCTCAGATCGGCGGGCGTCAGAGCCTCAAGGGCCGCGATTGTCGTGTCGTGATCGGGCCCGGTTATGACCACTTGCCCCATATGCGAGACATCGAAAAGGCTCGCCGCTTCCCGTGTATGATTGTGCTCGGCCACGATGCCGGCATACTGGACGGGCAGCGCATAGCCGCCAAATTCGACCATCCTGCCGCCGGCGGCAATGTGCCGGTCGTAAAGCGCCGTTTTGAGTAGGTCGGTCTGGGCCCCTGCGGCCATATCGGTCTCTCCGGTTACGCGATGGACGGCACCACACAACGACGCATTGGGAAATGCATCGTAACGTAGTGCCCCCTCTGTCGGTCAACCTGAGAGATTTCCCGGGCGGCTTGCTTGCCACAAGACCCGGCTACATCCGTCGGTGGGAAGCTTGTGCTTCCGCTTTCCAGAGTTTTGGTCCGAACCCAGTCTGCATGACGCAGTTTGTGTCCTACCTCTTTCGCCTGGTCGCCTTGCGCCGAGGCGGTATTGCCTCATTGCAGGTTTCCAGGCTCAGCGGTCCCTTGTGCCTGAGAGTTTCCGGGGCGGTTGCTCCTTCGGCGTCCCGGCGCAATGGCCAGGATCTCTCCCGCTGATGGCCGGACCATGGAAGAAAGTGCCGGTCCCGTCAATCTGCTTGTTCTTGTTTATCGCGTTTCGTTTGCACGGCCCCGCGGGCCCGAACCAGAAAAAGTGGCATCCAATTTGCTGGCATCGCTCTAGTTGTCAAAGCCCACGAAAATGGTGATCTGCTCGCCGCCCACATAGGGGATCGCAACGTTTTCCACCGTCTGGCTGAATTCATTGGCGCTTGAAGGGCTGGCCGCGACGGGAACGTCATAGCGCTGGGAGAAGACTGCAAGCCCGTCACGCTGCACTGCAAAGCGCAGCGGCATGGTGATATTGCCCTCGCCGCCCGACGGGCCGATGATGACCCGTCCAACAGCGCCCATCTGTACTGTTATGACGCCGTTTGAGACCACGCAATTGCGCGAAACGCGATCAAGCACGCCCTGATAGCGCAGGGCGCTGGGGTCAGAGGTGCGATTGCCAGCATAAGAGCGATAAAATTCCGCGCCTTCGCGAATACGGATCGGCGGGCATTCGGTGGCAATGGCCGGCATGGCTCCGCTGGCCGCCTGGGCAACCTGGGTCTGGCTCGCGTTGAGATTGGCATAACTCGCGTCGTCGCTGCCGCCGAACATAGAGCCCATCGAACATCCCGCCAGAAGCCCGGCAAGTGCCGCAACCGCCGTAATACGCAACACCGAACCCAACATGGTTCCTATCCTTCCATTAAGCCCTGAGTGCTTCGAGCATCGCAGGCGCACCTGAGTTGGTGACCACGCCCGGCGCTCCCTCGATATTGACGATCTCGGCCACCCCGTTGCGAACCAGCATCGAGGAGCGGATGAATCGGATGCCGAGCCCGCCTCCCGTCATGTCGCGCTCCAGCCCCAGTGCATTTGCCAACTTCCCCAGACCATCGGCGATAAATTCGATCTTGCCAAGGGCCCCGGTCGCCTCGGCCCATGCTTTGACCACATGATGATCGTTGACCGTACCGCAGATGATCGTGTCGACGCCAGCGGCTTTGAGCTGATCGGCGGCGGCCAGATAGCCAGGGAGGTGGTTGAGATGGCAGGTGGGCGTGAAGGCCCCCGGAACCGTAAAGAAAACCACAGTGCCCCTGCCCAGGATATCGGCGCTGGTCGCGTCCTCGATGCCGCGTTCGGTCACGTATTTTACGGGCACCGAAGCGATGGACTGGCCGGGCTGAATGGTCATGGAGATCCTCATACTATGAAACGGCAGACACTGGATGAATGCGGCATGACAAAGGTTGGCCGCTCCCGTCCATGCAAATTTGAGTCGGATTTCTCATAGGAGAATTCTCGGGCCGCGTCGAGATTGACGGAGGCCTTTGCCGTCTATCGAGATGCGCTCTCGGTCCCGGCGAGAGGCCGGATGATCTCGAATGGCCCATCATCGCCGTTGAACGTGAAGCGGGCCTTTGCGTCACGCAACGCTTCGGGCCCCACCCGCCCAAGCAGCGGAAAGGATAACCGGCTCGGCTCCACGATCTCGGGTTCGCCGAAAACGAGGCTCGAACCGGCAATATCGGCGATCATCGAGGTGTGGTCAAAGCCCGGCTCAAGCAGATCGACAATTATGGCCTCGGTGTTCACGTCGAACCGCGCGGCGCCCAGAATACCATCACCGTCGTGTGGCAAGGGGACTGTCGCCAGCGCTTGCCGAATGCGGAAATCGTTGGGGCCGTCAGGCGCCTCGAGCGCTGGTGCTATCTCGATGCTGGCATTAGCCGGCACGCAGACGTCGGAGCAAACGCCCAGGGTAATGTCGGCAACCAAAAGAGGCGAATCGCCCTCAATCGCGACGGCGAGCGGAAAAACTACATGGCCATAAAACGCGTGATCGAGATAGCCTCCTGCAACCTCCCGCTTTGGATAGGGCCACGCGATTTCGACGCCACCGATGTCACGCGAACCTTCGGTGTCGATAATCAGGGGCAGTCCGGTTTCACCGGGCACACGCCAATAGGTTTTGGTGTCAGCGGGCATGTCTATTTCGAGCCCCATCCACACAAGCCCCTCATCGGTGAGGGTGTCGGAGGAGATAAGCCGCACCGAAACGTCCGGAGCAACTTCAACCCAATCGGTTTCCGCGGCGACGCCTACCGCTGATAGAGCGAGCGTCGTGAAGATGGCGATCACAATTTTCATGGATAGACTCATTAGTGCAGCAATGGGGCATGGGAAAGGGAAGCTTGATCATCGCTTCGTGATCGCTGGGCATTTGAAACTTGGCCGGAAGTCTTTACGTTTATGACTGGGCGGCGGACAGAAAGTGAGTTGGCATGGACACGCTCAAAGGACAGTTCCTCGTCGCAACGCCCGATATTGGCGACGAGCGGTTTGCCGAGGCGGTGATTTATCTCGTAGCGCATGGCGAGGATGGCGCCATGGGGCTGGTCGTCAACAAGCCTATGGATGACATGCATCTGTCCGACGTTCTCGCCGAGATCGATCTCGAAGGAGACGATAACGCCATCCGCATACCTGAACGGCTTTTGCACCAAAACGTCTTCAAGGGCGGCCCCGTCGATTCAAGCCGTGGCTTTGTTCTTCACACCTCCGACTATTTCCGCGACGGCAACTCCTTTGCCGTGGACGGCGACGTGTGCCTGACGGCAACGCTGGATGTGCTGCGCGCCATAATGTCGGGCAAAGGGCCAAATGCGAGCCTTTTGGCCCTGGGGTATTGCGAATGGAGCGCCGGCCAGCTCGAGAACGAATTGCGGACCAATGGCTGGCTGACAGCGGCGCCGTCCAAGGAATTGCTGTTCTCGCTGCCTGCGAACAAGAAGTACGAAGCGGCGCTGGCGGCACTTGGCGTCACGCGGGCCACGCTGAGCCCCGTCGCCGGCAACGCTTAAGGCTGTTTACCGGTGAGCTGAGCCTGCAGCCGACGCTGGAGTTCGGCGCCGGGCATGGCCGCGCCGAACGCGAAACCTTGCGCGTAGCGGCAGTTGAGGCTCTTGAGCCGGGCAATCTCATCTTCGGTTTCCACGCCTTCGGCGATCAATGCCAGATCGAGCTCACGCGCCAGGCTGACTACCGAATTGATGATCGGTATCTGGGTATGGGAAATGCCGCTGTCGTCTCGGATCTGCACGAAGGGCGCCGGTAGCTTGATCGTGTCGAATGGGAAGCGGTGAAGATAAGACAGCGACGAATAGCCAGTCCCGAAATCATCGAGCGCCAACCCCAGGCCAAGCTCCTTGAATGCTTCAAGCATATAGACAGCGTGCTCGGGGTTGCCCATCACTTGGCTTTCGGTGATTTCGAGCTTCATATGGCCGGCCACTGACTTGTGCTGCGCCACGAGCGTCTTCATGTCGTTGAGCAGGGTTTCGCTGGTCAGTTGCGCTGCCGACAGATTGACCGAGACGAAGAAATTCTCAGGCAGCTTGATGGCCGACACCCATTGCCGGGCTTGTTCAGCCGCCTCCTCAAAAGCCAGCCGACCCAGTTTTTCGATCTGGCCGGTCCGTTCGGCCAGCGGGATAAAGGCCGACGGGCTGACCTGACCGCGCTCAGGGTGATTCCAGCGCATGAGCGCTTCGGCGCCTACGATGCGATTTCCGTTCTGAATGTCGACGATGGGTTGGTAGAGGAGCTGGAGGTCGCGCCGATCGAGTGCTTCCTTGAGATCGTCTTCCAGAGCCTGGGCATACACGGCGATCGAGCGCGTTGCGGCGCGGAAGGCTTCGATACGGTCGCCGCCGTGGCGCTTGGCGTAGTGCATGGCGAGTTCGGCGTCGCGCAGCACGTCTTCTGCCTTGACGGGCTTGTTGTCGTAAATCGTGATGCCGATCGAAGCGGTAAGCGTCATGTCCCGATCGCCGAAATTGAACGGGTTGCGCAGGGCCTTGCGCATCTGTTCGGCAATATCGGCGATCTTGGATGCCGATTGCTCGGAAAGCAGCACGACGGCGAACTGGTCACCAGAGACGCGTGCCAGGGTGTCCAGCGGCCGCAACAGGCGCGACAGGCGGCGCGAGACGGCCAGAAGCAGCGAGTCGGCAGCCATGTGCCCGATGCGTTCGTCAATGTCGGTGAATTTGTCGAGATCGACGAGGAAGACAGCGGGCTTGACCTCGCTGAATTCGCGTGAGCGCAGCAGCGCCCGCTCGAGCCGGTCGAGAAAAAGCTGCCGGTTTGGAAGGCCCGTGAGGCTGTCGTGAACCGCATCGTGCAGCAGTCGATCGCGCCCGGCGCGCTCGTCGGTTACGTCCTGAAGCGTTCCCACGATGCGATTGACCTGCCCATCGCCACCCAGCACGGGTTTGACCCGCATGCGAAAAGCGCGAAAGCTGCCGTCAAAGCCAGCGATACGGATATCGGAATTGACCTTGCCGCGTTTCAACTCGATCAGCGTATCGAGCGCCGTGCGAAAACGGTCACGGTCTTCGGGATGAACGCGGTCGAGCCAGCGCTTGATGGCACCGCGCAAGGCCCCCTTGCGCTCGCCGAGCCTGATGGCCAGCTCGTCGGAGACGTTCACCCGATCACGATCGATGTTCCAGTCGAAGACGAAATCGCCCGAACCCGTCATGGCGAGCGCCCGGCGCTCGACTTCTGATAGCGCGCCGATCGAGACCTGCCCATCGGAAAACGCGTGCTGGACCGCGGTAAAGCCGAGCAGCATCACGATCAGCACAAGGCCGCCGGCGACGGCAGATTGAGCAATGTCGTTGGAGACCTGCCCCGAAACGACCATCCAGGCATAGGTCAGCCAGGCGAGATAGATCACCCAGGTTGGGACCAGCAGTACGGCGCGGTCGTAGCCACGGATCGATAGCAGCAGAACCAGAAACAGACCCACAAGCCCGATCAGGGCCAGAGACGTTCGCGCGATGCCTGCGGCAAGAGCCGGGTTGAAAAAGGCGTAGATGAAAAGCGCAAGAAAGACCGCCGACAGGCCCAGCGCAACATGGGTGAACCTGAAATGCCATCGGTGCAGATTGAGATAGATGAACAGGAAGGCAAACAGAGTCGTGGCAAGGGCGGCCTCCGCCGCCGCCCGGAAGGGCTGGATAAGCGCGTTGGAAACGCCGATCAGCGGTCCAAATATTCCGAAATCGATCAGCAGATAAGCGAGCACCGCCCAGGCCAGCAGCGCGGTGGCCGGAAAGACCCCCCTGCCCTTGACCACGAACATGATGGTCAAAAAAACGGCTGCAAGGCTCGAAATGCCCAGCACGGTTCCCCGGAACAGCGTGAAGGAGTTCTTGTAGTCGCGATACGCATCGGGCTCCCAGAGATAGAGCTCGGGAAGCGTGGCGGACTGCAATTCGGCAACCAGCGTTACGGTAGCGCCCGGATCGATCACCACGTCGAAGACGTCGGCTTCCGAATCAGGCACCCGTTCGGGGCGCAGTCCATGGCTCGGCGTCAGGGCCGTGATGCGGGCCGATCCGAGATCGGGATGGAAAACCCCCGAACCGGGCAGTCTGAAATAGGGCGCAACCAGCAGGCGCTCGATCTGCACGTCGCTCTCATTGCGCAGCGCGAACACCGCCCAATTGGGATTGGCCCCTTCTGTGATCGAGACGATTTCGATGCGGCGGATAATTCCGTCTTCACCCGGAGCGGTGCTGATCTGAACGCGCCCGTCCTCTCCGGGCAGCACATCAATTGCCGCACCGAGATTGACCGCGTTGATCCCTTCGGGGATCGTGACGACCTCAAAAGCCGCCGCCCGTCCAGCAAGCCCGGCCATTGCCACAAACAGCACGGCCAGGAAGACGAGAAAACGGGCGGACTTAAACGTCATTAATCAACGATCCTAATTCAACATTCAGTGGTAGCGGGATTTCGCGCTGTTTGGCAATCAAGCGAATGCCGGTTTCAACCGGCGAGATCGTCGTAGTGCTCGCGCGTGAGCGCAAACAGCATGTGATCTCTCCACTCGCCGTTGATCTGGAGATAATTTTCGGCGATTCCGATTTCGCGGAAGCCGTTGGCCGTGAGAACGCGCCGTGATGCCGTGTTGTCGGGCAGACACGCCGCCTCGATGCGGTGAAGGTTTAGCGTGTCGAAGACAAACGGCAAGATCAGGGCAACCGAGCGCGTCATAATGCCCTTTCCCGCAAATTGTTCACCCATCCAGTAGCCCAGCGTGACGTTCTGGAAGGCGCGGCGCCGGACATTGGACAGCGTCATGCCGCCGACCAGCGTCGAGAGCCGCCCGCTCTGGGTAAAGATGAACAGCGAAAACTCGGCACCATAGAGTGCGTCACGCCGGTTACGACGCACGCGCGCGGCAAAACTGCGGGCTGAAAGTTCGGCCTCGGACCAACGCGGTTCGAACGGCGTAAGGAAGGTCCGGCTGTCCAGCCGCAGCTTGCGCCAGGCCGCATAGTCGTTCTGGCGCGGCGAGCGCAGCATAAGACCATCGCCACGAATTTCCGGAGTGGTCTGGCGGATGGCCGCGAAGGTGAACATGGAGCGATGGCCCCTATTTGAAACTGTCCGCCACGCGCGAATAATCAGGGATGCCCTTTACCGGACCGATGCCTGCGATTGCCGGCTTGGCTCCGGAAAACATCTGGCCGGCGACGTGGCGCACACGTTCTGCATCGATGCGGTTGATGCGATCGACCGTTTCCTGAAGGGGAATGGGCCGGCCCCACAGGATCTGTTGCCGCGCCAACTGACCGGCCCGTGAGGACGGGCTTTCGAGTGACATCAGGAGCCCCGCCCTGATCTGTGCACGGACGCGGCTGACCTCGGCATCGGTGATGTCGCGGGTCGATTTCTGCAGTTCCTCGAGCATGACGGGCAAAAGTTCTTCCACGTCCTCGGCGCCGGTTGCCGCTGCCACGCCAAACACACCGCTGTCGGCAAAGGCCCAGTGGAAAGCATAGACGGAATAGCACAGGCCCCGCCGCTCGCGAACTTCCTGGAAAAGGCGCGAGCTCATGCCCCCGCCCAGGATCGAAGACAGGATCTGGGCGGCATAAAAGCCATCGGAATTATATGGCCGGCCTTCGAGTCCAAGCACGATATGGGCCTGCTCGTGGTCGGAGACTTCCCTGAACTCGCCCCCGACATAATTGGCTTTTTCCGGCACCGGCGCTCCGGAGCGCTTGAGCTGGTGGAACCGGTCATGGGCAAGATCGACCAGTTCGTCGTGATTGACGTTACCGGCCGCCGAAATCACCATCTGATCACCCACATAGTGCTGATCCATATAGGCGCGGATGGTGTCGGCGCTGAAGCCACGCACCGATCCCTCGGTGCCCAGAATCGTCCGCCCGATAGGCTGGTCGGGAAAGGCCGCTTCCTGAAACAGATCGAAGACGTGGTCGTCGGGATTGTCATGGGTCGCCCCGATCTCCTGACAGATGACCCGCTGTTCACGTGCCAACTCGTTCTCATCGAAGACCGAGTTCTGCAGAATGTCGGAGAGAATATCGGCGGCAAGAGCCACGTCGTCCTTGAGGACGCGGGCGAAGTAGCCAGTATGTTCGATCGACGTCGCAGCGTTGATGTCGCCACCCACCGATTCGATTGTCTCGGCAATCTCGCGGGCCGACCGCCGGGTCGTTCCCTTGAAGGCCATGTGTTCGAGAAGGTGCGAGACACCGTGCTGCTGCTCGGTTTCGCTGCGCGAACCGGACTTGACCCAGACACCCAGCGCCGCACTTTCCAGATGCGGCATGGCGTCGGTGATAACGGTCATCCCATTATCGAGGGTCGTTGTGCGTACGGTCAAAATCAGTCCTCCCAGGCGCGTGTCTTGGCGCGGATATAGTCTTTCACGACGGTCTCGTCATTGGCCAGCACCGTGAAGCGCTCCTCGCGGGTTCCCAGATCGGCCATATGCGCGGGCAGTTCGGGGTGGCGGCCAGTCGCGGCTTCGACCGTTTCAGGGAACTTGGCCGGGTGGGCGGTCGAAAGCGTGATGAGCGGGGTGTGCCCGAAGTTAAAGCCCCTCGCGACCGCGACACCAACTGCAGTGTGCGGATCGATGAGGTAGTTGGAATTGTCCAGAACGTCGGCAATGATCGTTTTGGTGGCCGTTTCGTCGGCCATACCGGTTCCGAATTCCTCGCGGATCTTGTCGAGCGCCGGTTCGGGGATGGTAAAGCCCCCCGATTGAGCCAACGAGGCAAACAAGGCTGCCGTCTTGTCGCCATCGCGGTCGAGCGCTTCGAACAGCAAGCGTTCGAAATTCGACGATACCTCGATATCCATCGAAGGGCTGACGGTTTGCGCCACACCGCGCTTGTCATAACGGCCGAATTTGATGGCCCGACGCAGAATGTCGTTGGAGTTGGTGGCGACCACCAGCTTTTCCACCGGCAAGCCCATGCGCTTTGCGACGTAGCCGGCAAAGATGTCGCCGAAATTGCCTGTCGGAACCACAAAGGTGATCTTGCGGTGCGGTGCCCCCAGCGCAACCGCGGAGGTGAAGTAATAGACCACCTGCGCGGCGATACGGCCCCAGTTGATCGAATTGACGCCGCTCAGTTTGGCACCGTCACGGAACGCGAAATCATTGAACATGGCTTTGACGACCGCCTGGCAATCGTCAAACGTGCCTTCGAGCGCGATGTTGAAAACATTGTCATCAAGCACCGTCGTCATCTGACGGCGTTGGATTTCCGAGGTGCGGCCCTTGGGGTGGAGAATGAAGATGTCAGTGTTCTGGCGCCCGCGGAAAGCTTCGATGGCAGCCGAGCCGGTATCGCCAGAGGTGGCGCCGACAATCGTCGCCCGCTCACCGCGCTGGCCGAGGATATGATCGATAACCCGCGCCAGAAACTGCATGGCGACGTCCTTGAAGGCCAAGGTCGGGCCGTGCCAGAGCTCAAGCACGAAATGGCCCGGCTCGAGTTCGGTCAGCGGAGTAACCGAGGGGTGATTGAACCCGGAATAGGCCGATTTGATCATGGCCTTGAGGTCGTCCTGATCGATCTCGTCGCCCACAAATTTCGAGATCACGGCGAGCGCGACATCCTGATAGGGGCGGTTGCCGAAATTATGGATTTCCTCGGCGGTGAACTCGGGCCATTCGGCAGGAACATAGAGCCCGCCATCCCGTGCCAGTCCGGCCAGCACAACGTCACAAAATCCGAGCGCGGGCGCCTGACCGCGCGTGCTGACATACTGCATTAAAGAAGCACCCTCCTGGACATCGGGATGCACCCTAATTGTCCTTTTCCTCATGAGCAAGATTTCTGGGCCGCCGCTGACGCCAGAGCCAGAAGCCGAGCATTATCGGCGTGATGGCCGCAAACAGATACCAGGTGCCGGCATATTCGAGGTGCCGGTTTGGAAAGGTAATCTGGGTTTCGCCCCCCTGCGGCAGTTCACCGGGCTCTCGCGCGATCCTGTCGAGTGTTACCGGTGCTATCGGCCCGGCCGCATCGTCGAGAAAGGCAGAGAGCCGCTCAGGGTTACGGACCCACTCACGCCGCTCCCCGAAATCGGGGTCAGGGGTAAAACTGTTGGCCTGTTCAGGGCGGCGCGCGATCGCCTCGAGGGTCACCTGGCCCTCTGGCGCATCGCCGCCATCGGCAAAATCGGCGGCAGCGGCATCGGGGATGAAGCCACGATTGACCCAGACGATGCCGCCCTGCTCGAGCGAGAATGGGGCCATGACCCAATATCCGACCCCGCCATAGGGGCCGGCCGGATCGGGCAGGTTGGTGAAAACCAGAACTGTTTCAGTGTTGTCGAACGTGCCGGTCAGTTCAAACCGCGCATAATCCAATGCTTCCGGATCGAGCGCGTCCCAGTCTCCAGGGGCGGGAAATGGCTGGGGCTCAAGGTCGAAGCGAGCTTCGACCGCCGCGATCAACGCCTCCTTTTCGGCGAGGCGTTCGACCTGCCAGGTGCCCAGCGCGATGAACAGAGCGGTCAGCCCTGCCATGAGCACCACGAAGCTGATCTGCCTGAAGCCCCAATAGCTTCGGGGCTGACGGGCATCCGCCGTCAGAGCATTTTCGCTTCTCCGTGAATCGCTCAAACTGCTCTTTGTCCTTACTGGTCGTGCGGGCGCATCGAAAAAGTCTGCAACCTTTTCTGACCGCACTCGACGTTCCCGCCGGGTCGTGTGGTCGAACCGAAAAAGTCTTCAACTTTTTCTGACCGCACTCTAGGTGTCGTCCCGTTCGCCCAATTCGCCGCCGGGCCGCGCGCCGGTCTTGTACTGCAGGTTTATCATAGCGCCCTTGAAGGGTCGCAGCATCAGCAGCGACAGGATCAAGGTCATGGGCAGCCAGATGGCCAGTTGCGCGACAGCGGGCCAACCGAACAGCGCGTCGGTAATGAGCCAGCCGGCCACCACTATCGTTCCGACCGGAAACATGATCAGCACCGCGGGACCATCGCCGCTATCGGCGAAGGAAAAATCGAGCCCGCAGGCATCGCAGCTTTCGGCGACCGTGAGGAAGCCGGTAAAAAGATGGCCTTCGCCACAGCGCGGACAGCGGCCCTTGAGTCCGGTCGCGAGTGGGGAAAGCCCCTCAGAATGTTCAGCCATGTCATGTGCCGGGACCGCTTAAAGCCGCCCCGGCCCTTCCTCGATTATTAGTGGCCGCCGATCGTTGCGCCCCAGGAGCCCCAGACATAGATCGAGGCAAAAAGAAACAACCAGACCACGTCAACGAAATGCCAGTACCAGGCAGCAAACTCGAAGCCCAGATGCTGCTTGGGCGTAAACTGGCCGGCATAGGCGCGGATCAGGCAGACCAGAAGGAAAATGGTGCCGATGAACACATGGAAGCCGTGGAACCCGGTGGCCATAAAGAACGTGGCGCCATAAATATTTCCCGAGAACGAGAAATGGGCCTGCGTATATTCAAGCACCTGGACGGTGGAGAACAATGCACCGAGCAGCACGGTGAGGATCAACCCCCATTTCAGGCCCTCGCGGTCGTCTTCCAAAAGCGCGTGGTGCGCCCAGGTGACGGTGGTACCGGAAAGCAGGAGAACCAGCGTGTTGAACAGCGGCAGATGCCAGGGGTCGAACACTTCGACGCCCTGCGGCGGCCAGACGCCGCCGGTGAAGGCAACGCGACCGACCTGGGCGATTTCATCAGGGTAGAATGCCGCTTCAAAATAGGCCCAGAACCAGGCCACAAAAAACATAATTTCCGAAGCGATGAACAGGATCATCCCATAGCGGTGGTGAAGCTGGACAACCGGGGTATGATAGCCGGAATTGGCTTCCTTGATCACATCAGCCCACCAGGCGAACATGGTGTAGAGCACGCCGACCAGGCCGGCAGCGAACAGCCAGGGCACGCCACCGTGCATCCACATGATGCCGCCGACGGCCATAATGAAGGCCGAGACCGAGCCCACGAAGGGCCACGGGCTCAAATCTACCAGGTGGTAGTCATGGTTCTTTGCATGGGCTGCCATGTTGGGTCTATCCCCCGTTAGGAATCGTGAAATGTGTAAGACAGCGTAATCTGGCGGATTGTACGCAATTCGGAATTTTCGTCGAGGTCCGGGTCGACAAAATAGGTCACCGGCATTTCGACGGTTTCATTGGGCGCGAGCACCTGTTCTGTAAAGCAGAAACACTCGATCTTGTTGAAATAGATGCCGGTGCTTTCCGGCGTCACGTTGAAGCTCGCCGTAGTGCGCAGCGGTTCGTCGGACAGGTTGGTGGCGCGATAGGTAATTGTCGATATGGTGCCGATAGCATTGGTCTCGACGCTGGCCGGCTCTACACGCAGCGGCATGCCGCCATCGACGGTCGCGTCAAACCGGACGGCCATTTCGCGGGCGATAACGCCCTTGGCATTCTGTTCGGCCACCTGGGTTGTTCCGCCATAGCCTGTGACCCGGCAGAAAATGTCGTAAAGCGGCACGGAGGCGAACGACAGTCCCAGCATTACGGTCGGAATGCCGACCAGCCAGAGGAGCGTCTTTTTGTTGCCGCCGGGGGCCGGAGTGTGATCGATCGCCGCCATCGCCTAGAGCTCCCGCACCATGACTTCGGGGCCGAGATTGATGATTGTAATCGCGTAGAAGATAGCAACAAGGATAACCAGCGCGACACCGATGGCGATCGAACGCTTGCGGCGGCGCTTGAGGAAGGCTTCCCTCTGCTGTTCGGTAAGGTTCTGCTCGACGGTCATTAAAGTACTCCGAACCATCTGATCAGGCCCACATCGGCCAGGAGCGCTACGAACAACACAAACAGGTACAGCAGGGAATAGGTGAAAAGGACGCGGGCCCGCCGTTTCATTTCAACGCCTTCCGAGAAGCGAAGACGAACGGCGAGGACCGAGAACACGACACCGAGAATGGTTGCCGGGACGGCATAGAACCAGCCCACCAGACCGGTCAGCACCGGGCCGAACCCGATGGCGGTCAGCAGGACCGTATAGACGACAATCTGGTTCTGGGTGGCTCGCTCGCCGGCAACATTGGGCAGCATGGGGATGCCCGCGGCCTCGTAGTCGCCCTTCTTGTAGAGCGCCAGCGCCCAGAAATGGGGCGGCGTCCACAAAAAGATGATCATAAACAGGATCAGCGCGTCCCAGGAGACCGTCCCGGTCACGGCCGCCCAGCCGATCATCGGCGGGAACGCACCCGCCGCGCCGCCGATCACGATATTCTGCGGCGTCGAGCGCTTGAGCCACATCGTATAAATGACGGCATAGAAAAAGATCGTGAAGGCCAGAAGTCCGGCGGCCAGCCAATTGGTGGCGAGGCCCAGCGTCGCGACGGAAAATCCGGAAAGGGTGATGCCGAAGACCAGCGCGTTCTCGCGCGTCACACGCCCCGAGGGAATGGGGCGGTTCAGCGTGCGGCTCATGATGGCGTCGATGTCGGCATCGTACCACATGTTAAGCGCGCCCGAGGCCCCTGCTCCCACGGCAATGCACAGTATAGCGATAAAGCCGATGACCGGATTGATGCCACCGGGCGCCACCAGCATGCCAACAACGCCCGTAAAGACGACAAGCTGCATCACCCGGGGCTTTAAAAGCTCCAGATAGTCTTCCACCTGCCCGCCCAGATGGACGGATGTGGTCGAGTCGCTGTCGTCTGCGTAAGCCAATGTGAGGTTCCGGCTCGGGTTCTACATCAAAGCGCAACCCGGTCGCCCGGGTTGCAAAGAAGTTGCGGTTCAGACTGACCGTCGTGCTTACTTGAAGCGCGGCAGGGTCTCGAACTGGTGGAATGGCGGAGGCGAGCTCAATGTCCATTCCAGCGTGGTCGCACCCTCTCCCCAGGGATTGTCCGCTGCCTTGCGCTTTTTGGCGAAGGCTTCGAACACCGAGAAAAAGAACACGCCCATGGCAACCAGGGTCACAAGGTACCCCCAGGACGACACGCTGTTCCACAGCGCATAGCTGTCGGGATAATCGATATAGCGGCGGGGCATGCCCGCCAGACCCAGGAAGTGCTGCGGGAAGAAGATCAGGTTCACACCGACGAACATGATCCAGAAGTGCAGTTTGCCCAGGAACTCGCTGTACATCACGCCGAACATCTTGGGGAACCAATAGTACCAGCCCGCAAAGATGGTGAAGACGGCGCCCAGCGAGAGCACGTAGTGGAAGTGGGCAACCACGTAATAGGTGTCGTGCAGGGCGCGGTCGGCACCGGCGTTGGCCAGCACGACGCCGGTTACACCACCTACGGTGAACAGGAAGATGAAGCCCACGGCCCAGAGCATGGGCGTGGTGAACCGCATCGAGCCGCCCCACATCGTGGCAATCCACGAGAAGATCTTAACGCCGGTCGGAACCGCGATGATCATCGTCGCGGCAACGAAATAGCGCTGCGTGTTGAGCGATATGCCGGTCGTGTACATGTGGTGCGCCCACACGATGAAGCCGACCGCACCGATCGCGACCATGGCCATTACCATCCCCAGATATCCGAAGATGGGCTTGCGCGAGAAGGTCGAGATGATGTGGCTGATAATGCCGAAGCCCGGCAGGATCATGATGTAGACTTCAGGATGACCGAAGAACCAGAAAAGGTGCTGGAAAAGGATCGGATCACCACCGCCGGCCGGATCGAAGAACGCCGTGCCGAAATTGCGGTCGGTCAACAGCATGGTGATGGCACCGGCGAGGACCGGCAGAGCCAGCAGCAGCAGGAACGCGGTGACCAGCACCGACCAGGCAAAGAGCGGCATCTTGAACATGGTCATGCCGGGGGCACGCATGTTCAGGATCGTGGTGATGAAGTTGATGGCACCAAGGATCGAGGAGGCACCGGCCAGGTGGAGCGAGAGGATCGCGTAATCCATGGCCGGGCCCGGCTGACCCGAGGTCGAGAAAGGCGGATAGATCGTCCAGCCGCCGCCGACACCCATGGCGCCCGGAGGGCCTTCCATGAACAGGCTCATCAAAAGCAGCAGGAAGGCGGGCGGCAGGAGCCAGAACGAGATGTTGTTCATGCGCGGGAACGCCATGTCAGGCGCACCGATCATGAGCGGCACGAAATAGTTCGCAAAGCCGCCGATAACCGCCGGCATGACCATGAAGAACACCATGATCAGACCGTGCGCGGTCGTGAACACGTTGAACATATGCTTGCCGGCATCGATCGAGGCATCGCCACCGACGCCATAAACCATCTGGGCAAGGCCGGGGAAAATCTGGATACCCGGCTCGGCCAGCTCCCAGCGCATGAAGCCCGAAAGCGCGCCGCCGACGATCCCTGCAACGATCGCGAAGATCAGGTACAGGATGCCGATATCTTTATGGTTGGTGGAATAGACCCACCGCTTCCAACCGGCGGGAGCTCCGTGTGCGGCATCGGAATGAGCTGCTTCAGCGTGTGCCATGTTCTTACCTTCTAATTCTCTTGCCGCTTACTGGATCGACGCCATCAGCGCAGTGTTGGCATCTGCCAGGCTGCCTTCTTCGGCTGCTGCCAGCCATGCATCGAACTGGTCCTGCTCGACGACGCGCACGGCGATGGGCATGAACGCATGGTCCTTGCCGCAGAGTTCGGAGCACTGACCATAGTATATGCCGGTTTCGCGCGCATAGAACCAGGTTTCATTATTGCGGCTGGTGACCGCATCGACCTTGATGCCGAACGAGGGCACGGCAAAGGCGTGCAGAACGTCGGCGGCGGTGACCAGAACACGGACGGTCGTGTTGACCGGAACCACGAGTTCATTGTCGACGGCCAGAAGGCGCGGCTGGTCGGGCTTGTTGGCTTCACGCTGCTCTTCATTGAGCATGATCGAGACGAAGTCGACGCCCTCGTCCATATACTCATAGCCCCAGTACCACTGGTAGCCGGTCGCCTTGATGGTCAGGGACGGCTCGGGGACTTCGACGTCGCCACCAAAGATCTGAGATCCGAGATAGGTGCGCTCGCCATCGGGAATGGTCTGCTGATCGGCCAGAACGCCAAAGGAGGGAATGGCGATCACAAAGAGGACCAACACCGGAACCACGGTCCAGACGATCTCGATGAGCGTGTTGTGCGTCACCTTCGATGGCGTGGGGTTGGTGCGCTGGTTGAAGCGCACGATCACCACGATCAGCAGCACCAGAACCAGAAGGACGATCGCCGTGATGATCCACATCAAGAGGTTGTCATGGAACGCGACTATCGAGTCCATGATGGGGGTAACCGAGGGTTGGAAACCGATCTGACCGGGAGCGGCGTGGCCAGCTTCCTGAGCCGAGGCAATTGCCGGGATCAGCGCAAAAAACAGCGCGGCGAGTGAGGCTCTGACCAGACGGAAAGAAAATCCTGTCACCTGGACTTCTCCTGAACATAATTTGTTATTGCGCTCCCTAGCACGTCCGCTCCGCGCGGCAAATGCCGCACGCTCCCGACTCATGCTGGGTGCCCGATTTTTCTCGGTGCAGCTAAACCACATGTTTTTGACCAAGGCAATTGGACTGGAGGTCACATTTCGTGCGTCAAATTGCGCCAATCGCGCCTTATGGGCGCCCCAGTTGTGGGATTTGTGCCCGGTTTAGCCCGGTCATGTTGACAAGGACCGCCCCCCTGCCCGACACATCGCTAACCACCCGCTTGCCGGGAACTGCCAGGAGACAATAGCTTTCATGCGCCATCTTGCACCCCTTGCCGCCCTTGTGGCCTCTCTTTGCCTCGCCGGCCCGGCATTCGCACAGGGCGCTGTCCGTTCCCAGCACGGGGACTGGCAGATGACCTGCGATCTGGTGCCCGGGGCGACCGACGAACAATGTGCGCTGATTCAGAATGTCACCGCCGAGGATCAGCCCAATGTCGCGCTTTCGGTGATCGTGCTCAAGACAGCCGACCAGGAGGCGCGGCTGCTGCGCGTCCTTGCCCCGCTCGGGGTGCTCTTGCCCAACGGGCTCGGCCTTAACATCGACGGCGAGGATCTTGGCCGCGTGGCGTTCGTCCGCTGCCTGCCCAATGGCTGCGTTGCCGAAGTGGTCATGGACGACGAGTTGATGGCGCAGCTCTCTGAAGGCGAGAACGCGATCTTCATCGTGTTCCGCACCCCCGAGGAAGGCATCGGCATCCCCGTTTCCCTCAACGGGTTCGACGAGGGCTTTGCCGCCCTGCCCTGACCCCAGATGCAAAAAAGCCGGACCGCAAGCGGTCCGGCTGGGGCTAGGAAACAAGGCCAAAGGCAAAATCGACCTTGTTTCGGTCAGGCTCCCTTGACGGTCAGTCGCACCGGCAAAATGCGCAAGGACCAGGAACCCGATCAGGGCTTCAGCAAGGGGTCACCGAAGCCATTCTGCTGCACGCGCATTGCGGCGCGCGTCGAGAAGCTGGCCGGCGGCGGCACCGCCCTGGCGCATCGCTTCTGCGATATCGTAACGGGTCAGACCCATGTCGCTCAGCAGCGATGCATCCATCTGCATCATCGAGCGCAGGGTCGAGCGGCGCATACCGGCACCGAAACGGGATTTGAAATTGAACAGGGCCATGATCTTTACTCCATCACCCCATTCCCTATCGTTTTGATAGAGTTTAATGGGCGGCTTGTGTCTGCACCCGGTAGATAGGGGCTTGCTCTCCATTATTCAAACAAATAGATTTCATTCTCACGATCAATTTTTGTGATGGATTTGGCGATGGCCAGCCCCCTCGACCTGGACCAATTGCAAACCTTTTGCGCCATTGCCGATTGCGGCAGCTTCACCGAGGCTGCGCGACGGGTTTACAAGACCCAATCGGCGGTCTCCATGCAGATCAAGCGGCTTGAGGAGCGACTGGGACAGGCGTTGTTTCTGCGCGATGGGCGCAAGGTTTCGCTGACCACCGAGGGCGAGGCGCTTTACACCCGCGCCCGGCGCATGCTGAAAATCAATGCAGAGATCGTCGACATGTTTTCCAAGGACGATCTGGTGGGAAACATCCGATTTGGCGTGCCCGATGATTATGCGGTCAAGCTCCTGCCCGTAATCCTGTCGAGTTTTCAGCGCACCCATCCGCGCATTACTGTCGACGTGCGCTGCCAGCCATCCGAGGAACTTCTGGCCGGCATGCGCTCGGGGCTCTACGACATCATTGTCTTCACGCAAGGCACCATGCACGAATTCGGCGAGCTGTTCCGGACCGAAAAGATGTATTGGGTGGCGAGCCATGGCGGTCGCGCGCTGGCATCCGACCCCCTGCCGATGGCGTGCGGGCCGTCCTATTGCACGTGGCGGGCTGACGCGGTCGAAGCGCTCAACCGGATCAACCGCGATTTCCGGGTGGCCTATACCTCGTCGAACGCCACGGCGATTTCGTCGGCGGTGCTCTCGGATCTTGCCGTCGGCTTTCTGCCCGAAAGTGCCCTGCAGCCGGGAATGCGGGTCATTTCGCAGGACCAGGGGCTGCCCCGCCTCAACGATGCGCAGATCGCGCTGCTGCGGGCATCACACGCCTATGGCGGGATTTACGATGCGCTGGCCACCCATATCGTGGAAAGTATGGGCAATCTGCCGGGTTTATATTACGCGCGGGACGAAGCAGCCGCCAACCCCTCGGCGGCCGAATAGCGGTCAATCCTCGAACAGGTCCGTGGTCACATCGAGCCCCTTGCGGCCCGCCGCGCGAATGGTGGCCGTCATTGCCCGGGACTCGCGCTCGAACGCGCGGGCCTCCACAAGCCGATCCTCAGGGCCGGCGCCGGCATCGGGGAGGTGTTGCTCGAGCAGGCGCGCGCGCTCATTGTTCAGAGCAGCGCTGATGGTCAGATAGCGATGAACCGCCTCCAGCTCGGCTTCGGAAAAGCCCGAAGTGATCAAGGCGCCGATCTCCTCGAACTGTCCAAAAATTCTCGCGCCGATCGTCCTCATAAGTGGAGTCAGCTCGACCCAGATTTTGCGCCGGTCAGTTTCGTCGCGTTTGCGTTCGATATAACCGGCAGCCTCCAGGCGGTCGATCAGCGCCGTCACCGCGCCGGTCGTCAGCCCCGCCTGCTCGGCCAACTGGCCCGCCGTCATGCGCTGGTTCTGATCGATCAGATCCAGACACCGTCCGTCAGTTCGGTTGATACCGAGAAACCGGTTCATGACTTCGTCGAACCGCGCATTGGCTACCTGGTCCAATCGCACGGCCTGAGAGAGACGCCCGCCAATCGACATCTAACTTGACACTCCATTATCTTGGAAATTAAGATAATTATATATCAAGTTATCGGGACGGACCAGCTTAAAATGACGACAGAGTTTCCGGAGACCATGATTTCAGCGTACGGGCTGAAGCGGGTTTACAAGACAGGGAAATCGGAAATCAACGCGGTCCGTGGCGTCGACTTGACGGTCAAGCGTAGTGAAATCGTCGGTTTCCTGGGCCCGAACGGGGCGGGAAAAACCACGACGCTTAAAATGCTGTGCACGCTGCTCGAACCCACAGACGGCACAGGCACCGTGGCTGGCTGCGATTTGCGCGCCGACCCTGAGGGCGTTCGGCGGCGCATCGGTTATGTTTCTCAGTCAGGCAGCACGTTGGGCGATGCCTTGGCCGGCAACGAGATCGTCGACCATGCCCGGCTTTACGGCATCGACAAGAAAACGGCGGTCGAACGCGGCAAGGCGCTGCTCAAGGCCCTTGATCTCGAAGGCATATGGGACCGCAAGTGTAACGCGCTTTCGGGCGGGCAGCGGCGCCGACTCGATATCGTCATGGGCCTGATCAACGAGCCGATGCTGGTGTTTCTCGATGAACCCTCGACCGGGCTGGACCCGCAGAGCCGGGCGAACCTGTGGGGGCATATCAGCAAATTGCGCGATGAGATGGGCACCACCGTATTCATAACCACGCACTACATGGACGAGGCCGACCAGCTTTGTGACCGCATTCTGGTGATGGACCATGGCGAGATCGTCGCCGAGGGCACGCAGGCCGAGCTCAAGAAGAAGATTTCCGGCGACATGGTAAGCATCACCGTGGCTGAAGAGGCAAGCGTATCGGTTGCACTCGAATTGGCCACCCAACTTGAAGGGGCCGATACTCCCCTTGTCGATGGATGCACCATAAGCCTGCACGTGCCAGAGGGAGGCTCGGTGCTGCCGCGCCTCTTGCGTGATCTCGACCGCAAGGGCGTTGAAATCATCGGCGTGGAGCTCAAACGCCCCACACTCGACGACGTCTTTCTGACCCTGACCGGGCGCTCTCTGCGCGAAGCGGCGTAACGGAGAACAAACCCATGCGCTTTTTCAACGAAACCTTTGTCGTTTTCCAGCGCCAGCTTCGCCTGTCGCTCGCCAACCCCACCTGGATGGCCATTTCGATCCTCCAGCCCATACTTTATCTCACGCTGTTCGGGCCTCTGCTCCAGCAAGTTGCCCAGACACCCGGATTTCCGGCGGGCGACGCCTGGACGGTTTTCGTGCCGGGACTGCTGGTTCAACTCGGCATTTTCGGGGCCTCGTTCGTGGGCTTCGGAATTATCGCCGAGTGGCGCTCGGGGGTCATCGATCGCATGCTCGTCACTCCGGCCAGCCGATGGTCGCTGATCGGCGGGCGCGTCCTGCATGATACGCTCATGGTCATGGTGCAAGGCGCCATCCTGGTGGCTGCGGCAACGCTGATGGGTCTGCGCGCACCTCTCGACGTCATTATCCTCGGGCTGGTTCTGGTGGGCCTTCTGGGCGCGGCGTTTTCGGCCATTTCCTATGGAACGGCGCTGTCGCTCAAAAGCGAAAACGCCTTTGCGCCCCTCGTCAACATGTTCGCGCTGCCCATCCTGCTGCTTTCGGGCATTCTCCTGCCCATGACACTCGCGCCGGGCTGGCTGCAGGTCGCGTCCGATTTCAATCCGATCAAGCACGTCGTTGAAGGACTGCGCGCTGTCTATCGCGGCGAAATCCTCGCTACGGAATCTCTGATCGGCTTTGTGATTGCGCTGATTTTCGTCCTGGTCGGCGCGTGGTTCGGGGCTCGGGTGTTCAAGGCGCAGACGAAATAGTTCAGGCTGCGTGGCGCGCCATGCCGTAGTCGGAAAATACCCGGCTGATATCGCCGTTCCACTCGCCGTGATAGAGGTCCAGCAGGCGCTCGGCGGGTGTCTTGCCGGTCTCGATCGTGTAATCGAGGGGCTTGAGGAACACCGTTTCGTCGGCCCCTTCCCAGTTGAGCCTGTTCCGGGCCTCGAGCCCGGACCGCGCAATAGCCAGCGCCTGTTTGGCGACGTCGAACAGGGTACCGTTGCGGAACGGGGTCTTGAGTGCCAGACGCGGAACCTCGTTGCGGAGCGATTGGCGCTCCTCCTGCGTCCAGTCCTTGACCAGATCCCAGGCCGCGTCGAGCGCGCTCTGATCGTAGAGCAACCCGACCCAGAAGGCGGGCAGTGCGCAGATACCCTGCCATGGCGCCCCATCGGCGCCACGCATCTCGAGAAACTGCTTCATGCGCACTTCGGGGAAAAGCGTGGACAGATGATCTTCCCAATCCTTGACCGTCGGCAGTTCACCCGGCAGTTGCGGCAGCTTGCCATCGAGAAAGTCGCGAAAACTTTCGCCTGCACAGTTGATATATTCGTCGTTGCGGATGACGAAATACATCGGCACATCGAGCGCATAATCGACATAGCGCTCAAAGCTCATCCCATCCTCGAACACAAAGGGCAGCATTCCGGTGCGGTCCTTGTCGGTGTTGAGCCAGATGTGAGAGCGGAATGAGAGCAGGCCGTTGGGTTTGCCGTCGAGGAAGGGCGAATTGGCAAACAACGCCGTCGCCACCGGCTGCAGCGCAAGACTGACCCGCATCTTCTTGACCATGTCGGCTTCGGACGCGAAATCGAGGTTGACCTGCACGGTGGCCGAACGGAACATCATGGAGGTTCCGAGCGTGCCGACCTTCTCCATATATGGCTTCATGATGCCGTAACGACTTTTGGGCATGAGGGGTATGTCACCGAGTGTCCACGTGGGCGTCACACCAAGGCCCAGGAAGTCGATGCCCATCGGATCGGTGAATTTGCGCAACAGCTTTAGATGCTCGTTGGCCTCGGTACAGGTCTGGTGAATGGTCTCCAAAGGCGCGCCTGAAAGCTCGAATTGCCCGCCAGGTTCGAGCGAAATCGCGCCGCCGCCCAAGGGGTTGTTGAGCCCGATCACCTTGTCGCGATCATAGTAGGGAAGCCAGGCGGTTTCGGCCTGCACCTTGTCGAGCAGCGCGCCGATTCCATTTTCGCCCTCGTAAGGCACGGGCCGATGGTCGTCGCGATAGAAGGTGAACTTTTCGTGCTCCGTCCCTATCCGCCAATCCGATTTTGGCTTGCAGCCGCGCGCGATCGCCTCGATCAACTGGCTTTTGGATTCGATCGTGGGCGACGGCTTATCGGCCATAGGGTACCTCGAAGAACAGGGGCATGGTTCCATGCCAGAGCGGCGACAATAGCGGGCGTTGATTTCAGATCAATACCCTTTATCGTCATCTTACGATAAATCTACCAATCGCCAGCGACTGCCTGAATAAGGGCCAGCGCGGCCACCGCAGCGGTGTCAGCGCGCAATATTCGCGGCCCCAGACTGATCGGGAAGACGAAATCGAGCCCCAACAATCTTTCGCGCTCCTCCTCAGAAAATCCGCCCTCGGGACCGATCAACAGGCCCAGTCGCCTGCCTTTGAGTCGGGTCAGCGTTTCCACCGGCGAGGCCGATGCGGCGGCTTCATCGCAAAAGACCAGAATACGGTCTCCATGATTATCGCGCCAACCGGTCACAAGTTTGTCGAAGCCGATCTCGGGCAAAACATCTGGCACGCTCAGCACTTCGCATTGCTGTGCGGCCTCGATGGCGTGGGCTTTGAGCTTGTCGGGATTAAGGCGGGCATTCTGGACATGGCGGGTAATCACAGGCTGGATGAGGCCAGCACCCATTTCGGTCGCCTTCTGGATCTCGTAATCGAGCCGCTTGATCGGCGCGAACCCAAACCAAAGGTCGTTGGCCTGGGTCTGCTCGGCAGTCCGCTCGATCAGGCGCAGCGAAACCCGTTTTTTGGCAACTTGCACGATTTCAGCGAGAAACGCGCCATCGCTGCCATTGAAGACAACGCAATTGTCACCCGGGGCTCGACGCAGCACGTTGACCAGATGGTTCGTCTGATCCTTGTCCAAAGCAATCTCGACCCCGTCCGAAAGCGATGTTTCGACAAAAAGGCGCGGCAGGGTCTTATGGGTACGCGGCATGGGCGGTTGACTTGGGCTTGTGAGTGGTTAGAGCCTTTTTGCCAGACAATGTTCCGGCACAAAAGGCAATCCATGCAGGACAATATTCCCGGTTCGGTCGCCGATGCCCCGAAAGGCAATTGGGTCGATCGCTATGCGCCAGCCTATGCAAAGCCCTACCTTCGTATGTCGCGGCTCGACCGCCCCATAGGCTACCAACTCCTGTTCTGGCCCTGTGCCTATGGGCTGGGACTGGTCAGCGTCGCCACAGGCGGTGCATTCAACTGGTGGCACTTCATCCTGTTTTTCGTCGGCGCCATCGCGATGCGCGGCGCTGGTTGCACGTTCAACGATATTGTCGACCGCGACATCGACGACAAGGTGGCCCGTACGCGGTCGCGGCCCATTCCGTCGGGGCAGGTCAGCGTCAGGCAAGCCGCCGTCTGGCTCGTCGCGCAATCGCTGGTCGGGCTTGCGGTGCTGGTCCAGTTCAACGGGTTTGCGATTATTCTCGGCATCGCCTCGCTGGCTCTGGTGGCGATATACCCATTCATGAAGCGGGTCACTTATTGGCCACAGCTTTTCCTGGGCCTGGCCTTTTCCTGGGGTGCCCTGCTGAGCTGGGCTACGGAAACCGGCGTCCTGGCGTGGCCCGCGTTGGTTCTCTATCTGGGATGTATCGCGTGGACCATCGGGTACGACACGATCTATGCCCTGCAGGATGTCGAGGACGATGCGTTGATCGGCGTTAAATCCACCGCCCGGCTGGCGGGGGAAAACGTTGTCCCCTTCGTCGCAATATTTTACGGCCTGGCCGCGATCCTGTGGGGCATCGCAGCCCTCATGGCGGGAGCGAGTCTTGTATTTTTTGCTCTTTTCCTCGCAACGGTGGCGATACTGTCCTGGCAGGTTCTGACCATCGAGCGCACCAATGGCGGGCGCAGCCTGATGCTGTTCAAATCCAACCATTGGCTGGGGGTCGCGCTGACCGCAGCGTTTGTCATCGAGGGGTTTTTCTAGGCCGATATGCAAAGACCCCGCCAGGGGCGGGGCCGTGCCTGCTTTCGGAAGTCACTCGATTAGAATTACGCCTGCTTTTCGCCCGGCTTGCGGCGGCGGGCAAAGCGGGTGCGGCGTTCGGCTTCGGCCGAGAGCATCCGGCGGCCGTTCGAATTGCCGACCATGACGCCGTCGATCTGCTGGGAATATGCGACAAGCGCACCGTCCCCCGAGCGAATATAGAGCGGCAAGCGCAGCTTGCGACCCCAGTTCTGCCATTCGGCTACGACGTTGGAATTACCCTCCTCCTCAAAGACCCGGTAGTGGAGATCTTCGTTGGAATGGATGAGTTCGATGGCGCTGGAGAGATTGCCTTCGTCGGTAATGCGGGTTGAAACGGCAACGCCGACATATTCGGCGACCGGCACCTTGATCTTGACCGTGACACCGCTCTTGTCGAGTTTGCGCCGCACGGTTACGGTCATCAAGTCATCACGCCGACCGTTATCATTGGCTGCGTTATGAACCCGGTGCCGCGGATAGACCGCGCCTTGCAAAAGAGTCGATGGAAACCCATCGACGATCATGCCGAAAACCATTGTTAGCCTTCCTGTCAACTTCCGAGAGCTTTTTGTTTTGGTGCTCTCTTTTCGTTGGGGCCAATCTAGCGCGGCGCTCTCATCATCGGCTTAAAAAACGGGGTTAAGTTTCTCTTGTGTCAAAATGGGTTAGCGGAATCTCACCCTGTGTAAGAAGCGATTAACCGCACCGCTTGCGCACGCCCGATTATCAGCCTAACAAGGGCCCGAAGTGCCGCCCGCTCCAGCGGAAGGCGCGCGTGACACCGATCGGTTTGGGAGTGGGCATGCCCACCACTGTGCCCAAGGGCATTGAAGACGACATCAAGCTGCTCAAATCGGCGGCAGTTCATGCGGGGATCATCGCGCTCGGTTTTTTCAGAACCGATATGCGGACCTGGACCAAAAACATAACGTCTCCGGTCTCCGAAGCCGATATTGCGGTCGACAATTTCCTGTCCGGCGCATTACGGGCGGCGCGGCCCGATTATGGTTGGCTTAGCGAGGAAACTGCAGACTCCCCAGCCCGGCTGGACCACCAGCGTATTTTCATCGTCGACCCCATCGATGGGACGCGTGGATATATACGTGGTGAGGACAGTTGGACGATTTCGCTTGCGGTGGTCGAGAACGGAGTTGCTATTGCAGGCGTTGTGTATGCTCCGGCGCGCGACGAGATGTATGTGGGTGGACTTGGGCTTGGGGCCACTTGCAACGGCGTAACCCTGCGTGCCCACCGGACTGGCTCGGAAGCACCACTGATACCCGCTCCCGCCGCTGTTCATAACGAGCTTGCCGCAAGCGGGCTGAGCTATAGCAAGGGACCTGCCTATCCCTCGCTCGCCTATCGGCTGGTGCAGGTGGCATCCGGCAAGCTCGATGCGGCGGTTGCACGGCGCGGCGCGCAGGATTGGGACATTGCGGGCGCTGATATCATCCTTTCGGAAGCGGGCGCTCGCTTTGAGGATGTCTGTCTGGGGGCGCCGCGCTACAACGGCACCGATACGCGCCACGCGGCGCTTGCCGCCACCGCCGACATTTCACTATTAACGCCCTTGTGCGATGCCTTGCGCGTCGTCTATGGCTGCCCGCAACCCGATTCCGACAATCCAGAACCACAGGCTTAAGGCATGAGCGAAGCACCGGCCAAACAATTGCTCCACCTCGTCATCGGCGGGGAGATGTCCGATCTCGAAGGCGTCGAGTTCAAAAATCTCGATGAGGTCGATATCGTTGGCGTCTACCCCAACTATGCCTCAGCCTATGCGGTCTGGAAGCAGAAGGCGCAGATGACCGTGGACAATGCGGAGATGCGGTACTTCATCGTGCATATGCACAAGCTGCTGGACCCCGCCGAAGCGCACTAGTTCCTACGGGGTTATTTTTCGCCGATGGATCGCTGATAGGCCGTGAATGCGGCTTTGGCATCGGCGTATGCCTCCTGCTTGTCCACGCTCCAATAGGTCAGATCCTCAATAGGGATGGGCGCATTGGTGATTGCGCAGCGCACAAAGGTGCCCGGCTTGACGACAACGTAGTCGGCATCAAGATAACGAATTTTGGCTTCGGAC
This sequence comes from Pelagibacterium flavum, assembly GCF_025854335.1. Taxonomy (NCBI): domain Bacteria; kingdom Pseudomonadati; phylum Pseudomonadota; class Alphaproteobacteria; order Hyphomicrobiales; family Devosiaceae; genus Pelagibacterium; species Pelagibacterium flavum. The sequence goes on from NZ_CP107716.1 coordinate 3,173,010, forward strand.
GGCGCAAAGCCGGAATCGAGAATGTTCATGTGCGACCTTCCTCTACCCTCTGTTTAGCGGGCTTTGGGATGGCGGTCAAAATAGACTTTCCTGTTCGCCGCCGCCACTTTCAGAGCGCGTTTTCTTCCGCGGAATCGGAGGTGCACCGGAAACCGTTGCAGCAATCGAGCCCTGAGCCACGTCGATGGTCAGCGCGTCGCCGGGTTTGACGTCATCGGATGCGCGCACGAGATTGCCGCTGGCATCGGTGACCAACGCGAATCCTCTGGCCAGAACCTGATGATAGCTGACCGATGTCAGCAATTTCGACAGCCCATCGAGCCGCGCCCGACGGGTTTCGACGATGCGGATGAACGCGGGGTCCATACGATTGGAAATCGCATCGAGATGGCGGTGTCCCTGAGCGATTGGTGTTGTGAGTAGGCCGGGGCGCAATCGGCTGGCGATCGGTGAAAACGCAACCCGCGCTCGCCCGGCCCTTGTCTGCAACCCATGGCGACCTCTTGTGCTCGCGGTTTGCAGCCTGTTGGCGGCGGCATCGAGCCTTTGGCGCAACAGACCGACCGCCAGACGGCCAGCGATCCGTTGATGATCCATGGCTTTGGTGTGCTGGGCTGCGCGCAAGCCCGACCCGAGCCGCGCCGTCGCCATATCGAGGCGCTGGCGCTGGGTGGAAACGAGATCACCGGGTCGAGGCAAACCTGCCGCTGCAGCACGGAGACGATCCTTGAGATTGCCGGAGATACGGCGCGCCGCCATGCGCTGACGTGAACCGAGATCATCGACATAGGCGATCAGTTCGCCACGCACCGGAACGGCCATTTCGGCGGCGCCCGTGGGGGTCGGAGCGCGCCTGTCAGCAACGTAGTCCACCAGCGTGATGTCGGTTTCGTGCCCAACGGCGGAGATGACCGGTATTGCCGAACGTGCGACGGCTCGGACCACGCTTTCCTCGTTAAAGCCCCACAGATCCTCGATAGAGCCGCCACCGCGTGCGACGATGAGCAGGTCGGGGCGCGGGATGGGGCCCTCGGGCGGAAAGGCGTTGAAGCCATCGATGGCGGCGGTCACCTCAGGTGCGCAGGTATCGCCCTGCACCCGAACCGGCCAAACAATCACATGAGAGGGAAACCGATCATCGAGACGATGGAGAATATCGCGGATCACCGCGCCGGTCGGAGAGGTCACGACCCCGATCACCCGCGGCAGGTAAGGGAGCTCCTTCTTGCGTTCTGGCGCGAACAGGCCCTCGGCGATGAATTTTTTCCGCCGCTCCTCGAGAAGTGCCATAAGGGCGCCGGCACCAGCGGGTTCGATGTTTTCAATAACAATCTGATATTTCGATGAGCGCGGATAGGTGGTCAGCCGCCCGGTGGCGATAATCTCCAGCCCTTCCTGAGGCTTGAAGGCAAGGCGCGAATAGTTGCCCTTCCAGACCACCGCATCCATGGCGGCGGCGTCATCCTTCAGTGTGAAATAGCAGTGGCCCGAACTGTGCTGGCCACGAAACCCGGAGATCTCGCCGCGCACCCGCACGTACCCGAACTGGTCCTCGACGGTGCGTTTGACCGCTTGGGAGATTTCGGAAACCGTGAATTCGAAGGCGTTGGACTGATTATCGCTCATAGGTGTCGTTGGTGACCGAGCCTTGCGGCGCCGTCAAGGGTGGCGGGTTGTCATCGCACATGATAGAGGGGCGCCAAACTCAAGGCAAAGAGGGTGAGGCATGCGGGTGTTGCTGATCGGATCGGGTGGACGCGAACATGCGCTGGCCTGGAAGATGACGCAATCGGAGCGGCTCGAGAAGCTGTTTGTCGCGCCCGGCAATGGCGGCACCCAGACCATTGCCGAAAATATCGCTCTCGACGTGACCGATCACGCGGCTGTTGTCGACTTTTCGTTACGCGAGAGGATCGACCTCGTGGTGGTAGGACCCGAAGTGCCGCTGGTGGCGGGCATTTCGGACGATTTGCGCGCAGCCGGAGTTGCCGTTTTCGGCCCGTCAAAGGTCGCTGCGCAGCTCGAAGGGTCCAAGGCCTTTACAAAGGCGTTGTGCGACGAGATGGGCATTCCTACTGCCGCGTATGGCAAATTCGACGCGCTCGAACCCGCGCTCGCCTATCTCGATCAGCACGGTGCTCCAATCGTCATCAAGGCCGACGGCCTGGCAGCCGGCAAGGGTGTTACTGTGGCTGAGACGCTGGAAGAGGCGCGAGAGGCCGTGCGCGATTGTTTTTCGGGAGCATTTGGTGCTGCGGGCGCGGAAGTGGTGATCGAAGAATGTCTGGTCGGCGAAGAAGCGAGCCTCTTTGCCATCTGCGATGGCGAATATACCATCCTTTTGCCCGCCGCGCAGGATCACAAGCGCGCCTTCGATGAGGATAAGGGACCCAATACAGGCGGCATGGGCGCCTATGCCCCCGCTCCTGTGATGACCGATGCAATGATAGAGCGCGCCTACCGCGAAATTGTCGCTCCGGCCATCAAGGGCATGGCGGCGCGTGGAACGCCTTTTTCCGGCGTGTTGTTCACTGGCCTGATGATGACCAAGGACGGCCCCAAGCTCATCGAATTCAACACCCGTTTCGGGGATCCCGAAACTCAGGTTCTGATGATGCTGCTCGAGAGCGATCTGCTCGATATCCTCGAAGGCACCGCGCATGGCACCCTCGCCAATGTTTCCCCGCGCTGGAAGCGCGGGGTCGCACTGACGGTGGTTCTCGCCGCTAGCGGTTATCCGGGCGCTTACGAGAAAAATACCGTCATAGCGAACGTCGAAGGGCTGGACAGTGATACCGTTCGGGTCTTTCACGCCGGCACGGTGCGGAACGGCGGCACCCTGCTTGCCAATGGTGGGCGAGTGCTAAACGTCACGGCGATTGGCGAGAATGTGAGCGAAGCGCGGGAACGCGCCTATGCCGCAGTCGACGCCATTAACTGGCCGGACGGATTTTGTCGGCGCGACATCGGCTGGCGGGCTCTGTAGCAGCAAACTCTTCTCAACCGTATATGGCTAGACTAGGCTGACGGAGGAACCGGAGGGCTTGTGGCCATGGGGACGATCAGTGATCCCAGAATAGGGATCGCGCTAGGGGGCGGAGCCGCCCGCGGACTGGCGCATATTCCTTTCATCGAAGCGATGGATGAGCTGGGGCTCGTCCCGCACCGGATCGCAGGCACGTCGATCGGCGCGCTGATCGGATCGGGCTGGGCAGCCGGGCTGACAGGCCGGGAAATCCGCGGGCTATCTTACGAAATGCTGGGGACAATGAACGGGCTGTTCGGACGCCTGCTGTCCACCCAGGTCCGGTCGATGGCAAAAATCTTCCGCGAGGGCATTTCGATCCAGCTCGATCCTGTTCAGGTGGTCGACACATTTACGCCCGACGATATGCCCGAGACATTTCAGGGGCTCAAGATTCCGTTCACCTGCGTTGCGACCGACTTCAGATCCTGGCATCAGGTCGCGTTTCATGAAGGCGCGCTCAAGCCGGCGCTGGCCGCCTCGCTAGCCGTCCCGAGCCTTTACAGGCCCGTCCATTTCCACAAGACGGTTCTGGTCGATGGCGGCGTAGTCAATCCCCTGCCGCTTGACCACGCGGCGGCAGGCACCGACATTCTGGTTGGTATCGACGTCAATGGCGATCCCCATGCTTGGCCGGACGGCTATATTCCGACGATGATCGATATCGGATTTGGCTCCGCCCAGATCATGATGCACCAGTTGATCGCCCATATGATCGCGGCCTATCCGCCCGACCTCTATTTCCGCCCCCACCATGTCAATATTGGCGCGCATGAATATTGGCGGGTACGGGAAATCATAAAGGCCGGCGAGGCCGAGAAGGATCGCTTCAAGCGGGAAATATCGGCCAAGGTCGAAGGATTCATCTCCGCTCAGCGAAAAATTTCCTGAGCATTTCTGCGGCCCTGCTCGCCGAGACACCTCCGATCACTTCGGGCGCATGATGGCAGGTGGGCTGGTCGAAAAACCGGACGCCGTTATCGACCGCCCCGCCCTTGGGATCCTCCGCAGCGTAATAAAGCCGCCGCAATTTGACGTGAGCAATGGCACCGGCGCACATGGTGCAGGGTTCGAGCGTCACATAGAGATCGCAATCGGCCAAACGTCCGGTGCCATCTGCGGCAAGTGCCGCACGGATGGCGTTGAATTCGGCATGGGCCGTGGGATCGGCGGTCTCGCGCATTGTGTTGCGTCCGGTGGCCAGCACCGCGCCATCGCGCATGATGACGGCGCCAACCGGCACTTCACCGGCCGCAGCAGCCTCCGCGGCGAGGGTAAACGCAATTTCCATGGGATTGTCGGACGTGGTCATGGTCTGGCGCTCATATCAGCTTTGGCGAGATGTGTCCGCCCCGCTAGAGTGGTCACAAAGGAGAATCAGCATCTATGGCCATTCGCCAGCTTCCAGACGATCTGGTCAACAAGATTGCCGCCGGCGAAGTCGTCGAGCGTCCGGCCAGCGTCGTAAAGGAGCTGGTCGAAAATGCGCTCGATGCTGGAGCGAAACGCATAGCAGTTACCACAGCGGCTGGGGGGAAGAGCCTGATCCGCATCGAGGATGACGGCCATGGCATGGACGAGGCCGATCTGGTGCTTTCCGTCGAACGGCACGCGACTTCAAAGCTCAAGGATGATGGGCTGGACGACATTCGGACCCTGGGGTTCCGTGGCGAGGCTCTGGCATCGATCGGTTCGGTGTCCGACCTCTCGATTGCTTCACGGACGCAGGACGCCGAAACGGGGCTCAAGATCTCGCTCAAGCGCGGTGTCAAATCCGGTCCGGTGCCGCATCCGGTTAATCGCGGTACGATTGTCGAGGTCAAGAACCTCTTTGCCGACATCCCGGCACGGCTGAAATTCCTAAAGACCGACAGAGCCGAGACCGGGGCTATAACCGATGTCATCAAGCGGCTCGCGATGGCGCATCGCGGTGTGCACTTCGTTTTGTCGGGCACTGACAGGCAGCCGATCAACTGGCCGGCACAGACCGGGGAAAATGCTGTCCATGCCAGACTGGCGCAGATTATCGGAGCGGATTTTCCCGAGAACGCGCAGCAGATCGGGTTTTCGCGGAGCGGGATCGTGGTTGGCGGGCTGGCAGGACTGCCGACCTATTCACGCGCCAATACGCTCAACCAGTTCTACTTCGTCAACGGCCGCTCGGTGCGCGACAAGGTACTGCTCGGGGCGGTGCGGGCTGCCTATGCCGATTTTCTGCACCGCGACCGGTTTCCGGTCATCGCACTATTCGTTGCCATCGACCCGGGTGAAGTCGATGTCAACGTGCACCCGACCAAAGCCGAATTGCGATTTCGCGATCAGGGCGCCGTGCGTGGCGCTGTTATCCGGGCCATCGGTGAAGCGCTGGCAGCGGCCGGTTTTCGGGCATCATCGAGCGTGGCGGAATCCGCGCTGGCCAGTTTTCGGGCCCCCGTATCTCCGGTCCCGGGCGAACCGACGAGCAGCTTTGCCGAACCGGGGGGCGTGTCGACCGGGTATAGAGCGCCATCGCCTTTGCTCGGGCAGCAGAGCACTTTCTCGCCTGGTCTGGCCGCCGAGATCCGTAAATTCGATGCGCCCAGCGCCCGGCACGAGCCGACGGAAATGCCGTCGGCGGAGCAGCAGGACTTTCCACTTGGTGTGGCGCGGGCCCAGGTCTTTGAGAATTACATCGTTGCCCAGAATGGCGACGCGCTGGTTCTGATCGACCAGCACGCCGCGCATGAACGGCTAGTCTATGAGCGATTTCGCGCGCAGTTGCGCAGCGGGCCGGTTGCCAGTCAGCGACAATTGATCCCGGTGGTTATCGATCTTCCAGAAGAAGACTGCGGACGGCTCGAGGAGGCCACTCCGGTGCTGGAAAGGCTCGGGCTTTATCTCGAACGATTTGGCCCTGGGGCAGTGGCGGTCAACGAAACCCCTGCCCTTCTGGGCCAAACCGACATTGAAGGTTTAATCCGCGATCTCGCGGACGGGCTGGCGGAATGGGACAATGTGGCGGTGCTTGAGGAACGCATGGATGCTATCATTGCCCGCATGGCGTGTCATGGATCGGTGCGATCAGGGCGACGTTTGCGCGCTGACGAGATGAACGCGCTGTTGCGCGAAATGGAGGCTACGCCCCATTCGGGTCAATGCATTCATGGACGCCCGACCTATATCGAACTCAAGAAGGGCGATCTGGAGCGCTTGTTCGGGCGCCGATAATCGTTGCCGATTCTAACGCCTTTCAGACCGAGCGAGTGTCGGCGTTGTTGGAAGGCGCACTGTCAACCTCGGCCTGAGCGGAAATGAGCAGCCCGGCTGTGGCCGCGGCCAGCGTGACCAAAGCGGCGATGATGCTCAGGATAACGAGTGCCATTGCGTTGCCTCCAGCTTGCACGATGCAGGACCAACCCGCGTCGCGAACGAGTGGTTCCTCAAAAAATGGCTGGGAGCGGCAAATTTGTGGCTGCTGTGTGGCAAAGGTTACTTTCCCCACACTTCCCCACATCTGCTGGTGTCACGCGACCTCGAGGAAGGTGATGGCTGTCTCAGCATATTCGCGGCGATCGACAATCTGAGTGCCGGTTGGACCCTCGATGGCAACATCTTTTCGTTCTTCAAGGACGATAAGAGCGTCTGGTGCAATCCATCCGCCAGACAGCGCGCTGGCGATGGCCTTTTCACCCAGACCTTTGCCGTATGGCGGGTCGGCAAAGACAAGCCCACAAGGCTTGATCCGTTCGGCCGGCCCAAGATCTGTGGCATCACGCTTAAGAAGCTTGGTCTGGCCGCCGACGCCGAAATGCTCGATGTGTCCGCGAATGAGGCCGCGCGCCTCAATGCCGGTGTCGATGAAGACACAGTGATCAGCGCCCCGCGATAACGCTTCAAAACCCAGCGCGCCCGTGCCGGCAAACAGATCGAGTACATGCAATCCCTCCAGATGGGGACCGATGCGGCTTCCGATTATCGAGAACACGGCCTCGCGCACCCGGTCCGAAGTGGGACGAATATCGTCCGACTTCGGCGCTTCGAGCTGTTTGCCGCGGAATTTTCCGGCGACGATGCGCATCTAGCTATTTATCCTCGTCCGGACGCGGGCGGCGGGGGCGATCGGGCCGAGTGCCGGTCGATGGCTTTCCATCCCTACGCGGCGGGCGCTGGCCGGTCGGCCTGTCAGCCCCGGTTTCCCGGCGTGGCCCCTTGCCAAAGGGCTTGCCACCGGGGCGGGTCTGGCCGCCAGGGCCTTTCGAGAACGGGCGATCAGAACCTGCGCCCTCGCGCCGTGGTCCTTTGGAATAGGGCCGGTCTGCGCCGGTGCCCTCCCGACGCGGCCCTTTTGCGAAGGGACGATCGCCGCCGGCACCATCTCTACGAGGCCCTTTGGAGAATGGACGATCGGCACCAGCGCCTTCGCGGCGCGGACCACTTGAGAAGGGTCGGTCTCCTCCACCGTCCCTGCGGGGGCCTTTGTTAAAGGGGCGGTCTCCTCCGGCAGATTCCCGGCGCGGAGGGCGATCCGCATCCTTGCGAAACGAGCGATCACCACCGCCGGCATCGCGCGGCCCCTTGCCAAACGGCTTGCCGCCGGGCTTTTGGGGACGATCGCCGAACGACTTACCTCCCCGGTCAAAGCTTTTTCCGCCTGCGGCGTCGCGGCGCGGCCGGTCACCGAAGCCACCTTCATCGCGCTTACCCTTCCGGTCACCACCAGACGGCACAAAGCTCTGGGAGGGGCGGCCATCGTCGAAGTGAACCGTGCGAGGGGCTTCTTCGCGCCGCTCGGGACGCTTGAAATCGGGCCGTTTGCGCAGACCACCAAAACGATCGCGCTCAGTAGGTTGGCTTTCGCGCTGAGGGGAGCGGCGGCGCGGCTGATTAGGTTCCTCAGCGATGGGAGAATCGAAATCTGCCCCTGCACTTTCGGCCAGGCGCTTGCCCAGTTGGTCCTGGAGAATGCGCGTCTTCACCTTTTCGACCGACCCCGTCGGCAGATCACCAAGCTGGAACGGGCCATAGGAGAGACGGATCAGCCGGTTGACTTCGAGGCCGAGCGCGCCAAGGACGTTGCGAACCTCGCGGTTCTTGCCCTCGCGCAAGCTCATGCTGATCCAAACATTGGAACCACTGGTGCTGTCGAGCGTCGCTTCGATGGGACCGTAATCAACCCCTTCAACGGTCGTGCCGTTGGCAAGCGTATCGAGCTGTTCCTGGGTCACCGAGCCGAAGGCACGGACACGGTAACGCCGCACCCAGCCGGTTGCAGGCAGCTCGAGGGTGCGCTTGAGGCCACCATCATTGGTGAGCAGCAAAAGGCCCTCGGTATTGTAGTCGAGCCGTCCCACAGTCAGCACGCGCGGCAAACCGAGCTTTTCAAATTCCGAAAAGACGGTTGCGCGCCCCTCGGGGTCCTTTTCGGTGACCATGAGGCCCGCGGGCTTGTGATACAGCCAAAGCTGGGTGGCCTGCTTGCGGGCCAGGGGCTTGCCATCGACGGCGATAGTATCGCTTTCAACGACATTGAATGCGGGGGTCTTGACCGGGCTGCCGTTGACCGCGATGCGGCCGGCGGTGATCCAGGCTTCGGCATCGCGGCGCGAACAGACTCCTGCGCGGGCGATGACCTTGGCGAGGCGCTCGCCGGATGGGGGTGGGGCTTTATCGCTCATTGGAGCGTCTTCTTTCGATCTGGAGCTATCAAAACAAAGCGAGGCCAACGGCCCCGCCCTGAACATTCTTCGGTGCTGCGCGCGAAATCAGCGAGAGGCTGCGGCGCGAACATCAGGTGGACAGCGAGGATCGGACAGGGTGACAAGGTCACCATTGGCCGCTTCGCATATGGTTTGCTGGCCTGCCACCGTCTGGAAATATTGCTCGGGCGGAAGGTAGATGTTGCGCTCGGTCAAGCCCTGCGCATTGCGGTAGGCGGCCATACGCGCTGCAAGCTGACGGGCCTCGGCTTCGGTCAGGGGACGACCCGAAGTTGCGCCCGACGACAGCACGCGCCCGGTCCGCAGCGCTTCAAGATCGGCGGTGGTCAGGCCGGTGGTGTCGATGGTCACGGCGCCCGAATCCTCGGGAATGACTGCTGTCGACTGGCTGGGGGGCGGAGGGGTTGCTCCTGATGCCGGGAGCACGAGCGGGCTGCGCTCTCCCGAGACCATCGCCTTTTCCTCGCGCGGCACGATGCCCACGCCCTGCAGGGTCGAGCGCATCACTTCGCGCTCGAAAGTCAGCGGGTCGGTGAGCGCATTGGTGCCCTCCACGGTGGTGCAGGCCGCAAGTGCCGAAGCCGCGGCCGCAGCGAGAAATGTCATACTCAACAGGCGCTTAATCCTGTTATTACTCGTTACAACGATACCCATTGAGGTCTCGACCACCCTGATGATCCCACGATTTTCGTGGGGTTATAGCCCATTGGTGGGCGTAAGGCCAGAATTTGGCCGATTTACGATTTCGCTTCCGACTCCGGTCGCGGGCGCAGCACGTCGATTATCAGTGCAATGACGCCTATGCTGATGGCCATGTCGGCGATGTTGAATACATACGGGAAAAAGCTCAGCGAGAAAAAGTCGGCGACGGCACCATAAACCACGCGATCGATGGCGTTGGAGAGGGCGCCGCCAATGGCGAGAGCGATGCCGATGCGGGTGAGAAGGGAGTCTTCCTTGACCCACCACCAGCCCAGCGCGACCATAGCCAAGCCCATGACAACCAACAGCATTTCCGGCGCCATGCCGCCCATAAGGCCATAGGAGATGCCGGTGTTCCAGACGAGAGTGTAGTCGAAAAACGGAGCAACGTCGATGACTTCACCCCCTGTCCAGCCGGCCATATCGATCTGCAGATATTTGTGCAGGCGGTCGAAAATCAGGACGTCCACCCCGAGGAAAAAACTCCACAGCACCGATGGCTTCATCAGGAAATTCATACGCTAAGCCCTGCAGCCACCCGCTCGCGCATAGCCTGAGCGTCACGGGGAGTCAGATCGGGATATTCGGGGTCAGAACCGACCTCGGGCGAGACTTTCCATGAGCGAGCGCAACGGGTTCCCGCGGCTCTGGCAAAGGCCACCTGGACCCCCGGAACCTCGTCCAACTTGAAAAATTGCTCGTTCGAAAAGGCATGGGATTGAGTAGAAATAGCCGAGACAATGCACAATTCGGCGAGATCATGAGACTCGACCGCCTTGGCAAGCTCAGGATCGGTGATAGCGACTATGGGAGCGGCCTCAAGCGATGAGCCGATGACCTTGTTCTTGCGCTCGATTTCGAGCGCGCCGGTGACCACGCGGCGTACCGCACGGATCTTTGCCCATTTTGCCGCCAAGCCATCGTCGCGCCACTCTGAGGGGACCTCCGGGAAGGTGCGAGTGTGGACGGAAGACGTGTCGCCCGGGTTTCGCTCAAGCCAGACTTCTTCCATCGTGAAGACCAGCACCGGAGCCAGCCATGCGGTGAGGCATGAATAGAGCTGGTCAAGGACCGTCAGGGCCGCCTTGCGCTTTGTTGATGAGATCGGATCGCAATAGAGCGCGTCCTTGCGGATGTCGAAATAGAACGCCGAGAGTTCGAGATTCATGAAGTTTGCGATGGTGTTGACCACACGCTTGTAGTCGTACGCCTTGTAGCCGGCGCGGACCTCGCCATCGAGGACGGCGAGACGGTGCAGGATGAGCTTTTCTAGCTCGGGCATGTCGGCGTGGGCCACCGCTTCCTCGGGCTTGTAATGGGCGAGATTTCCCAACAGCCAGCGGAAGGAATTGCGCATCTTGCGGTACATCTCGACGGTGTTGGCCAGGATTTCATCGCCGATGCGGTGATCTTCGGCATAGTCGATGGTCGCCGCCCAGAGGCGCAGGATGTCGGCGCCGAACTTCTTGATGATGTCCTGGGGCGCAATGGTGTTGCCCAGTGATTTGGACATCTTGAAGCCGTTCTTGTCCATGGTGAAGCCATGAGTAAGGACGGATTCGTAAGGGGCAAAGCCGTTGGTGGCGCAGCTTTCGAGCAGCGAGGAGTGGAACCAGCCGCGATGCTGGTCGGAACCCTCGAGATACATCGAAGCCGGGAATTTCAGGTCCGGCCATTTTTCCTTGTTGCGCAAAACGAAGGAATGGGTCGAACCAGAGTCGAACCAGACATCGAGAATATCGGTGACCTTGGTCCAGTTTTCTGGGTCTGCGACATCATTGCCGAGGAAGCGCTGTTTGGCGTCTTCGGCGAACCATGCGTCGGCACCCTCGGTTTCGAAGGCGGCAACGATGCGGGCGTTGACGGCATCGTTTTTAAGGATTTCGCCAGTTTCAGCATTGACGAACACGGTGATCGGCACGCCCCAGGCGCGCTGGCGCGAGAGCACCCAATCGGGGCGATCGGCGATCATCGAGCGCAGGCGGTTCTGCCCGGCGGGGGGCACGAATTTGGTGGCGTCGATGGCGGTCAGGGCGCGGGTGCGCAGGGTGTCGTCCGCTCCCTTTCCAAGGTCCTTGTCCATATAGACGAACCATTGGGGGGTGTTGCGGAAGATAATGGGTTTTTTCGAGCGCCAGGAGTGGGGGTACTGGTGCTTGAGGCGGCCACGGGCGAAGAGATTGTTGGCGGCGATGAGCGCGGTGATGACGCGCTGGTTGGCGTCGCCCTTCTTGCCCTTGTCGTCGATGATGCGCGCGGGTCCACCCTCGGCGTCGGGGCCAAAGCCGGGAGCGTCCTTGGTATAGAAACCGGCGTCGTCGACGGTGAAGGGGATTGACGTGTCGATGCCCTTTGCCGCGATAGCGCGACCCTCAGCCATCCAGATTTCAAAGTCGTCTGCGCCATGGCCGGGCGCGGTATGGACAAAGCCAGTGCCGGCATCGTCGGTGACATGATCGCCATCGAGCAGGGGCACGAGGAAATCGTAACCGCCGCCGAAGCCGCGGAGGGGGTGATGGAGGGTCATGGCGCCGAGTTCATCGGCGGTGACGTCGGCAAGGCGCCTGAAGGCGAGTTTTGCCTTTGTCGCGCTTTCGGCGGCGAGGTTGTCGGCAAAGATCAGCTTTTCACCGGGCTGGGGGCCGAAATCGTTCTCGGCAGACTCCACTTCGTAGAGGCCATAGGCGATGCGCGAGGAATAGGACACCGCGCGGTTGCCGGGGATAGTCCATGGGGTGGTGGTCCAGATGACAACAGACGCGTCCAATAGCTTTTCCACCGGCGCCTTGTCGGCCCAATGCTGGGTAGCCACGGGAAACTTCACCCAGATCGCGTCGCTTTCATAATCCTGATATTCGATCTCGGCTTCGGCGAGCGCTGTCCGCTCGACGACCGACCACATGACGGGCTTACTGCCGCGATAGAGCTGGCCGGAGGCGGCAACTTTCATCAATTCGGACGCAATGGTGGCTTCGGCATCGAAGCTCATGGTGAGATAGGGATTGGCCCAATCGCCATTCACGCCCAGGCGCTTGAATTCCTCGCGCTGAGTATCCACCCATTGCTCGGCAAAGGTACGGCATTCGGCGCGGAATTCGTTGACCGGGACTTCATCTTTGCTGAGGCCCTTGGCCCGGTACTGCTCCTCGATCTTCCATTCGATGGGCAGGCCGTGGCAGTCCCAGCCGGGCACATAGGCAGAATTGTAGCCCAGCATCTGCATGGAACGCGACACAAGATCCTTCAATGTCTTGTTGAGCGCGTGGCCGATATGGATGTTGCCATTGGCGTATGGAGGGCCATCGTGGAGCGTGAATTTTTCACGTTCGCGGCTCTGCTCGCGCAGCATTTTGTAGAGGTCCATATCTTCCCAGCGCTTGAGCCATTCGGGCTCGCGCTGGGGCAGACCGGCCCGCATGGGGAAATCGGTCTGGGGCAGGAACAGAGTGTTTGAATAGTCGCGTTCGGTTGTCGCGCCTGTTTGCGTGTCGGTCATAAGAACTCGCGGAAATCTTCAGTCATGAGATCGGGACCGCTTTTAACAGCGGACCGGCGGAAAAGTCGATGGGTTTGCGGCATAGCACGAAGTGATCACGGCGTCTGAGCGGACTAGATCCCGGCTCAAGGCCGGGATGCCGGCTGCGGCGTGCTGCACCGAACGCGATTTAGCCGACGGACCCATCGACAAAGCCCAGGGCGGCGTCCAGCTCGGAGAGCGGGCGGGCCTGGGCGGTGATAATTCGCGCTGCCGCCGTATCCTTGTCCATCTGCGCTATGAGCGGTGTGAGACCATCGAATGTCATCTGCCCCCGGATAAAGCCGAGCAGGGCGATGTCGAGAGCCTTGCCATAGATGGTGCGGTCGAAATCGAAAATGAAGGTCTCGAAGGGCGGACGCGTATTGTCGAACATTGGCTTGCCATAGGCGGCAATACCATCGAATAGCTCGCCATCGAGCCGGACCCTGACGGCATAAACCCCTTGCGCGAGCCCGAAGGTCTGGGGAACGACCATATTGGCGGTGGGATAGCCCAGGTCGCGGCCGCGTTTGTCGCCTTCGATCACCGTGCCGGAAAAGAAGTGGTGGTAGCCCAGAAGGGAGTTGGCAGTCACGATATTGCCGCCAGCAAGCGCATCGCGGACGCGAGATGATGATACAGGCTCAATGCCGTCATCGAGCATGTCGCAGATCTCGACCGAAAAGCCGTGCTGCTCGCCTTGGGCCAGAAGAAAATCGGGCGTACCCGCCCTGCCCTTGCCGAAATGAAAATCGGCACCGACCACCACGCCGGAAACCTCGAGCGCTTCGAGCAGGTAGCGCGCAACAAATTCGCTTGCTTCCACGGAAGCCAGATCGCGGGAGAATTCCATGAAGGCCACAGCATCAAAGCCCAGCGCCGCGACGAGGCTCGCCTTTTGATCGGCATAGGTCAGACGATACAGAAAGGGGTTTGGCGCAAAGACATCGCGCGGATGGGGCTCGAAGGTCAGGACCAGTGCCGGCAGACCCTTTTTTTCCGCCATGGCGCGGGCGGTGGCAAAAACCTGCTGATGGCCGCGGTGGCACCCATCGAAATTGCCGATGGCCACGACACCGCCCTTGAGAGCTGTCGGAACGGCCGAAAGGCCGTCGAGTCGGGCGAAGGTCTTGCCTGCGGTCATATCGTCTGGATCGTTCGTCGCGCTTCCGAAACGGAAGGATTGGGTGAGGCCAATTGAAGTCGCGCGGAAATTGCCTTTTTGTGATCCCGATTGCAAGGGCCGAGGATCAGGCCATTCGGCCAATATAGCGCCAAGCGTGCGCGGGACGCGGCTCGGCTGTAGCGGGTTCGCCGAAATCGATGAGCGGATAGGTGCCTATGGACAGCATACGGTCGCGCGGCAAGTGCTCGCGTCCGATGTCTCCGACATAGATTTGGCGCTTTTCGCTCAGGCAGCGATCAAGGAACGCCACGACGCGTCTGGCGAATGCGGCTTTATAAAAAAGGTCGCCCACGAGAATGACTTCCTGTGCAGGCACCGGGCCGTCGAGAAGGTCGGCAAGCGAGGTCTGGATGGAGACGGAATTGAGCGCGGCACTAAGTCTTGCCGCAACGATGGCGTTGGGGTCGGTATCGCAGGCAAGAACACGATTGGCCCCTCTCATGGCCGCCGCGATGGCCACCAGGCCAGAGCCCGTTCCCAAATCGAGGACGGTGCGCCCCGAGACGATTTGGGGATTGGTCATGATGTGCATGGCCAGCACAAGCCCGCCTGGCCAGCACCAGGCCCAATAGGGCGGCACACCGTCGCGCGCCAGTTTCCAAACCCCGCTTTGCGGGACGGCGAGGTGCAACCGGATGTCAGGCAGCCCCGGCACGGGAGCGACGGGAAGATTTTTCGCAATGAAGTGCGTCGTGTCTATCTTGCGCCTCTCACCAGACCAGACGCGGCATGAACCCGATCATATTGGCGCGCGAGACGGAGACGAAATCGGAGACCCGGCGGGCCGGTGGATCGTTGAAGGCATCGAGTTCGGCGGCGTGAATCGAGCCGGTTATGAACAGAAGGTCGATGCCGAATTGGGCGGCGCCCATGGCATCGGTGCGTACGGAATCTCCGATGGCAAGGATCTGGCTTTTTGCGAATCGCTGCCCGGCCGCCTCGTCGGCCAGCGCCTTGGTCTGCTCGTAGATGGGATTGTAAGGCTTACCCGCCATCATCACCCTGCCGCCGATGTCTTCATAGGCATCGGCCAGCGCACCTCCACAATAGACGATCCGGTCTCCTTCTTCGACGACCTTGTCGGGATTGGCGCATATCAGCGGCAGATTGCGCGATTTCCAGATGGCCATGCGGTCCAGGTAATCGTCGGGGGTGTCGTCATCGGTATCGAGATCTGTGACGACCACGGCGGTTGCCTCTTCGTCCGAGCCGAAGGTGAGATCGAGCCCCTCAAACAGCACGTCATCGACGGAGGGGCCGACGCGGGCCACAGTCCTACCCCGCCAGTTTTCCAGCAAGGTGCGGGTGGCATCGCCAGAAGACACCAGAGCATCATAAGCGTCACGCGGGATGCCCATAGCATCGAGCTGGGCGATGATTGAGTTTCCGGGGCGCGGGGCATTGGTTATGAGCACAACCCGACCGCCGCTCGCGCGGAATTGGCTCAGCGCTTCGACGGCACCCCAGTGCGGGGTCACGCCGTTATGGAGCACGCCCCAGACGTCGGAGAGCACAGCCTTATAGCGTGTGGCGAGATTGGAAAGACCGGGAGTGGGGCCGGCAAGGGCGGGCATGGGCGTTCCTTGATTTGTGGTTATCGCGCGACGGCCCGGCGCAGATCGTCATCGCCCTCGTCGCGCAGATCGGGCCGCAAGGGTCCGGCTTCACCCATAACCGGGCCTTGCGCAAGCTTTATGCCATCATCAAGCAGCGCAAGGATTTCGCTCTCACTTTCAAGGTCGGTAATAACGAGATTGATGCCGAAGCGCTTGATATAGTCGTTGATGTCGGATGAGTGGAAATCGGTCAGCGTGGCGGGCGATTTGAGGAAAGCGTGGGCGCTGGCTTCTATATAGCGCACGCCCTTTTCGGCAAGGCCGCCAAAATCCAGACGGAGCGTCGTCGCATTGCGCAAGGCGACGGACACGCCCTGTTGCACAAGGCTGGCCAGCCCATCGGATTCAGGGCGCGACAGGTGGGTCCAATCCTCATAATCGAGCGCAAAGACGATATCGGAATTGATGGCGCGATTGGCGGCAAGAAGGCTCAAGGTCTGATCGAGCGCCGGCTTGTCGCCGAGGCTGGCGGGGGAAATATCGATCAGGAGGCGGACCGGATCGCCGTTTAGACGGGCGCGCCGGACGATGCGGATACCCTCTTCGGCGCAGATGCGATCGATGCGGCGGAGGACAACCGTGCCCTCGCCGGTGGGGATGGGCATATATTGTGGTGGATCGACCAACTGGCGCCCCTCGATTTGCAGGCGCGGCACCATATCGAAGGCGTGGGTCTTGCGCTGGGGGAGCGTTAGGATGGGGCGGACGTGGTGAATTAGCCGTCCTTCATCGAGGGCGCGTTTGACTTCGTCGAGTGCAATGGTTGGGACGCGGCGGGCTTCGGAGTGACCGGTTGGTCTGCGGTCGTCTTTGGCGGCCGGAGCGGAGGCTGCCTGGGCGGTTTCGAGATCAGACACCGCCTCGGCGACCTGGCGGACGACGGTGCCCAGAACGCTCATATCGGCCTCGATGACATCTAGGCGTGAGCCGAGTTCGAGATCGACGAGGGCATTTACACGCTGACTGAGGACCTGGCCCGCCTTGGCATCGGTGGCCAGAAGGCGCCCCATTTCCTCGACGCCCTGTTCGAGTCGCCGGAAGGCGCGGCGGCGGGCTTTGCGCTCCTCGACCATCACGCCTCCCAGCGCTATGGCAAGCGCCAGAAGCCCCGCTTCAATAGGGGTGAAGCCGAGGGCGAAATAGGCCGCTGCGCCAATGGCGGCGCCGCAGACTCCAACAAAAATCAACACCAGATTTTGCACCCGGCTCAAAGCCCCCCGCGGGAATCAAATTCGGCTTTCATTTAAAGGTTTACCACTCCCGCGTCCGACTAAAAAGCGGGCGCGCCAACCCTTTGTTTACCCTAATGGATTGATAGTGCCAGCAAGAGTAGAGCCTTCATCTGGCAAGGAGAAGCCGCCTGATGCGTGATGGAACCCCGTCGGACGCAGATGTGAATCTGTTGCTGATCGAGTGTTCGCCCGAGCGGGCGCGCGCCACCATGTCGGCCATTTATGCCCAATGGGGGCAAGGAATCACGCTCGTGCACTGCACAAGTGGGCAGCAGGCCATGCGCAATCTCAAGGCACAACGCTTCGACGTGCTTCTGGCGGAAACCGGGAGCCTGGAGGGGCTAGGGGGCGGCCAGGAAGCTGCGTTCGGTGCTCTGGCGGCGGCGTCCGATGATGCGCTGATCATTGCACTTTCCGATGGCGGATCGGTGTCGCTGGCGGTTGCCGCAATGCGGGCCGGTGCGCACGATTATCTTCCCTTACCGGTCTCAGGACCTGTTCTGGCGGCAAGGCTGGGCGAGCTCGGCCAGCGCCACGGCAAGGCGCGCGCCATGGTGTGCGACACGCTGGTCGAAAAACATCCTGATTTTGAAGGGTTCGTGGGAACGACGCCACAAATGCAGGCGATCTACGACCAGATTTTGCGGATCGCGCCGTCGGCGGCACCGGTGTTCATCACCGGGGAGAGCGGGACGGGCAAGGAAGTGACGGCCGAAGCCCTGCACAAGCGCAGCCCGCGCGCCAAGAAGCGCTTCATTGCGATCAATGCCGGCGCCATCCCGCGCGAACTTATGGAATCCGAAGTGTTCGGGGCGGTCAAAGGCTCCTATACGGGTGCCCACGAAGACCGCAAGGGCGCCATCGAAATGGCTGATGGCGGCACGCTGTTTCTCGATGAAGTGGGGGAAATGGACCTTGCCCTGCAGTCGAAACTGCTGCGTTTTTTGCAGACGGGGACGATCACCCGGGTTGGGGAGTCGGTGGCGCGACCGGTCGATGTGCGGGTAATATGCGCGACCAATCGCAATCCGATGCAATTGGTAAGCGAAAAGAAGTTCCGCGAGGACCTGTTCTATCGCCTGCATGTGCTGCCCATTCATTTGCCGCCCCTGCGGCAGAGACCGGGCGACATCATGCCACTGGCGCAAAGCTTTCTGGCCTCGTTTGCCAAGGAAGAGGGCAAGGGGTTCGTGGGATTTGCGCCCGATGTCGCGGACCTGTTCGTCGCCCGCGAATGGCCGGGCAATGTTCGCCAGCTGCAAAATCTGGTGCGCCGCATCGTCGTAATGTTCGATGGGGGAATGGTGACCTCGCAGATGGCGATGGCTGCCGACATCGAGTCACGGGATGCCTATGACGTCTCAGTCATCTCGACCGGGCCCCTACCCGACATTCTGCCCATGTGGCAGCAGGAGCAAAAGATCATCGAGGACGCGCTAGGGGCTTTCGGCGGCAACATCGCCCGCGCCGCCGCGGCGCTGGAAATCAGCCCTTCGACGATCTACCGCAAGCGACTGGGGTGGGAGCGGGCCGGCGCTGCCTAGCCATGCCCAGGTTCTATGGGCATTTCGAGCGCAGTAGCCTTCACTACCGCCTACTCGCCCCTATACCCTTGGGCATAATAGACTTGGATATTGCCCAGTTCGATAACGCCATTGCGGGCGATGGATATGCCGCCAAGGTGTTCGATACTGTCAAAATTCTCTGAGTATGCGTTGGGCACACGATCGGCATTGGGGGTCTGGGCGACGATATAGGCGTTCCAGCCGAGATGAGCGCTCTTGTCGAAATTAAATTCGAGATTGCGGGGGTCGCTGCCGAAACAGGCCAGCGGGAGACGTCCGGAGATCTGGGTGTCGATATAGCCGCAATCGATCCAGTTGGTGCCGGCGATGAACAATTCGCCCTGACCGAAGGCGCCACGCTCGTCGAGCGCTTCGCCCAGTTCGGTCCAGGGCAGCTGCAGTGCCGTCGGGTCTTCCCAATCGCCTGGGAACACGGCCCGCGCCCATCCGGTTGCGGCATGGGAAATCAGCAGGGAGAGAATGACGAAGGTCGCAATGGCCGAGCCGAAGAGCCACGCCCGAATGGCCCAGCCGTCCCGATTGGCGGCCCATGCACCCATGAGCATAAACAGCATGAGATAGCCCGGTGCCTGCCAATGGAAGTGGAACTGGGTGTCCGACCAGAGGGCGACGACGGTGAAAAAGATGACGATCGGCCAGCCGATATAGCAAAACAGCGCCGCCACACCCGGTTCAGCACCCGAGGGGAACTGACCCCGTGGGCCTGCGGCGAGTGCCTTGACGCCAACATAGAGCGCGGGAAGCGCCAGCCAAGGGACCATATAGAGCAGTTGTCCCCAGATCATGCGGATCAATCCGTCCCAGCGCAGACCGGATTCGGCCAGCGCCCTGCCGCCCTGAAAGCCGAAGGACACCCAATCATTCTGCGCGTTCCAAATCAGAACCGGAGAGAAGATGGCAGGCGCTATCATAAGTGCCAGCCACGGCGCACGATGAGCCAGCCAGCGGCGCTGGGTGGAGTTGGCAAGAATGAACAGGCCGGTGCCCGCCACAAGAAAGACGGCATGATACTTCGAGAGAAATGTCAGGCCGAGAAATACTCCGGCAACGCCCCAGTAAAGGAAGGGTCGCTGAGCGCCCTTGCCGAAGAAGATTTCGATCAGCACGCGGATCGTTGCGAGCCAGAACAGCACCATAGGGGCGTCGGGCTGGGTCCAAGACCCGATGGATAGCGAAAACAGCACGCAAGCGTTGACGATGAGCGCTGCGTAAAAGCCGCCAAGCGGGGAATGGATGCGGCGGACAATATCGAAGACCAGCCAGGTCGAGACCGCGAACATCAAGATGAAAGGCAGGCGGATGACGAGCAGGTTATCGGACCCAGTCAGTTGCAGGGTGGCCCAGATGGTCCAGAGCGAGACGGGCGGCTGGTCGAAATAGCTCAGATGGAATTGGCGGGCGGATGCCAGGTAATAGGCTTCTCCAGTGCCCCACCCGACTACAGCGCCACCGATCATGCGCAGGATCAGGGTGACGGCGATCAGGGCGAGGGTGGCTTGACCGGAGGTGAAGGGGCCGATGCGATCACGCGGGTTCATGGTCTAGCGCCACGTAAAAATGCGGGTAACCGCGTAGTTGAAAACCACGCTCATAACGGCGCCGGCTATGCCGGCAACGATGAAGTTGGCCATATGGGTTTCAAACAGCACGCTGGCGACCGAGACGTTGGCCAGTGTGCCGAAACTACAGACCAGGTAAAAGCTGAGAAGCCCGACCCAGAACCGACGACCAGTCAGTTTCTTGTCAGCATACGTCAACTCGTTGTTGAGCAGATAATTGGTCGTCATGGCCACAAGAGTTGCGACCAACTGGCTGTTGGCGAAATTGAAATCGAGGACTTCAAAGGCAAAGGTCAGCACTGAAAGGTGGACGACGACGCCCGACGCCCCGACGAGGGAAAACAAGAGAAAGCTGGTGGGCAGGATACCACGGGAAATCTGCGACACGATGAGCCCGAGGAACTGAGCGACGACCAGAGCGCTCATCTTGCTTTCGCCGGCAAAGCGGGGGCGGAAGGTGTAGGGCACTTCGGTGATAACCAGTTTTCGACCGAGCTGACGGTTGCCGGTGGCAATGATGTCGAGCAGTATCTTGAAGCCCTCGCGCGACAGGCGCGGCACGATCTGGTTGAACAGCGACCGGCGGAGCAGAAAAAAGCCGCTCATGGGATCAGATAGAGCTTTGCCGGTGAGAAGCCCCGAAAGCCGGGTTGCCAGCTCGGACCCCTTCTGGCGGCTGGCGGAAAAGCCTTCTTGCGAACTTCCTGCCCCGGTATAGCGTGAACCCACGACGATATCGGCTCCAGCGCGGGCCTGTTCGAGCATCTTGGGTAAGATCGTTTCGTCGTGCTGATGGTCGGCATCGATCACCGCAACAAATTCTGCCGCGGAGGACGCCATCCCTTCGATGCAGGCCGATGACAGGCCGCGCCGCCCTATGCGATGGATGCATCTGACGTGAGGTTTTTGCGTTGCTATCTGTTTGGCCAGATCGGCCGTTCCATCCGGGCTGTTATCGTCAACGACGATGACCTCGAACGTCGTTCCAGCCAGCGCTGCCTCGAGCTTTTCGATGAGCGGGGCGATGTTTTCGCGTTCATTGAAGGTGGGGACGATGACCGACAGGGTCGGCGGGTTCCAATTTTGTGCGGACATCTTTTCCAATTCTGTCATCGTCTCGTCTTTTTATGTCCGCATGAACGTGGCGCATGCAAATCGCGCAACGGCATAACAAGCCCCTGTCCGCGATGCAAAATTTTTTGTGTGCAGCATTCTTGACTCCCGCCCACCCCTCTCCTATCTGCACCGAATGCTGCTAGCACTCTTAACGCTAGAGTGCTAATAGCGGAGGAAATTGCATCTCAACTTCACGTTCCAAAGGAGCGACTATGAGCTTCCGTCCCCTGCATGACCGCGTTGTGGTCCGTCGCGTCGATAGCGAATCCAAAACCGCCGGCGGTATCATCATCCCCGACACTGCCAAGGAAAAGCCCTCTGAGGGCGTTGTCGTTTCCGTCGGCGCCGGAGCCCGCGACGACAGCGGCAAGATCGTTCCGCTCGACGTCAAGGAAGGCGACCGTGTCTTGTTTGGCAAGTGGAGCGGCACCGAAGTCAAGGTTGGCGGCGAAGACCTGCTGATCATGAAAGAGTCCGACATCATGGGCGTGATCGAAGGCTAATCCGGTCGTGCTTCCTACCGGAAGCGCCCCCAAAAACCTTCGGATGCCCTTTTTCATTTTTTTCAAGGAGCAGAATTAAATGGCTGCCAAAGAAGTCAAATTCTCGACCGAAGCCCGCGACAAGATGGTCCGCGGCGTCAACATCCTGGCCAATGCGGTCAAGGTGACGCTCGGTCCCAAGGGCCGCAACGTGGTCATCGAAAAGTCGTTCGGCGCACCGCGCATCACCAAGGACGGCGTGACCGTTGCCAAAGAAATCGAACTCGAAGACAAGTTCGAGAACATGGGCGCGCAGATGCTGCGCACCGTGGCCTCCAAGACCAACGACATCGCCGGTGACGGCACCACGACTTCGACCGTTCTGGCTCAGTCGATCGTCAACGAAGGCGTCAAGGCCGTCGCTGCCGGCATGAACCCTATGGATCTCAAGCGCGGCATCGATCTGGCTGTGACCGAAGTGATCTCGAACCTGGCCAGCAAGGCGGTCAAGATTTCGAACTCTTCGGAAGTCGCTCAGGTCGGCACGATCTCTGCCAATGGCGAAAAGGCCATCGGCGACATGATCGCCAACGCGATGCAGAAGGTCGGCAACGAGGGTGTCATCACCGTCGAGGAAGCCAAGACCGCAGAAACCGAACTCGATGTCGTTGAAGGCATGCAGTTCGACCGCGGTTACCTGTCGCCGTATTTCGTGACCAATACTGAAAAGATGGTCGCCCAGCTCGATGATCCGCTCATCCTGCTGCACGAAAAGAAGCTCTCGAACCTGCAGGCTCTCCTACCCGTGCTCGAAAGCGTCGTTCAGTCCAACCGTCCGCTGCTGATCATTGCAGAAGACGTTGAAGGCGAAGCGCTTGCCACCCTCGTCGTCAACCGTCTGCGTGGCGGTTTGAAGGTCGCTGCCGTCAAGGCTCCGGGCTTCGGCGATCGCCGCAAGGCCATGCTCGAAGACATCGCCATCCTGACCGGTGGCCAGGTGATTTCCGAAGACCTCGGCATCAAGCTCGAGAACGTGACCACCGACATGCTGGGCACTGCCAAACGCGTCGAGATCACCAAGGAAAACACCACCATCGTCGATGGTTCGGGCTCCAAGGACGACATCGAAGGCCGCGTCAACCAGATCAAGGCTCAGATCGAAGAAACCTCGTCGGACTACGACAAGGAAAAGCTTCAGGAACGCCTGGCCAAACTGGCCGGTGGCGTTGCCGTGATCAAGGTCGGCGGTTCGACCGAAGTGGAAGTGAAAGAACGCAAGGACCGCGTCGATGACGCGCTCAATGCGACCCGCGCGGCGGTTGAAGAAGGCATCGTTGCCGGTGGTGGCGTTGCGCTGCTGCGGGCCTCGAACGCTCTGACCGTCAAGGGTGTCAACGCCGACCAGCAGGCCGGCATCGCCATCGTCAAGCGCGCTCTGCAGGAGCCGATCCGTCAGATCGCCAACAATGCTGGCGACGAAGGTTCGGTTGTCGTGGGCAAGATCCTCGACAATGGTTCGGACACGTTCGGCTATGACGCGCAGACGGGCGAATATGGCGACATGATCCAGATGGGCATCATCGATCCCGTCAAGGTCGTGCGTACCGCTCTCGAAGACGCTGCATCGGTCGCTGGCCTCCTGGTTACCACCGAAGCCATGGTCGCCGAGATCCCCAAGGAAGCTGCCCCGGCAATGCCCGGCGGTGGCGGTATGGGCGGCATGGGCGGCATGGATTTCTAATCCAGCGCTCGACGCATCAGGAATTGAGACCTCTCCAGGGTCTCGAACGGGAAGGGCAGTGCTTCGGCGCTGCCCTTTTCGTTTGAATCTTCCCGTTCGTTTCTTAGGCCTGGCCTTGTTCGTTAGGGGAAGAACAGCAGCTTAACCGCGAGGATGATTGAGACCACGATGACCAGAGGGCGGATGATCCTGGCGCCATAGCGGATGCCGGTGACGGCGCCGAGATAGCCACCTATGACCTGACCGCCGGCCATGACGATGGCAACGGGCCAGACAACGTCTCCGGCGATGATAAAAAATAGCAGCGCGGCAAGGTTGGAGGTGACGTTGAGGATTTTGGTGTGGGCCGAAGCACGGGCTGCAGAGAGGCCGAACAGCGCCACGAAAGCCAGCATGAGGAACGACCCTGTGCCCGGGCCGAAAACGCCATCGTAAAAGCCGATCACCAGGGCGAAGACGGGAACGAAGGTTGGAAACTTGAGACGGGCTACGCCGTCGATATCCTTTATCGATGGCGAGAAGGTGAAATAGAGCGCGACGGCGATCACAGCGACGGGGATGAGGACTTCAAGGGCCGAGGTGTCGACCTGCTTGACGATGACGGCGCCGAGCAGAGAGCCCGCGAAGGCCGCGCCAATGGAGGGGACCAGCGAGAGGATCGACACGTAGCCCTTGCGCCAATAGGTCCAGGCGGCCATCGTGGTGCCGACGATGGACTGGGCCTTGTTGGTGGCGATGGCACCCAGCGGCGGTAGACCGGCCCAAAGCAGAGCGGGAATGGTAATCAGGCCCCCGCCGCCGGCGACGGCATCCACAAAGCCAGCGACGACGCCGACGCCGCCCAGCGCCACAAGTACCCAGATATCGTACACGGAAAACTCCAGCCAAATGCAGCGCGTCGAAAGCGCGCTTGCTGGCATGAAGCGGAGGGATTTGCAACTGGATCGGCGATGGACCAGCGATGCATTACATCTGAATTGACGAACAATCTGTCGGTGACGGCTGGGTTTCTCGAAACAGCGGAATGCGGCAGAGTCCGGTCATCGCAAATCACGCACTGGACGCAAAGACCATGAACGCGCTTCAAACCTATCTTCCGACCGTGGGTCGCATCTTTTTGGCTATCATCTTCATCCTCGCCGGCCTGAGCAAAATCACCGCGATCGAGGGCAATGTGGGCTATATGGAAGCTTTCGGAGTTCCGGGCTTTCTGATCTGGCTGGTGATCATCGTCGAAGTGGTTGGCGGTGTCATGCTGGCGGCGGGCTACAAGACCCGGTGGGCCGCTGCAGCTCTGGGCGGCTTCTCTCTCGCCTCTGCCCTGATCTTCCACACCGATTTTTCCAACCAGATGGAAATGACCAACTTTCTCAAGAATCTCGCCATCACGGGCGGCATGCTCTACGTCATCGCCTTCGGGCCAGGGGCGCTGGCCGTCGACATGCGCAAATAGAGGCAAGACGCCGGAGACGAAAAGGGGCCGCGAAAGCGGCCCTTTTTTCATGGCTGGAAGCGCGTGGCGCCGATCGCACCGGCGAGGCGATCAAGGATCGTGCGTTTTCCGTCGTGCCAATTCGCATTGCGGGCGACGAGCAGCAAGGACTCGCTTTTGAGCATTACGCCGTCCTCGAGGATGCGCAGGCCGTTGGCCTTCAGCGTCGAACCGGTCGAGGTGATGTCGACGATGAGATCGGCGGCGCCCGATGCCGGCGCTGCCTCGGTGGCGCCCAGGCTTTCGACGATCCGGTATTCGGCAATACCGTGGGCGGCGAAATGGCGGCGGGTGAGATTGACGAATTTGGTGGCGATCCTAAGCCAGCGGCCATGGCGGGCGCGGAAATCGGCAGCAACGTCGGAAAGGTCGTCCATCGTGGTGACGTCGATCCAGGAATCGGGCACCGCAACCACTGCATCGGCGCGGCCAAAGCCGAGGCGCTTGACGATTTCGACCTGCTGGGGGCCGGTTTCGGCGGTTTCGTGGATCAAGTCCTCGCCGGTGATGCCGATATCGATAGTGCCGCGGATCAGTTCACGAGCGATCTCGGAGGCTGAGAGGAAGCGGACAATCACGTCGGGCATGGCCGCCATTTCGCCCAGATAGGAGCGCGCGCCGCCGGGACGCTCGATGGTCAGACCGGCCTTCTCAAAAATGGCTATCGCTTCTTCCTGAATACGGCCCTTGGAGGGGAGCGCGAGCATGATCGAACTCATGGGCGAACCTCCGCTTCCAGTCTATCCACCCAGACCGCACAACCAACGGCGGGGATGTCTTGGGACGCGCCGAGGCGCCTGAGCAGACGGTCATATTGTCCGCCGGAGACGAGCACCAGCCCCCCTGCCCCAGTGACCTCGAAGGTGATGCCGGTGTAATAATCGAGGCGTGGAGAAAAGCCGGCGTCGAACAGGACCGATTTCGCCTTGAGGCCATCGCGCAATTGGGCTACCCGGCGGCTTGCACCCTGCAGCGCGGTCGTCAGATCAATGCCGGTGGATCGACCGAGAGCATCGATTGCCGCGAGCGATTTATCGGCGGGGCCGGAGATCGCGAGATAATTGCGCAGCAGATCGATGGTCGGGCCGGGAACGTGCTGGGCTTCGAGCGCCTGCTTTTCGAGATAGCGGGCGGCGATTTCCTCGGGTGTCCGGCTTTCGGTGAGGCTCAGCCCGTTGGTGAGCATGAGTTCGCCCACCCAATCGGCAATATCATTGGCCGGAAGCCCGGCCGGTCCAGCCATTGGTGGCCTTGGATCGGCCAGCCGGTCGAGCAGCGCGGACATGGCTTCGGGATGGCCGAAGCGGGCACGAACGCGCGGGCGCCAGACATCGGGCATGTCGCAGGCGGCCAGCACTGTTTCAAACAGGTCGATATCACCGACGCGGACATGGGAGGCGGTCACGCCATAAATGTCGGTGACGGCGCGGGCAAAACCGATCACCTGATCAAGCGCTGCATCGGCATCGGGGAGCGCCAAAAGCTCCATGCCACCCTGATCGAACTGGGCGGGGCCGTCGGTGCGCTGGCGGAAGACCGGACCAAGATAACCATAGGCGGCTGGAGTGGCAGCGCCATTGGCGATGTGGTCGATTGCGATGGGCAGGGTGAAATCGGGGCGCAGACAGAATTCCGAGCCATCCATGCCTTGCGTGAGGATCATGCGTGCACCCAGTTCCTCGCCCGCCAGATCGAAATAGGCGGCTGGGGAGACGAGGATCGGTGGCGCGACAAGAGTGACGCCGGGGGCCGAAACCAGAGCTTCAAGAGCGGCGCGGCGGGCTGCTGCAGTCATTATCCGTTCGCCTTCATCCATGCGGCAACGGCCGGGATCTGTTTGACGAAATCGACCATTTGATCGCGCGGGACAGAATATTGGCCGGGGCGTTCGGTTTTCCAGGCGGTGTTGTCGGTGATCGAGGCGGCGGCTTCGGCGCCAACAGCCAAATCCTTGATCTGCACAACACCCTGCTCGCGTTCGTCGGAACCCTGGATGATGACGGCAGGGGCGTGGCGCTTATCGGCGTATTTCATCTGCTTGCCCATGTTCTTGGAGCTGCCAAGGAACAACTCGGCACGGATGCCCGCAGCGCGCAGTTCGGCGACCATTTTCTGGTAGTCGGCGATGCGGTCCTTTTCCATGACGGTGACGACGACGGGGCCGGTGACCGGGGCGGCATCGAGATTGCCGGTGAGTTTGAGCGCCGAAGCGAGGCGCGAGACGCCGATTGAAAAGCCGGTGGCGGGCGTGTGCTCGTTGCGAAAGCGCGAGACGAGGCCGTCATAGCGGCCGCCGCCGCCGACCGAGCCGAACACGACGTCCTGGCCCTTTTCGTTCTGAACGGTGAAGGTCAATTCGATTTCGAAGACCGGGCCGGTATAATATTCGAGGCCGCGGACCACGGATGGGTCGATCTTGATGCGGTCGGCACGATAGCCAGCGGAGGCGAAAAGCGCGGCCATCGATTGCAGTTCAGAAAAGCCTTCGGCGAAGGCTTGTGTGATCTTGAATTTGGCCAGCGCAGGTGTCTTAAACTCGGCGTCCAAGAACCCGTCGGGCCCAGCGTCTGCCTCAAGGTCGACCAAATCATCGAGCCGCTCGGAGCTCATCATTTCGATAACGGCTTGGGCCTGATCCGGGTAGAGCCTTGCACCCTCGGTAAAATCCCCACTCTCATCCTTACGACCCTCGCCCAATAGAAGCCGAACGCCTTCAGGGCCGAACTTGTCCAACTTGTCGATGGCCCGCAACACTGTCAGCTTCTGAGCCTCATCAACAACGCCGATGGCCTGCATCACGCCGTCGAGCACCTTGCGGTTGCTGACGCGGACGACGTACTTGCCGGCAAGACCTAGGGCATCCATGGTGTCGGCCATCATCATGCACATTTCCGCATCCGATTCCGGGCCGCCGGCGCCCACGGTATCAGCGTCGAACTGCATGAACTGGCGGAAGCGGCCGGGGCCGGGCTTTTCGTTGCGGAACACCCAGCCCTGCCGGTAGGAGCGGAAGGGCTTGGGCAGGTCCTGATAGTTCTGGGCGAAGTAGCGGGCGAGCGGCGCCGTCAAATCGTAGCGCAGGCTCATCCACTGATCGTCATCGTCCTGCACGGAAAACACCCCGGCATTGGGGCGGTCCGTGTCGGGGAGAAACTTGCCCAGGGTTTCGGTGTATTCGAAAAACGGGGTCTGGATGGGATCGAAGCCGTAGCGCTCGTACACATGGCGGATTTTGGCGACCATCTGTTCGATGGCGGCGAGGTCTGCGGGTTCGGAGTCGACAAAACCGCGCGGCAGGCGCGGCTCGATGAGCGCTGAATTCTTGGCCATGAGTTTGGTCCCTGAAGTCCCTAGAATACGGGGCTTTTGCAATACGCGCCGTTCCTAAACGATATGCCGTTTGGAGACAAGGCAAGGGAGCACTGTTGCCATTAAGCCACAGGCAAACGGCAAGTGCGACATCCCGTCACATCAGGGGTTGGCGATCACGGATTCGTTAGCTAGAAGTTCGGCGTCTTCAACACGAACCTCTTAAGGGAGGCGTTCCTATGACAGCATTCGCAAACGTCCTCACCCGCGGTGTTGAAGCCTACGGTCGGTCCCTGGGCCGCCGTCTCAATCGCACCGGCGTCAAAGCCTGACACCGAACTTTGCGGTAATCGGGTCGTCCTACTCGGCCTGATCTTCAAAAACACCCCCAAAGCCAACCAATCCTGACGACAGCACATCTGCGTCCTGCCGCCCGGATTCCAACCAGACTTAACCTTTGGACGCGTTTCCGGGCCGGATGAACCGACTCCGAAAATGTCTCCAGCAACATGGAGCCAGTGCGCCTTTGCGCGCCTGGGTGACGACGATGTCGCACGTAAATATGCAAGTGGAAGGCGCTATCCTGCGCATTTCCGTCGATACACTGGTGGCAGAACACGGCAAATGGCGCGTGGTAATGGCCGCCATCAAGGCAATGGTTCGCGGCAGGCGCCGGGTACAAACGGTCCGCCCGCAAGACTTGCCCAATTCGGTCCGCGCCGACATAGGGCTGCCAACTGTCGTGGACCCGCCTAGAATGCCGACGGTGATGATGGTCTTTGCACGGCCATAACCGTCGGCGAATTAACGGGACGCAAGCTTTGGGCCTTTCCGCATTGACAGCGGGAAGGCCTAAATATCTTCAGGGGCGCACAAATTGGGCACGCTGCGCCTCGATAGGGCCGCGGCAGTGGCATTCCTCCATATGGTCATTGACCATGCCCATGGCCTGCATGAAGGCATAACAGGTGGTCGGGCCGACGAAGGAAAAGCCGCGCTTTTTAAGGTCTTTCGAGAGTGCGATCGAGGCCGGGGCCGTACCGATGGTGCGCAAGGTATCCCAGGAATAATCAGCTGGACGATCGGCAGCGGACGGCTCGAAACGCCAGAAATAGGCCGCAAGCGAACCGAACTCACTGCGCAGTTCCTGGGCGCGGCGGGCATTGTTGATGGTCGAAACGATTTTGCCCCGGTGGCGCACGATGCCCGCATCAGCCAGGAGGCGGTCGAT
The DNA here is from genome assembly GCF_025854335.1 of Pelagibacterium flavum. Classification (NCBI taxonomy): domain Bacteria; kingdom Pseudomonadati; phylum Pseudomonadota; class Alphaproteobacteria; order Hyphomicrobiales; family Devosiaceae; genus Pelagibacterium; species Pelagibacterium flavum. The sequence continues at coordinate 3,202,500 of NZ_CP107716.1, forward strand.
ATCGGGCTCGTCGAAAGCGGCGACCCTCTCGATATCGAAGCCAGCGAAGGCAGCGCGGAAATTTTCGCGTTTTTTCAGGATGGTGAGCCAGGAGAGGCCCGACTGAAAGCCTTCAAGGCAAAGCTTTTCAAAAAGGCGCGTGTCGTTGGTGACCGGATAGCCCCATTCGGTATCGTGATAGGATTGGTAAAGCGGATCGCTGCCAGCCCAGGGGCAGCGCACGGGAGCGGCATCTGTCATGGAATCGTCTCGCTGAAGCATTTGGATAACCATAGCCCTAGAGCAAGATTTAACCATCCCATTTGACTCAATCTTTGCCGATTAAGGACAGGATCGCTCTTGTTTTCAAGCTCGACACGAGGCGCCGATGATCCGTATGACCGTTGCCCTAATTGCCGTCTTCATGCTTGCCGCGACCGCGCAGGCCGGCCCGGGCTATCGTGGGTATCTCAACGCCATGTTCGGGCCACCGCCGGGGATGGTTTTGACGCCAGATGAGCCCCAGACCCTGCTCGAATATCAGACGGACTATGTCAGCCATCCGATGTGGCTGCGGCAAGTTGTCAATTACCGGACCAGCGAAGCGCCGGGCACGCTGATTGTCGATACGCGCCGGCATTTTTTGTTTCTGGTCATGCCGAACGGGCGGGCCATGCGGTATGGAATCGGAGTGGCGCGGACCGGGTTCGAATGGAGCGGAACGCATCGGGTGAGTGCCAAGCGCGAATGGCCGAGTTGGACACCGCCGGCCGAAATGCATGCTCGCCAGCCGGGGCTGCCTAGGTTCATGCCGGGAGGCCCGAACAATCCGATGGGCGCCCGGGCGCTCTATCTGGGTTCGACCCTCTATCGCATCCACGGAACAAACGAGCCGTGGAGCATCGGGCGGTCGGTCTCATCGGGGTGTATCCGCATGACCAATGAGGATATAATCGATCTCTATGGTCGCGTCCCCGTCGGGGCCAAGGTCATCGTGGTCTAGGCACCGGCAACCTGGTCGCCGGGCCAAGAGCTTGTCATTATGATTCCGAAGCGGTTGTCACGCTTTCGGTTCAGGCCGCGTGGGGAATGTTGAACCCCTTGTCGGCATAGTCCTTGAGTTTGTTCCGAACCGTGCGGATCGAAAGCCCGAGGATTTGAGCGGCACGGGTGCGATTGCCATTGGTCTGCCGGAGGGTGGCGAGAATCAGCGTTCTTTCCACTTCGGCAATCGGCAACCCAACCATGGCCTCCGCCAGGTCGGCGTTTGGAGCAAAGTCGTACACTGCACGTCCTTTCTGAGCCCCCATACGCTTGGCTTACCGCTTAAGGGTCATCCCTTATGGTTAACAAAGCCCTAACAGCAGAGCGATCACGGACGGTTTTGATTAACCTATGACAGCCAGACGACCGCGCACGTGCCTACCGTGTCATCTTGCTGGAAAAAGAGAAATGGTACCGTCGCCCCGGATCGAACGGGGGACCTCTAGATCCACAATCTAGCGCTCTAACCAACTGAGCTACGACGGCACGGTGACGCGGACGTTATGACGCTTATGGCAGCGTCGTCCCGAAACGCGGCGGAACATAGGTCGAGATGACGGCAATGACAAGTGCGGTTGTGCCAAGATCGGCAGGTTTTTTGATGGCGGGATGCGAGCTGACCTTAACCATTTCCAACCTTTGAGCGGGCAAGAATGGTGCAAGACATGGACCGGCTCGCCAAGTCCCTATATTTAAGGTTTCGTCAACCATCGACCCGGACCGGGACGAGGCGGGGCATACGGACATGACCATGACGCTCGACTGGACAAGCGCAGAACAGGCTCAAAGCGTAACGCGGTACGAGGACGACCCGCGTCCGGCCTGGCTATGGCCGGTCGACAGCTCACAGCCGGTCTGGACCAATCGGGCCGCGGGGCTGTTTGGTGCGAAGATCAAGGGCGACGGAGTCAAGGCGGCGGAGCCCGCTGTGCCGATCAAGGGCCAGATCGCCCGTATCGTGCGGCTGGGCCTTATGGGGCGGCCAACGCTGTCGCGCATGCAGTTTCTGGCCGGGCGCAAGCCGCTCTCGGCAACCTGTCACTGCACACCGCTGCGGCTGGGCGACGACAAGCTCTATCTGCTGGTTGTGGGAGTGGATCCGATCGGGGAAGAGCTTCTGGCCGCGGCGGAACCGCGCGCCGAACGCCATGAGGAAATTGCGCCCGCAGAACCGATGGTCGAACTCGCGGCGCCTCAAGTGCCTGACGATGATGCCGATGCGCAGGACGCGACGACGGTACCAGATGCCCTTGAGGAGGAAGATATCGAACAGGAAGGGCTTGCGGCACTTGTCGACAAGCTGGCCGGGCACGAGCATCTTTTCGATCCTCTCGATGCGGACGATGACGCCCCGTTTTCAGGACAGGTGCCCGGCCGCGACTACGCAGAGATCGCCTTTGACGAAGTGGTCGAGGCGGCGGAGGGCGAGGATCGGTCCGATTGGGACGAGGAAGACCCTGCCGCGCTCGAAGAGGCCGCATTTGCCGCCGATGGCAGCAATGAGGAGGGTTCGGCACGTGCAGGGTTGTGGCAGATTACGGGGCGCGGGCTGACTATCTCGCCCATCGTCTATGAAGAGGAAGAATCCGAATCGCAGGCCGAACAGGCGGACGAGGCGGCGGCGTCCGATGTCAGCGAGCAGAGCACGCGATACAATTTCGACGAACTTTCGCGTATCCTCAACGAGCGGGTTAACCGCGACGATCCAACCCCACTGCCCCCCCTGTCCCTAAGGCCGCAGCGGTCCGGCGGAGAGTTGGTGGCGTTGAGCGAAGAAGCGCTGGTGCTTAATCGGTTGCCGATCGGCATTCTGATCTTCCGCGATCAAGACATTTTGTTTGCCAACCGCGCGCTGGTCGATCTGACCGGTTACGAAAACGCCACCACGCTGCGCAGCCTTGGTTTGTCGGCGATCTTTCCCACGGTGGATGGCGGCGAGCCGGCAGGACCGGTCAGCCATCTGTTGCGCCGGGACGGCGAAAAGGTCGCGGTCAACGCCCGGCTCAACGCCATCACCTGGCAGGGCCGTCCCGGGTTCATGCTCTCGGCCAGGGCCAACGATATCGAACCGCTGCGCGAGGCGGAAGTGGGCCAGTTCGCCGCGCTCTGGGCAAAGGTCGCAAATTTTGATTTCGTCACAGCAGACCGGGCGGGACTGATTGCCAGCTTTGAAGGCAGCGGGGATGACGAATCCGATGTCGAAATCGGAACGCCGATAACCAATCTGATTGCGCAAAGTGAATACTCGGCGTTGCACCAGTTTCTCAGCCTGCCGGCGCGCTATGCCGGTGGCGTGCGGCCCGCGATCTCGCTCAAGGGAAAACGTGCCGGGCACACGCTGACGCTTTTTGCCGAAGGACGGGCAGGCATCATATCGGGTTATTTCGGCCTGCTCGGCCCCCTCGAAGCCAAGGCTGCCGGCACAGGGCGGTCGCGTAGCGGGCTACCGGCCGCGACGCTGAGCCGGATCACGCGCGGGCTGCGCCGCCCGCTCAATACCATTTCGGGCTTTTCCGAATTGATCGCGTCAGAATCCTTTGGTCCGCTGGCCAATGCGCGCTATCTCGAATATGCGCGCGACATCCGTGCGGCGAGCGGGGAGATCGGCGATCTGGCCGATGAACTCGACGATTATGTCAGACTTGCCGAGGGCGAGTTGGCACTCTCCCCCACCGACGTCGATATTGGAACCCTCCTGGCAGAGTCCCTTGTGCGGGTGCGGGGCGCTGCGGGAAAAGCCCGGGTGTTGCTGCGCAGCGCGATAAGCGAGCGGCTGCCCCATGTGCGGGTCGATGCGGCAACGCTCAAACAGGCGGTGCTCAACATGCTCGCCAGTGCCATAAGCGAGGGCAGCGAAGGCTCCAAGGTGGTGCTGTCGGGACAGGTCGAGGACGATGGCTCGGTCTCGATCCATGTGCGTGACACCGCCAAGGCACCCAACGCACTAGCTGAGCGCTTCATGGTTTTTCGTGACGGGGTGGCAGCGGACGGCAGCGAACGCAAGCCGACCCAATCGAGCATCGGGCTGACGCTGACCCGATCCCTCGTGGCTGTGAATGCCTGCTCGCTGAGTCTTGCTCCAGCAAGCGAGAGCGGCACATTAATGACGCTGACCATTCCGGCCAGCCTTGTGGTCAAGGGCTGAGACACACTGCTTGACAAGCACCGGCTTACTCGGCCTTAACTCGCCTTATGAGCAAGCCCGAGCCGATCCTGAAGATTGACAACGTTTCGCGCCATTTCGGCATCATCGCAGCCCTCGATGGCGTTTCCTTCGAGATTGCGCCGGGGGAGATTGTTTGTCTGGTCGGGCATTCGGGTTGTGGGAAGTCGACCCTTTTGCGCGTGATTTCAGGCGTCGAGAAGATCGACGGAGGCACCGTTGTTCTGGCCGGCAAGACAGTGAGCGGGGGACATGTATTCGTCGAGCCAGAGAACCGTAATATCGGTTTCATGTTTCAGGATTACGCGCTTTTTCCGCACCTGACGGCGCGGCAGAATATCGGCTTCGGGCTCAGGGGAATGAGCCGAAAGGACGCCATGGCGCGCGTCGATGACATCATTTCACGGCTGGGGATCGGAGCGCTTGCCGAACGTTATCCGCATATGCTTTCGGGAGGCGAACAGCAGCGCATAGCGCTGGCTCGCGCTCTGGCTCCCCAACCACGAATACTGCTGATGGACGAGCCATTTTCCAACCTCGACCGTGGATTGCGCGACACGATACGGCACGAGACCCTGACGCTGTTGCGAGGATTGGGAACGACGGCGATCATAGTGACACACGACCCCGAAGAAGCGCTGGCCATCGGCGACAAGGTGGTTCTGATGCACAAGGGCAAGGTTATCGAAAGCGGGACTGGAGACGCCATCTACAGCTTCCCCCAGACCGCTTACGCCGCAGCATTCTTCTCGCAGGTCAACCGCATTCCGGCGCGGCGTTCGGGCGATTGGCTCGACAGTGCGCTGGGCCGGTTTCCGGCACCGTGCGGCAGCTCGGGCCCGGTACAGCTCTTCATCCGCCCCCAGGCCCTAACCCTGACCGTGAATGGAACTGTAGCAACAGTAAGCGCGCGGGTTTTGCTTGGCGAGATTGAAGAGGTCACTCTCGAAGTTGCCGGCCTTGACGATCCGCTGATCATGCGCACCAGCGCCCAACGCGGCCTCCAAGTGGGCCAAAGCGTCACGATAGGGGTGGACGCAAAAGACGTGCTGGTGTTCGCCGCCGATGAAACGGCGCGTTCTGCCCTGCCGCGCGGCTCGCTGGCGGCAGAATAATTTATTGAAAGATCAGCAGGTTAGAACCACTCTAAACTACATTTGAAATTTCTTGACACACGCGATCAGCTATGAGTATTGCGCCTCATGGGCGCGTTTTGGCCTTTGGCGCCCTTGATGACACACACCAAGGGAAACACCCAAATGACACGATTTCTAAAGATTTTTTCGACAGCCGGCCTTCTGGCGCTGGGTGCCGCGGTTCCTGCGCTGACCCAAGAGGTCAATATCTACACCACTCGCGAACCGGGTCTGATTCAACCGATCCTCGACGCGTTTACCGCTGAAACCGGTGTTGCCGTCAATACCGTCTTTTTGCAGGATGGATTGATCGAACGTGTTTCAGCCGAAGGCGAAAGCTCCCCCGCCGATATCCTGATGACTGTCGATTTTGGCGCTCTGATCGATCTGGTCGATGCCGGGCTTACCCAACCGATCGATTCTGAAGTGCTCGAAGGCGCCGTTCCTGAAGCGTTGCGCGATCCCGATGGTAATTGGTTTGCACTGTCCGGTCGGGCGCGCGTGCTCTATGCCGCCAAGGATCTCGATCTCGACAGCTTTACCTATGAACAGCTGGACGATGAGGAATGGCGCGGTCGGCTGTGCATTCGCTCGGGCCAGCATCCATACAACACGGCGATGTTTGCCGCCTATATGGCAAAATACGGCGAAGAGGAAACCCGCAGCTGGCTTGAAGGCATCAAGGCCAATCAGGCTCGCGTTGCCGCCGGTGGCGATCGCGACGGGGCACGTGATATTGCCGCCGGTATTTGCGACATCGCCATCGGCAATTCCTACTATGTGGGCCTGATGACATCGGGCGCCGGCGGCGAAGAGCAGCAGGCCTGGGCCGAAGAAATGAAGGTTATTCTGCCGACTTTCGAGAACGGCGGTACTCTGGTCAATATCTCGGGTGCCGGGTTGGCGGCCCATGCGCCAAATCGTGAGGAAGCCATCCAGCTCCTCGAATATCTTGTGTCCGATGATGCCCAGAAGCTCTATGCAGAAGCCAATTTCGAGTACCCGGTCTCCGCATCGGCCGAGGTGCACCCGATTATTGCCGCCTTCGGCGAACTTGAAGCTGATGATCTCTCTCTGACCGAAGTGCTGCCGTTCCGCACACGGGCCAGCGAGTTGGTCGATGAAGTCAACTTCGACACTTTCGAAAACTAGGACAAGCGCGGCGGGGTCAACCCGCCGCGTCTTCCTTGATGATGGCCATGGCTGCAAGCCGTCCCGCAGGGCGGCAACGGATCAGACTTTCCCTTTGGGCCGCGCTGGCATTTTCCGCCGCGGCTCTTGCGCTGTTGCCAGTGGCAACAATCGCGGTTACCGCGATGGCCGATACGGGCACGCTGTGGTCACATGTTCTGACCAATATCCTGCCGCAGGCGGCCTGGAATACAGGCGTTTTGTTGCTCGGTACCGGTATCATCGCGACCTGTGTAGGTACGGGAGCAGCATGGCTGGTTTCGGCCTATGATTTTCGCGGGCGGGCGGTGCTCGAATGGGCTCTGTTGCTGCCTCTGGCCGTACCTACCTACATCATGGCCTATGCCTATCTCGACGTTTTGAGCCCACTGGGACCCATTCAAGGCGCTATCCGCTGGGTGCTGGGCTATTCGAGCCCGCGCGATTTCAGGCTTCCCGATATCCGTGCCATGTGGGGGGCCATCGGTGTGTTCGGTTTCGTTCTCTACCCGTACGTCTATCTGACGACGCGCGCGATGTTTCTGACCCAGGCTGCCAATCTCGTGGAGGTTTCCCGGACACTGGGGGTGGGGCGAAACGGCGTATTCTGGCGCGTGGCGCTGCCCCTGGCCCGCCCGGCAATTGCCATTGGCGTATCGCTGGCGCTGATGGAAGCACTAAACGATGTGGGCGCTGCGCAGTTTCTGGGTATCCGTACGCTGACGGCCTCGGTCTATACCACATGGATCGTGCGAACTGATCTGGCCGGGGCGGCACAGATCGCCATCGCCATGCTCACGGTCGTCGTCGCGCTGATCGTTTTCGAGCGCTGGGCACGCCGCAACCAGCGCTTTGCGGCCAGCGCCCAACGAGCAAGGCCCATGCCACCCCGGAAGTTGGCTGGTCTGAAGGGGCTGGGAGCCTTTGCGCTGGGTTTTCTGCCAATCCTGATCGGGTTTGTAGGACCGGCCATCTATCTGGCCATCGCTGCGGTCAGACGGATCGAATTTGCGGGCTTTTCTCCAGCGCTTGTGAGGGCGGCAATCAATACAATCTCGATCTCGGCAATGGCCACTGCGGTGGTTCTGGTGCTGGGATTTGCCATTGCGTACGCCGCACGGCTGCAGCCGGGACGCAAGACCGCAATTGCCGCGCGGATTGCGACGCTGGGCTACGCGGTCCCCGGTACGGTTTTGGCCATTGGTATTCTGATCCCGGTGGCCGCTTTCGATCGCACACTGGACGGACTGATGCGCGATTGGATCGGGATTTCAACCGGACTATTGCTTCTCGGATCGGGCGCAGCGCTGATCTATGCCTATACGGCGCGGTTTCTGGCGATTTCGGCGGGTGGTATCGAAGCGGGGCTAAGCCGGATCCCGACATCCTATGATCACGCGGCGCGTACGCTGGGGCAGAGCGCTACGGGTACCCTATTTCGCGTGCATCTGCCCCTATCGCGCACAGCGCTGACCGCGGCAGGGCTCCTGGTCTTCGTTGACTGCATGAAAGAATTGCCGGCAACCCTACTATTGCGGCCGCTCAATTTCGAGAGCCTAGCAACGCTGCTCTATGGCGAAGCAGCGCGCGGAACGTACGAAGACGCGGCGCTGGCCGCGCTCATCATCGTCGCTATCGGCATTTTGCCGGTGGTGCTTTTGGCAAGGACCGGACGTCCGAACGCCAGATAAGCCGGTCGCTCACGGATCAAATTCGCTTTTCCAAGTAGTCGCGAATTTGATCCAGATCCCTGTCTTCTGCCGGGCTATGCCTTGGGCTTGGCCGGAGCCTTGCGAACCGGCGCTTTTCTGGCAGTGGTGGATTTGACGGTGCCGGCCTTGGGAGTTGCGGTCTTCGATTTGGCCGTAGCGTTCCGCGCCGGTTTGGCTGGCATTGCGACAGCGCCCGCCGAACCCACCACGCCCTCGTCGGGCTTACCTTCTTCGGTCGGGTTAGCAGGCGTCGCCGACTTTGCGCTACCAGGATTAGCCCGCGCGGCAACGCCGCCAGTGATGGGCTGACCGACTTCATCGAAAAGATGGAAGAGGTCGCCTTTGGGCTTGAAGCTGATCTGGGCTCCGGCCTTATACGGCGTCTTGCCTTCCTGACGAATAATGACCGCATCTTCCTCGCCGATATCGACATAGATGAAGCTGTCGGAACCAAGGTCTTCGGCATAGATGACCTTGCCCGACCAGGCGCCGTTGCCGTTGGGCACGATCTCCATGTGCTCTGGACGCACACCGACCGTCGCGGCCTTGTAGGAGGTGGCGTTCTTGCCGGTGAGAAAGTTCATCTTCGGCGAGCCGATGAAGCCCGCAACAAAGAGCGATTGGGGCTGATCGTAAAGCTCCATAGGCGTGCCCACCTGCATCACGACGCCATCCTTGAGCACCACGATGCGGTCGGCGAGCGTCATGGCCTCGACCTGATCGTGGGTGACGTAGATCATTGTGGTGCCGGGCAGTGATTCCTTTAGCTTGGCTATCTCCATGCGGGTCGCGACACGAAGGGCAGCGTCAAGATTGGAGAGCGGTTCGTCGAACAGGAAGACCTGCGGATTGCGTACAATGGCGCGACCGATGGCGACACGCTGGCGCTGACCGCCCGAAAGCGCCTTGGGGAGCCGTTCGAGATAAGGGCCCAGCTGGAGCATTTCTGCTGCGGCTTCGACCTTCTTTTTGATCTCGTCCTTGGGGGTGCGGGTGAGTTTGAGCGAATAAGCCATGTTGTCGAACACGGTCATATGCGGATAAAGCGCATAGGACTGGAACACCATCGAGATGCCGCGCTTGGAGGGGGCAACGTCATTGACGACGCGACCGCCGATTTCCAGCGTGCCGGAGGAAATCGTCTCGAGCCCCGAGATGGTACGCAAAAGGGTCGACTTGCCACAACCCGAGGGGCCGACGAAGACGATGAACTCACCCGACTTGATGTCGAGATTTATATCCTTGAGCACTTCGACATTGCCGTAGCGCTTGTAAAGATTACTAATCTGCAGGTCAGACATCATCCCTCCCCTGGGCACTTTGCCCTTAATTTATGCGTCCAATATAGGCTCCGAACGGGCCGAAACTCAACCGATTGCCCTCCAACTGCGCATCGGCGCCCGGTGCGCCGGCATCTTCGAGAAGCAAACCCTCCGGCAGATCGACAATTGTTGGCTCGACGCCCATGTTAAAGGCGCAGAACAGTTTGTCTTCGCCCACCGCGCGCGTGAAGGCCAGAACGGTATCGGGCATTCCCTCGACCAGTTCGAGATTGCCCTTGATCAGGACCGGATGCTCGCGTCGGAAACGCAAGATGGCGCGATAGAGAGACAGAATTGAATTGGCGACATTGTCCTGCTGGTCAACTGCATAGGGCAGATGCTGGGCCGGCACGGGCAGCCATGTGCGGTTGGCCGTGGAAAACCCACCATTGCGGACGTGGGACTGCCAGACCATCGGCGTGCGGCAGCCGTCGCGGCCCTTGAACTCGGGCCAGAACTCAATGCCGTAAGGATCAACAAGATCGTCATAGGCGATCTCGGCCTCGGTGAGACCGAGTTCCTCGCCCTGATAGAGACAGACCGAACCACGCATGGTCAGAAGCAGCAGCGCAGCCTGTCGCGTCAAGCGATCCTCGAAACCGTGCGGTGCCCAGCGACTGACATGGCGGACGACGTCGTGGTTTGAAAATGCCAGGCAAATCCAGCCATCGGGAGCCTTCTCCTGCGTCAGGCGAAGTGCGTCACGGAAATGGGCGGCAGTATATTCGCCACCAAGATAGTCAAAAGTATAGCACATATGCAGCTTATCGGTGCCCGAGGTGTATTGGGCCATGATTTCGAGCTGGTGCTGGGCGTCACCGATTTCGCCAACTGCCGTGGTGCCGGGATATTCATCGAGCAGCCCACGCACACGCTGGAGGAAGGCAATGTTTTCCGGCTGGCTCTTGTCGTAGAGGTGTTCCTGAAGGTTGTAGGGATTGACTGCCGGCGCGGTTGACGCGTTGTAGTCTTCGGGCCGGACGGGCGGATTGTTTTCGAGCCCCTGAGAATGAAAATAGAAATTGACGGTATCGAGCCGGAACCCATCGACGCCGCGTTCGAGCCAGAAGCGCATTTCGCCCAGCAACGCATCCTGAACCGCAGGGTTGTGAAAGTTGAGATCGGGCTGGGAAACCAGGAAATTGTGCAGGTAATACTGCATGCGCCGGCCGTCCCAATGCCAGCCTGAGCCGCCAAATATCGAGAGCCAGTTGTTAGGTGGGCTGCCATCGGGTTTGGGATCTGCCCAGACATACCAATCGGCCTTTTCATTGGTGCGCGACAGGCGGCTTTCGGCAAACCAGGGATGGCGGTCCGAGGAATGCGAGATTACCTGATCAATGATGACTTTCAGGCCGAGGGAATGGGCCTTTTCAAGCAGCCGGTCAAAATCTTCGAGCGAACCGAAGGTCGGGTCGATGTCGCGATAGTTCGAGACGTCGTAGCCGAAATCCTTCATGGGCGAGGTGAACACCGGCGAGAGCCAGATTGCATCGACTCCCAGATCGGCGACGTATTCGAGCCGTGATGTTATGCCCACCAGATCGCCCACGCCGTCGGTGTTGTTGTCTTGAAACGAGCGCGGGTAAATCTGATAGATCACAGCGCCACGCCACCAATCCCTTGCGGCGGATGACGTATCTTCGGGATGCACGAACTGGCGTGACTCGGTCGCAAAATAACTCATCGCCGAGCGATTTCCCCCTAAGCGTGGATGCGGCAAGGTTGGTGCCCTGCCCGCAGATATAAAGCCCTAACTTCGCGGCGCCCTCAAGCACCCGCCAAACGCCTTTATTGCTTGTATCCAAAACGTTTTGGCTTAGAATCCTTACGCTGGTGGCCCGCCTGGCGTCAACCGGGTCTTGCATTGTCTCGCGCAATATTGTGCAAGGAGTGGTAACAGCCCTCTGCGCGACAAGCCAATGGATCAGCAAAGGGTAAGGCATTTGGGTGGAGGAGCCCTGATTATGCGATGATCACAGGCTCGAACCGGTCGCGAAAGCATACCGGGGCGCAGAATCGGAACGTCACGATCAAGGATCTGGCGGCTGAACTCGACGTGTCGATCACCACCATATCACGGGCGCTCAATGGCTATTCCGATGTTGGCGAAAAGACACGCAGGAAAGTGATAGATGCGGCGCGGCGGCTTGGTTACACACCGAACCGCAACGCGCAGCGGCTGGTGACGCGGCGGAGCCATTCGATCGCGTGGGTACAGGCTGACGACGACAACAAATTCGTAGATCCCCATTTCGTCGAGGTAATGGCTGGGGTTCTGCGCGAGGCGCGGATCGATCACTACGATATCGTGATGACCAGTGAAACGCTCGAGCGACAACTGGCGGCCTATGAGCGCTATGTGCGCGATGGGAGCGTGGATGGCTTTATTGTCGATTTGCCCCGCCCCAACGACCCGCGCATCGATTTTCTGCTCGACGCCAACGTTCCCTTTGTCGTGCATGGCCGCGAGGAGCGACAGGGCCAATATGGCTGGGTGGACGTCGATAATTACGGCAATTTCTACAATTTGACCAAGCTGATTTTGGCCAATGGGCACGGGCGGATTGCCTTTATCAACGGCGATGAGCGGTTTCTCTATGCCACAACGCGGCGGCAGGCGGTTTACGATGCGCTGCGCGATCTTGGGCGTTCGCCCGATACCGTGATGTATCTCGAAGGCACGCACCCGATGGTGGAGGCCGGATTTCAGCTCACCGAACTGGCGCTGACCGACCCGTCGATCACAGCATTTCTTTACTCGTCGATCCTCCTGGCGACCGAGGGCTTGGCAGCTGTATCGCGTGCTGGCCGCGTGCCTGGAAAGGACGTGATGATCGCCTCAATGAATGACGAACTGCAATATCTCAACCTAGCGCCTGTCGAAGGGCAGATCACCTATGTGCGATCCTCGTTGCGGGCTGCGGGCCGGGCGCTGGTGGCCGAGGTGATCCGGCAATGCGAGCGCAAGAAGAAAAGCGGCACGCTTATCCCATCCCTGTTCGATCTGGGTGCCGGAGTGTCAGGCGACGCCATCGCCGGTAGCGTCCATTTCGCATAAAAAAGGGCCGCTCCCTTTGAGCGGCCCTTCTGTAAGGATGGAATGCGCCTCAGCCGCCCTTGACCGAACCGGCCAGGAGTCCGCGCACGAAGTAGCGCTGGAGCGAGAAGAACACGATCAACGGAACGATGATCGAGATGAACGCCCCCGCGGTCAGGATTTCCCAATTGTCGCCGCGCGATCCTAGCAGAGCGCGCAACTGCCCCGTGAGCACCAGTTCGTCAGAACTTTGCCCAAGAAATACGATGGCGACGAGAAGATCGTTCCAGACCCAAAGGAACTGGAAGATGGCAAAAGACGCCAGAGCCGGGAACGAGAGCGGCAGCACCATGGTCGCGAAAATCTGGAAGTGCGAGGCACCGTCCATACGCGCGCTTTCCATAATCTCCCGCGGCAGACCGGCCATGTAGTTGCGCAGCAGGTAAATGGCGAGCGGCAGACCGAAAGCGGTGTGAGCAAGCCATATCCCAAGATAGGTCTTCGAGTTGCCACCGAACGTCGTCGCGATTCCATTATACATACGCAACAGCGGAATGAGCGACATCTGCAACGGCACGACGAGCAGGCCTACCATCAGCGCAACCAGCAGCGTTCGGCCCGGAAACCGCATCCAGGCCAGTGCATAGGCGGCAAAGGCGGCGATGAGAATCGGGATGATCGTGGCCGGCACTGTCACCGTGAACGAATTGACGAAAGCCCGCCCGATACCCGCCGAGGTCAGCACCTCGGTGTAATTTTCGAGCGTAAATCGGGGCGGAACCGCCGAGGTGTAGAACAGCCTTACCCGATCATGCTCGAAGGCAGTTGGCGATGTCCATACGTAGGAGCCGTCCTCGGAGACGATGATCTCGCCGCCAACACGCATTTGCGCCGGAGATCCAACGGCAAACTCGGTTGGATTGTTGATCGAGGTGCCGAAGCTGACGATGGTCTCGTTTGAGCCTTCCGCCAAGAGATTGCCGCGGATGACAAATTGTCCACCCTCCTCGATCTGATCGGCAGCGGTGCCAAGAACGCCAGCACTGCTCCGTTCAACTGTGGTGAGCGAGGTCCACCAACCGGAAACCGCAAGTTGATCCTTGTCCCGAACCGAGGAAATCAGCAGCCCGAACGTGGGAACCGTCCATATCACCACAAGGAGCAACAGGGCCAGATGGGCCATTGCACGCCCCGGTGTGACACGGACTTTGCTGAGCCAACTGGTTCTGGCCTCGGCCCCTGTCGTTTGCACGTCTGCGATCGTAGCCATCAGTGCGTCCCCTGTTCAGAACTTGCCTGGCGAATGTTCCAGATCATCACCGGCAGAACCGCAATCATGATGACCAGTGCAACGACCGAGCCGTGGCCGAAGTGATTGGCCCGGAACATCTGGTCGTACATGAGGTTTGCCAGAACCTGCGTATCCCACTGCCCGCCGGTCATGGCGAGCACGATGTCGAAAATCTTGAGCACGACGATGGTTATGGTCGTCCAGACCACGAGGATCGTGGGCAGGATCTGCGGGATCATGATATCGAAAAATATCCTGATGTCGCTGGCACCATCGATGCGGGCGGCCTCGATGGTTTCTTCAGGGATGCCCCTCAGTGCCGCCGAGAGAATGACCATGGCAAAGCCGGTCTGAATCCAGACAAGAATGACCATCAAGAAGAAATTGTTCCAGAAGGGCAGCGTGATCCAGGCCTGCGGTTCACCGCCGAACGCCATGACCATAGCGTTGAGCAAGCCGATCTGCTCTCCGGTGCCGCGATAATCATAGATGAACTTCCAGATCACCGACGCGCCGACAAAGGATATGGCCATCGGCATGAAGACCAGTGACTTGGCGATGTTGCCCCACCAAAGCCGGTCAGCGAGAACGGCCACGAGCAGACCAAAAGCCGTGGCCGCCGAGGGCACCACGATGAGCCAGAGCGCGTTATTGATAAGCGACTGAACGAAAGCAGGACTATTGAGCGCCCATATCCAGTTGGAAGAGCCGACGAAGTTTCGCCCGCCTCCATCGTAGAAGGTGAGCCTGATGGTCTCGAACACCGGATAAACGAGATAGACCGTCAGGAAGAACAGCGCTGGGAACAGGAAGATCCACGGACGGATACGCGTGCGCAAGGTGTCCCGGCGAATGGAAGTGGGACCGTCCACATCTTCCGTCGACAGTAGCCTGTCGAGAAGCCAGTTGCTTCCCCAGAAATAGATGAAGGCAAAACCAACGCCGATAACGATGGTTAAGGCCGCATAGAGAATCTGATTGACCATCATGCTCCCCCACACTCTTTGAGAGTGTCTCGTTGGATAACGCCGGAGCGAAAAACGCTCCGGCGTCAGTTTGTCAGATCAGAGGTTGTTCCAAGCAGATTCGATATTGGACGCCACATCCTCGGCGGACGCGCTGCCGACGAAATCGACCATGCCCGTCCAGAAAGCACCGGCGCCAATGGCACCCGGCATCAGATCCGAACCGTCAAACCGGAAGGTATCGGCAGCGAGGAGGATTTCTCCTTGTGCACGCAGGGTGTCGTCCGCATAGGCCGCCAGGTCAACGCCAGTATGCGGTGTGAGGAAGCCTGCGGTCGCCATCCAGATTTCATGGGCTTCAGGATCCTTGAGGAAGTCCATGAAGGCACGTGCGCCCGGGGTATCGTTGGTAATGGCAGCGAGAGTGCCCGCACCAAGAACCGGATTGCCAAGGTCTTTTTCGGCATAGCTCGGGAAGTAGAAGAAGTCGGCGTCCACGCCAAGTTCCGTTCCTTCGGGGAAGAAGGCCGAGATGAATGATGCCTGACGGTGCATGTAGCACTGCGGCGGCACCTGGAACAGACCTGCCGGGCTATCGCGGAAGTCAGTCGTGCCAACCGCCTGGGCGCCACCAGCGGCCCAACCTTCGGTCTTGACGAAGGTGCCGAAAGTATCGATTGCCTCGACCACGCGCGGATCATCGAACGGGATTTCGTGGGCGACCCACTGATCATAGACGCTGGGTTCGTGGGTGCGGAGCATCAGGTCTTCCACCCAGTCGGTGGCTGGCCAGCCAGTGGCAGCGTCCGAGCCGATGCCAATGCACCAGGGCGTACCGCCGTCGGCCACAATCTGCTCGGAAAGTGCAAGCAAATCTTCCATGGTCTCGGGCACTTCATAGCCGGCATCTGCGAAGTTGTCGGGGACGTACCAGACGAGCGATTTGAGGTTCACGTTATAGAAGAAGCCGTAAAGCTCTTCCTCGCCGTTCTCGTTGGCGTAGGTGCCCAGATCGACCCACGATTCGCCGGCCGCATAATTGTTGCGAATCCAGTCGCCAGAGCCTTCGGGAAGCGGTGTCAGGAAACCCTGGGACGCCATGGTGGCGGCAAGGCCGGGTTGCGGAAAGAAGGTGACTTCGGGTGCGGAGCCGGCCTGAGCGTCGATCACGATCTGCTGTTCGAGGCTGTCGGAACCGACATATTCAGCGTTCGCACCGGTGCGCTCGTTAAAGGCATCGACGACTGCAGTGAAAGACTCGATTTCAACACCACCGACCCAGGGGCCGAAAATGGTAAACTCTTCACCGTTCAGATCGGGCAGCTCAACGGCCTGCGCAAAGGCAGGAGCCGCAAGGGCAAGGGAAAGCGCCAGAGCTGAAGCTCCAGCCAGAAGTTTTTTGTGCATGTAGTCCTCCCATGGCACATGGAGACGCAAATTAAGGCGTCTGTTTGCCGAATACGACATTCCAAAACGTTTTGGCAACCAAAACGTTTTCGCCGCCCCTTTTAGCATTATGGGCTTTGTCGTGCGGCTATTTGAGCGTTGCACAAAGCTGCTGGTTTGCCAAGCCAGTAACGTGGTGTTGCTGGGCGCTTCACCACCTCCGGCGCAAGGGCAAAATCAGTTCCTGGAGGCGCCAGGGTCGGCATCGTAGTTGGCCCTTGCCGCATCGATGGCAGCAACGTTTTCCACTGCCCAATTGCTCAGGACGGTGCCTGGCGCCTGCAGCAAGCGTCCCAGATCGGTGAGTTCGTATTCGGCGCGTGGCGGGAGTGTGGGAATGACCGTGCGTTGCACAAGTCCATCACGTTCGAGACCACGCAGAGTGCAGGTCAGCATAGTTTGTGAAATATCGTCGATTGAGCGCAGCAATTGCCCGAACCGCAATGGCCCCTCGCCAAGACGCGTTACGATGAGCAGGCTCCATTTGTGGTCAATGCGGCCAGAACCTTACTGACCTTGAGACGCTTTTGGGTCGAGTGTGACTCTTGCCGGTCCGTTACTCTCATGTGCCTTACCTTACAGAAAAGTGCCGTCTTGCCCCGCGTTCAGCTCACTATCATATACGATGGGATCCAGGAGTAACAAAGGGAACCGGCAATGCCTGACTATGGCCACAAGCTGATGTTCGGGACATTTACGATCCCGTCCGCCAAGGATCCCCAGCGCGCCGTAGCGACCGCCCTGACGGCCGAAGCGGCGGGGCTGGATGCCGTGACGATCCAGGACCATCCTTACAATTCCGATTTTCTGGATACCTATACGCTGCTGACGTGGATCGCGGCGAAGACGAGCCGTATCAAGGTAGCTGCCAATGTGACTAACCTTCCGCTGCGTCCGCCGGTAATTCTGGCCAAGGCGGCGGCGAGTATCGATCTGCTTTCGGGCGGCCGGTTCGAAATGGGCCTGGGCGCTGGGGGATTTGGCGACGCGATCAAGGCGGCCGGTGGGCCGGACCTGACCGCCGGCCAGCGTGTCGATGCACTCCAAGAAGCAATCGGGATCATGCGGTCGATCTGGGACACCAGCCGAGCGGGGCTAAAGCATGAAGGGGAGCACTATCGGGTCGCAGGTCTGCGGCGCGGCCCTCGCCCGGCGCACGAGATCGGGATCTGGCTGGGCGCCTACAAGCCGCGCATGCTCAGGATCACCGGCGCAGAGGCCGATGGGTGACTACCGAGCTGGGAGTATCTCAAGACGCCAACGATGGCGGAATCGAACGCGATCATCGACGAGGCTGCGATAGCTGCCGGTCGGCAGCCTTCCGATATCAAACGGTTGCTCAACATCGGCAGTTCGGCCATCCAGGCGAACGATGGCGGCTTCTTGCAGGGACCGGCGAGCCAGTGGGTCGAGCAATTGTCCGAACTGATCCTCGAACACGGGTTCAGCGGATTCTTTTTCGGCGGCCACGATCCGGACCTGCTGCGGGTGATTGGCGAAGAGATCGCCCCCGAGGTTCGAAGTGTTGTGAGCAAGGCGCGGGCCGGTTCAGGTGTTGTGGCGCCGCGTCCGAGTGCGGTGCTGTCCAAACGGATGGATGGGATCGATTATGACGGCTTGCCCCCTGCCCTTGCGGACCGCGCCATCGAGCCGGGCGATTTTCGCTATGAGGGCGTGCGGCATTCCTACATCTGGTCGGGGCGGCCGGGGCTGGTGATCAAGCCGGAAACGGCCGAAGATGTTTCGGCGGCGGTGCTGTATGCGCGCAAGCAAGACGTGCCGCTTTCGGTGCGCAGCGGCGGACATGGGATCAGCGGGCGTTCGACTAACAGAGGCGGGATCATCATCGATCTTGGGTCAATCAACGCCATTGAGGTGCTCGATGCGCAGAGCGGGCTGGTGCGGCTGGGTGCGGGTGCGCGCTGGAGTGAGGTTGCGGCAAAGCTTGGCGAGCATGGGCTGGCGATGAGTTCGGGCGATTATGGCGGCGTGGGCGTGGGCGGGCTCGCGACGGCGGGCGGGTTGGGCTATCTGGCGCGCAAGTTTGGGCTCACCATCGATCATGTGGTGGCCGCAAAGATCGTGTTAGCCGATGGGCGCATCGTGCAGGCGAACAAGGACAACGAGCCGGATTTACTCTGGGCCATTCGCGGCGCTGGAGGTAATTTCGGCATCGTTACGTCATTCGAGCTTGAAGCCTATCCC
Organism: Pelagibacterium flavum; assembly: GCF_025854335.1. NCBI lineage: Bacteria > Pseudomonadati > Pseudomonadota > Alphaproteobacteria > Hyphomicrobiales > Devosiaceae > Pelagibacterium > Pelagibacterium flavum. Next base: position 3,220,973 of record NZ_CP107716.1, read on the forward strand.
CTGGGCAATGTGATCCAGGCCGTTCAGGTGTTCGATGGCAGCGACATGGCGGGCGTTCTCGAGCGTTGGGGCGCGCTGGTCGAGGCATCGCCGCGCGAGTTGACGAGCTTTCTCATGGCGGTGCCCGGACGGGCCGACCAGGGGCCGTTGGCCCAGGCGATCAGCGTTTATGCAGGCGAGGATGCCGATGCGGCGGCCGAGGCGATCAATGCTTTGGGCGAAGCCGGGCCGATTGTCGATCAGCGCGCTTATCTGACACCTTATGCCGGCGTTGTGGCCCATCCGAGCGGTGAGCATCGCGGGGGGAGCGCTGTGATCCGGTCGGGGCTGGTTGACCACATCACGCCCGAAGTCGCGGCGCGGGCGAACGGGCTGCTGGCCTCGGGGGCGGCCAATCTGTTGCAGATCAGATCGGTGGGCGGAGCCGTCAACGATGTTGCGGCTGACGCCATGGCCTATCCGCACCGGACGCAGAATTTTTCGCTGACTGCCGCCGGCAGTCGCGGGCGGGCGGAACTGCTCGATGGGCAATGGGGCGACCTTCGGCCACTGCTCAAGGGCATGTATCTCAATTTCGAGACCGACACACATCCAGGCAGGCTGGTCGAGGCGTTTCCCGAGCCCACATTGTCACGATTGCGGGCGCTGAAACGGCGCTACGACCCCGACAATGTGTTCAATTTGAACTTTGCAATTGAACCCCAGGAGAGCATTCGCGCCGCCTCATGAGGGTCAGGCGACGCGGGAGCGATTGGCTCCCGTGAGAAGAGACTGGAAGGCACGGTAGGACGATTTGGGCGTGCGTTTCTGGGTCTTGTAGTCAACATGAACCAGCCCGAAACGCTTGTCGTAGCCTTCGGCCCATTCATAATTGTCGAGCAGAGACCAGCCGAAATAGCCGCGCACATCGGCGCCGCGCTTTTGCGCGGCGAGGACAGCGCCCAGATGGCCATTGTAATAGGCGATGCGGCGCGGATCGTCGGTGCCTTCGATCTCGGCCATGCCGTTTTCAGTCACATAAAGCGGGATGTCGGTATAATCGGCCGAGATGCGGGTGAGGATTTCCTCAAGGCCCTCGGGGAAAATTTCCCAGCCGATGGCCGTCTTTTCGAGCGGACCATCGACCTTGCGCAGCGGGAAGGCACCACGCTCGGGAGCGTGCTCGTAAAGGCCGCGGGTATAATAATTAACCCCGAACCAATCGATTGGCGTCGAGACCACCGCCATATCGTCGGCAAAGTCGTCGGGCATGTGGGGGGCGAAATGGGCGAGGACGTCGGAGGGGTATTTGCCCTTGAAAAGCCCGTCGAGGTACCAGCGGTTGAAGATACCATCCCAGAGCCGGGCGGCGCCCATATCCTCGGGCTTGCCGGTGGCGCCCTGGGCGACTTCGAAATTGCATACGATACCGAGGTTCTTTCCGCCTTCGGCGCGCAAGGCGTTGATGGCCGTGCCATGGGCCAAAAGCACATGGTGAGAGGCACGGGCAGCAGCGCGAATGTCACGATAGCCGGGTGCGTGAACGCCGAGCATGTGGGAAAGGAATGCGACGCACCATGGCTCATTTATGGTGGCCGTTGTTTCGAGCCGGTCGCCGAAGTTTTTATGCACCATCACGGCATAGTCGGCGAACCAGTCGGCAATATCGCGGTTGAGCCAGCCGCCCTTGTCCTGAAGGGCACTGGGCAGATCCCAGTGGTACAGCGTCGCGAAGGGTTTGAGGCCCCGCTCGAGCATGCCGTCGATCAGACGGTCGTAGAAATCGACGCCTTTCTGATTGACTTGCCCTACCCCTTCGGGGATCAGGCGTGGCCAGGCAAAGGAAAAGCGGTAGGCGTCGAACCCCCCGTCAGCCAGCAGATCGAGATCTTCGGGCCAGCGATTGTAATGATCGCACGCGAATTTGCCCGTTTCGCTATTGTGGACGTTGCCGGGAGTCGTCGAAAACGTATCCCAGATTGATGACCCGCGGCCATCTGTCTGGCCGCCCTCGATCTGGTAGGCGGCGGTGGCCGCCCCAAACAGGAAATCCTCACCGAAATCGGCGCGCTTGTGGCTGAACATTGTCGACTCTCCGCCCAGAGTGCGAATTTTTGTAATCGGTTACATTATGACTATCAGCGTTTTTCCGATTTGTCATCATCGAGAAGCGTGTTGTCTGAAGTCAGAAAATTTTTGCCCTAGATAGAGTCGCTGCCAGACGCTCGGCGATGGCCACGAATGCCTCAGCATCTGGGCTGTCGCCAGACGAGACTGCAGGCTTGCCGGCGTCGGCGCCCTCGCGGATCGCCATGACCAGCGGGATTTCGCCGAGGAACGGAATGTCCATTTCCGCGGCGGCAGCTTTTGCGCCGCCATGGCCGAAGATGTCGTAGCGCGACCCGGTATCCGGCGCTATGAAATAGCTCATGTTCTCTACAATACCGAGAACAGGCACATTGGTGCGGGTAAGCATATCGATGGCTTTTCGCGCGTCGATAAGTGCCAAATCCTGTGGTGTGGAGATGATCACTGCGCCGGCCAGTTCGACCTGCTGCACCAGTGAAATCTGGATATCGCCGGTGCCCGGTGGCAGATCGACGACGAGGACATCGAGCTGGCCCCAATCGGTTTCACGCAACAACTGGCGCAGGGCTGACGTCGCCATAGGCCCGCGCCAGACCACGGCCTGAGTTCCGGTAAGCATCGGGCCGATCGACATGGCTTTTAGGCCATGGACCTCGAAGGGCTTGAAAATTCCATCGTCACGGACAGCGGGCTTGCCCTCGATGCCGAGCAGCTTGGGCAAGGAAGGGCCATAAAGATCGGCGTCGAGAATGCCCACCTTGAGGCCCTGTCTGACCAGGCCCAAAGCGATATTGACTGCACATGTGGATTTGCCCACACCGCCCTTGCCCGAGCCGACAGCAATTATGTGCTTGATGCCGGGGACCGGAGACTTGGGTGGAGGGCCGGGGCGCGGCGAAGCGCCCTTGGGCGCGGCCTGAGCGGGCGCCTTGTCGCCGGTGAGCGACACCATGACCTTTCGGCCCTCGGCGGCCTGTTGGGCCGCCTGTTCAGCCGCCGTGCGGGCCGGGGCGAACGCCTTTTCCATGCCCGGCGAAACCGAGATGGCAAAGGCCACGGCGCCCTTGGTGACGATGATGTCGGACAGGCCGGGAAATTCGGCAAGCGAAGACCCGCCGGGCACTTCTATGGTGCCCAGCGCGTCCTGGATTTTCTTGCGGACATCATCCTCGGTCAAATCGGGCTCAGATGATCGACTGGCCCGTGGACTTCCAATCCTTGACGAAGGCATCAAGGCCCTTGTCGGTCAGGGGATGGTCGGCCAGCTTCTTGAGCACACCCGGCGGAATTGTCGCCACATCGGCCCCGGCCAGGGCAGCGTCGGAGACGTGATTGGGCGAGCGGATCGAGGCGGCCAGAATCTGGGTGTTGAAATCGTAGTTGTCGTAAATCACCCGGATGTCGGAAATGAGCTGCATGCCATCGAGGTTGATATCATCGAGACGGCCCAGGAACGGCGAGATGTAAGTCGCGCCGACCTTGGCGGCCAGCAGGGCTTGATTAGCCGAGAAGCACAGAGTGACGTTGGTCTTTATGCCACGGTCGGATAGAGTCTTGCAGGCTTTCAGTCCGGCCAGGGTGAGCGGAACCTTGACCACGACGTTGTCGGCGATCTTGCTGAGGACATCGGCCTCGGCCATCATGCCATCATAATCCGTGGCAGCGACTTCCGCAGAAACGGGCAAGCCCGGCAGAAGGTCGCAGATTTCCTTGACCACTTCCTTGAAATCGCGGCCCGACTTAGCCACCAGCGACGGATTGGTGGTGACGCCGTCGAGCAAACCTGCATCGTGCAGTTCACGAATTTCGCTGATGTCGGCGGTGTCGACAAAAAACTTCATTTTCTCCCCCTTGGGATAATACTTTGGTCTAATGACCAAGGTGTAGCATGGAATGGTTGTGCCGCAACAATGGTGTCGTGTGTTTTATCGTGTGGCACCGACGATGGCATCGGCCAGGCGCTGAATACGTTCGTCAGCCAGGCCGGCGACGTTTATGCGGCTATCATCCAACATATAGACAGCATTTTCGGCTTTTAAATGGTCGACGGTTTCAACTTTAAGTCCCAAAAGCGAGAACATGCCGCGATGTTCGGCAACGAAATCAAAATCGGTACTGTTCGAACGTGAGCGGATCGCGTCGGCCAGCGCCTGGCGATTGGAGATCATACGGTTGCGCATGGCTTCGAGCTCGGCTTTCCATTCTGCGCGCAGTTCTGCGTCCTCGAGAATGACACGAACGATTTCCGCGCCGTGATCGGGTGGTTGGGAATAGGCGCCACGAATGAGGTTGAGCATCTGAGAATTGGCGATGTCGGCCTGGGCCGCATCCTCGCCCACGACGATGGCGCAACCGACCCGCTCCCGATAGATGCCGAAATTCTTCGAGCAGCTCGTCGCGCAGACGAATTCATCTATCTCCGCGGCGAGCGCACGCAGGCCGTAGGCGTCTTCGTCCAGCCCGTCACCAAAGCCCTGATAGGCCATATCGACCAACGGGAACGCGCCCGTGCGCTTGAGAGAGGCGATGACCTTATGCCACTGGTCGTGGTTGAGGTTGGCGCCGGTCGGGTTGTGACAGCAGCCATGGAGCAGGACGATATCGTTCCTGCCCAGGCTATCGAGCTTAGCGAGCATTTGGTCGAACCGGACCTTGCGGGTGTCCGGGTCGAAATAGGGGTAAGCCTCGACCTTGAAGCCGGCCTGTTCGGCCATGGGCTTGTGGTTGGGCCAGGAGGGATCGGAAATCCAAACCGTCGCGTCGGGATTGGCTCGTTTCAAGAGCGTCAGCAACACCCACAGGGCACCGGTGCCACCCGGAGCCTGCGCAGCGCGGACACGATCGTCGGGCACCGCACCATCGAGCGCGAGATCGACCATGGCTTTGGCAAACCCCTTGTTGCCGGCCACCCCGATATAGGACTTGGTTTTCGAAGAGGAAACGATGCGCTCCTCGGCTTTCCTGACGGCTGTCATGATGGGCGTATTGCCCTCGTCATCCTTATAGACGCCAATGCCGAGATCGATCTTGCCGGGGCGGTCGTCGGCAGCAATTTCGGCCATCAGCGCAAAAATCTTGTCCTGGGGTGCCTTGGATAGGGTCTCGAACATTCTCGCTCTCGAGCTTGGATAGGGAAAAGGCGCGCGGCCTTTATAGAATCCCCCGGCGCTAATGCAATGGCCGGGGGCGCCCAAGTGGGGGAATGGTTTTGCGAAATATGGCGCGCCTTAGAACTGGCGTCCAATGATGGCATCGACCGAAAAGCGGTTGCCGCCGGCCATGACGAAATAGAGCAGGATCGTCGACCAAAGGATGGACAACTCTGCGCCCGACCAGCCCTGCCCCATGGCAACCCAATGGGCATAGACGGTGGTGAGCAGCACAATCATCGTGGCGAAGGCGGCCGGGCGCGTGAGAAGGCCCAGCGCCAGAAGGATGCCACCGAAGAACTCGGTTACCGCCAAGAGGGGGGCCCAAAAGAAGCCGGGAGCAAAGCCCAAGCCCTCGACCATTCCGGCCATGCCCATGGGATTCTGGATTTTCGGCCAACCATGGACGATCAGGGCAATGCCGGCGAAGACACGCATTGCGGTTTCGGCGAGGGGGCGGCCCATGGCATAGATGCCATTGAGGGTGGGAACAATGAGGCGCGGTTCGGCGCTCGGAGTAGATTGGGTCATGCAAGAGTTCCTTGAGTGAAATAGTCCTCCCAGGGCTCACCATTCGCAGGAACAGCGATCGTACAAGTTAAATTTGCGCAATAAATGCAATAGCCTGGCTAGCCATTGGTCACAAACACGTCATAGCGCGTGGTCTTGCCCGATATCTGATGGCTGGGCTTGCGCAGCCCCTCTATCGGCGCAGCGCGTTGCGGCCATTTGAGAACGACACGGTTCTGGGCAGCAGCGAGCGCCGCCTCCATGAGTTCACGCGCGTCCAGGTCAGCCCCCACCACATCGCGCAGGTCGCGCATCTGCTTTTTGACCAGCGCCGATTTTGTGCGCTCGGGGTGCATGGGGTCGACCAGGACAACTTCAGGCCCGAGCGTTTGAAGAAGCGCGCGGGAATCGCCGTGGAGCAGCGTCATGCGCGCAATGATGGCGGCAAGCTCGTCGTCGTGCTCCCGTGCGGCGGCCATGGCGCACTCCAGGGCGGCATGGACCTGTGGGTTGCGCTCAATAAGGGTGACGTGTGCCCCCAGAGAGGCGAGAAAGAAGGCGTCGCGTCCCATGCCGGCGGTCGCGTCTACGATGGTCGGCGTTGCGCCTTTAGCCATACCGCAGGCGCGCGGCAGGGGCTGCCCCCTGCCCTCACCTCTGCGCAGGCGGAAGCCGACGGCACCGCCGACAAAATCGATGACGATCGAAGACGAATCTGCGTCTGGCATCTCTGGATCCAATTCTGTAAAGGGGGATAGCTCCCCGGCCCGCCAGAGACAAGAGACGTTGACGACGCGTGCCGCGGCGCAGACACTAGACGTTTCTCATACCGCCTTCAGGTTTCCCTATGCCCATCATCAACCGTGTTGCCGAATTCCACGCCGATATTACCGCGTGGCGCCAGCACCTGCATGCCAATCCCGAGCTTCTCTATGACGTCCATGACACGGCGGCGTTCGTGGTCGAGCAGCTCAAATCGTTTGGTGTGGACGAGGTGGTGACAGGGATCGGTCGGACAGGGGTCGTGGGAGTCATTCGCGGCAAGGGTGGTTCGGATCGCGTCGTTGGGCTGCGCGCTGATATGGACGCCCTGCCAATTACCGAACGGACCGGGAAACCCTATGCCTCTGGCAACAGCGGCAAGATGCATGCCTGCGGTCATGACGGGCACACGGCCATGCTCCTGGGCGCGGCACGATATCTGGCCGAAACGCGCAATTTCGATGGCACGGTCATCGTTATCTTCCAGCCGGCCGAAGAGGGTGGCGGCGGCGGACGCCTGATGGTGGAAGACGGACTGATGGAACGTTTCAACATTTCCCAGGTATTCGGCATGCACAACATGCCCGGCATTCCGCTGGGAGAATTCGCCATACGGACCGGCGGGATCATGGCGGGAACCGACCAATTCGCGATCGATGTTGAAGGGCATGGCGGGCACGCGGCGATGCCTCATCTTGCTGTCGATCCGGTTATCGTTTCCGCCCATATCATTTCGGGTCTGCAGACGCTGGTATCACGCTCGGTAGATCCGATCCGCTCGGCAGTTCTTTCGGTTACGACCGTCAACGCGGGTACAGCATACAATGTCATTCCGCGCACTGCGCGGCTGACGGGGACCGTTCGCACGCTGGACGATGAAGTGCGCGCCCAGATGGAAACGGGTATCAAGCGGCTGGCGCCCCGACTCGCGCAGGCGTTTGGGGCCGACGCGACGGTAACGTGGATGCGTGGGTATCCGGTTACGGTCAACGCTCCCGAACAGACGGCTTTCGCTGCAGAGGTCGCCCGTGAAATTGTGGGGGAGGATCGGGTGAATGACACTGTCGATCCCACAATGGGGGGCGAAGATTTCGCCTATATGCTCAGCGCGCGGCCGGGATCTTATATTTTCCTCGGCAACGGCGACAGCTCGGATCTGCATACAGACACCTATGATTTCAACGATGATGCGATTCCTTTAGGCGTGAGCTACTGGGTGCGGCTGGCGGAAAGAGCACTCGCGGCGCAGTAGGAACAAAGTCGATGCCTTGGGCGCTCCGAACCGGTCTCACACTTATCATTGCTGCTATCGGCTCGCTGGCGATCAGCATGCTGGGAGTTCCAGGCGGGATGCTGATGGGCGGGGCGCTCGCGGTTTCAATTGCCGCGCTATCGGGTTTTCCGGCGACAATGCCCAACGGGCTGCGCAATGTGTTTTTCGTATGCGTCGGGCTCTCGATGGGGGCCAATGTGGCACCCGACACCCTGCAGCTGATCGGTCAATGGCCGATAACGCTCGGCGCTCTGGCACTGGAACTCGTGGCCATCGTTCTGGTCTGCGGCATTGTCCTGCGCAGATTATTCAAGTTCGACACAGGAACCGCTTATCTTTCGTCGTTTCCTGGCCATTTGTCTTTCGTCATGGCGCTGGCTTCGACGGGTGTCGGCAATCCAAGGCAGATCGTCATCATTCAGGTTCAAAGAGTGATGTTTCTTACTCTGTTTGCACCGATCGGCGCTCTGTTCCTGCCCGTGGGTCATTACGCTGGGGCGGGCACCGATTTGATGGACCTCACGACGCTCGCCATGGTGGCGGCGGGTTGCGCCTTTGTGGGCTGGGTGTTCACGCGGCTCAAGATGCCGGCGGGCTATGTGCTGGGGTCGATGGCATTTGCGACGGTGATGAAACTGACCGGCCATTTCGACGGCTCGTTGCCACCGATCCTTGTCGATCTGACCTTCTTGGGTATGGGCGCATTGATCGGATCGCGCTTTGCCGGCATGACACGCGCCGAATTCATGCAGGCTGCTTTGGGCGGCACTGTCGCCACGGCGATCACCGTGGCGATAACCACCGCCTTTGCGGTTGGCATCAGTTTTTTCGTTTCCATGCCAATTGGCCAGATCTGGCTCGGGCTCTCGCCGGGCGGGCTGGAATCGATGGGGGCGTTGGGTATCGCGCTTGGGTATGACACAGCGTTCATCGCTGCACATCACGTGTCGCGATTGCTGATGCTGACCATCGCCATTCCGCTGGTGGTCATGCTGGTTAAGGGACGCCAGGCTCAACCGGCCCTTCGGTCGTAAGTCTGCGGACGTGGCGCAAGCTCACCCCTTGGACAGGGTGAGCGATATGGCGGCTGGATCGAAACCGGTCCCACATTCGATAATGGCAAAGCCGTTGCCTTCGAGCTGGAGCGCATTTCCCTGCAGTGCAACACCGTTTGAAACGTGAGCCAGTATCGCCAAGTCGGGCAGTCCCCTGATTGAGAGGGCGCGGGGCTTGGCGGACAGGTTGAAGACGCAGACGAGCGCGTCCTGACCGCTATGGCGTGAAAAACCGAGGATCGGTTCCTTGACGTTGTGGAAAGCGATCTCGCCATCGATCAGCGCAGGGTTGTCCTTACGGTATTTCAGGACGGCTCGATAATAGTGGAGGAGCGAATCCGGATCGGCTTCAAGCGCCGCAACGTTACGCTTCAAATGCGCCCCCTTGACCGGTAGCCAGGGTTTGACCTCGGAGAACCCTGCATGGATCTCGTCGGTCCATGGCATGGGCGTACGGCAGCCATCACGGCCCTTGTTGTCTGGCCAGAAGCGCAGCCCCGGCGGATCGGTCAGTTCGGAATATTCCAGTTCGGCTTCGGGCAATCCAAGCTCTTCGCCCTGATAGATGCAAGCGGAGCCCTTGAGCGAGAGCAGCAGGGCTGCCGATTGCCGCCCAAGAGAATCCGGGGTGACTGCGTGGGCCTCCCAGCGGGAAATGTGCCGATTCACGTCGTGGTTGGAGAAACTCCAGCACGGCCAGCCATCAGGAGCGCCCGCAAAGAATTTTTCAACCCGCGAACGAAAATGGCGCGGCGTGAATGTGGGGCCGAGCATGTCGAACGAATAGCACATGTGCAAAAGATCGTCACCGGCGGTATAGGCCGCCATGATTTCGATGGCCCGATGGGCCTCGCCCACCTCGCCAACCGTGGTCGTACCGGGGAACTCATCAAGCAGGGCCCGCACGCGCTTGAGAAAATCGATGTTTTCCGGGCGGTTCTTGGAGAACTTATGGAACTGCATACCGTAGGGGTCGGCTTCGAGCGGGGTTTCCTTTTCCCTCGGCGCCGGCGGGTTGGAGCGCAGTTTCTTGTCGTGGAAATAGTAATTTACGGTGTCGAATCGGAAGCCATCGACACCGCGCTCGAGCCAGAAGCGCATAGCTGCCAGCACTGCGTCCTGCACATGCGGATTGTGGAAATTGAGGTCTGGTTGGGAAATCAGGAAATTGTGCAGGTAGTACTGCCGGCGCGTGCCGTTCCATTCCCAGGCCGGGCCGCCGAACACCGACGGCCAATTGTTGGGCGGGGAGCCGTCGTCCTGGGGATCGACCCAGACATACCAGTCCGAACGTGGATTGGTGCGCGAGGATTTGGATTCGATGAACCAGGGATGCTTGTCGGATGTGTGGCTGACCACCTGGTCGATTACCACCTTGAGGCCGAGTTCGTGAGCTTTTTCGATCAGCGCATCGAAATCGTCAAGTGTGCCAAACAGCGGATCAATGTCGGTATAGTTGGAAACGTCATACCCCATGTCGGCCATCGGCGAGGTGAAGATCGGCGAAAGCCAGATCGCATCCACGCCCAGCGAGGCGACATGCTCGAGCCTGTCGAGGATGCCCCGCAGATCGCCGATCCCATCGCCGTTGCTGTCCTGAAAGGAGCGCGGGTAAATCTGATAGATCACCCCGCCGCGCCACCACTCGCTCATATGATATTCTCCAGATCGTTCAATAAGGCTGTCGGTTTCAGGCAACGGGCCACGTCCTAGAAGAGTTGCACCGCGCGGCGGCGCATAAACAAGGAGAGTTTAAACATGCCTCATATTCTCAGAGCGACGGACCGTCCCGAAGGGGCGTCCAGAACGATCAAGTTCGAGGGCGGCGAATATGGTGCCGACGTTTCGTTTTTTGCGGTGGTCGCAGAACCGGGGAAGCGGGTGGGACTGCATATTCACCCCTATTCCGAGACCTGGATGGTGCAGGAAGGCACCGTGCGCTTTGTAGCCGGAAGCCAGACCGTCGAGGCCGGGTCCGGTGACATCATGGTTGTCGAACCCGAGACGCCGCACGGGTTCGAAAATATCGGGGACGGCCTGCTCAGGATGATGTGCATCCATGACGGGCCGCATATCATCCAGACCTTTCTCGATCCTGCCGACGACTAGGCCGCGTCAGGTCTGGTCGTCGAGCCCTGCGTCGGGAGCATTCTTGCGAATGGACTCGATTGCGCTCTGGGCAGAGGCCTTGGCCTTATAGCCCTCTGAGGAGAACATCACTTCCCCGTTGGACGCCCGAAAGCGGAACCGGAACTCTCCGGCCTTGTCCTTGTAAACCTCGAACTTGTACATCTTTGTGCTCCCTCGATGCCCGACGGCGAGCGCTCGAAGACGTCGCCGCTTTTTCATCTACCAGCCTACAATTGCCCAAAACAATTGTGCAGGCAAGCCGGGGAATATCCGACCGTTAGGCACTATTATTGCCGTTGCTCACGGGAGCGCTGGACGACGCAAAATAAATATGCACCAATGAGATATGCGTCGGGAAGGTCGCACACTGTCATCGCACAAAGAAGGCGTATGAGCGAAGCAAAGTATTTCGACGAGATGCTCAATGCGGACGGATCAGTCCGCGAACCTTACCGCATATTGGGTGAGTGGCTGGACGGACAGCCCAAGCAAGCCCTCAAGCAATTGTCGCAAGATGCAGAAACGATCTTCCGTCGTTTAGGCATTACTTTTGCAGTCTATGGCTCAAACGAGTCGACCGAGCGACTGATCCCGTTCGATGTGATCCCCCGGGTGATCGCCGCGCAGGAATGGCGCCGCTTGGAAAAGGGAATCGAGCAGCGCGTCAAGGCGCTCAACATGTTCCTGTGGGATCTCTATCACGGCCAGGACATCATCCGCGCAGGGCGTGTTCCGGAAAAGCTGATCATCCAGAACGAAGCTTTTTGCCCGCAGATGATGGGGCTAAACCCGCCCAAGGGAATTTATTCCCACATCATCGGTGTCGATATCGTGCGCACCGGACCTGACGACTTTTATGTGCTCGAGGACAATCTGCGCACGCCTTCGGGCGTCTCCTACATGCTGGAAGACCGTGAAGCGATGATGCATCTGGTCCCAGATCTGTTTCACAAGCTCAAGGTCGCACCGGTCGAAACCTATCCGGAAAACCTGCGCCGCACGATGGAAAGCGTTGCGCCGGACAATTGCACGGGCAATCCCAATCTCGTCGTGCTGACACCGGGCATCTACAATTCAGCCTATTTCGAGCATTCGTTTCTTGCCGACCAGATGGGCGCCACCCTTTGCGAAGGGCAGGATCTGTTTGTTGATGGAGGCAAGGTCTATATGCGAACCACGTTGGGGCCGCAGCGCGTCGACGTGATCTATCGCAGGATCGATGATGATTACATCGATCCTCTGACGTTCAAGGCCGATTCCATGCTCGGCGTGGCCGGGCTGTTCGATGCCTATCGGGCCGGCAACGTGACACTGATCAACGCGCCGGGTACGGGGATTGCCGACGACAAGGCGGTCTATACCTACCTGCCCCAGATCATAGAATTCTATCTGGGCGAAAAGCCGATCCTGAAAAACGTGCCCACCTATAATTGCACCAGCGACAGCGAACGCGCTTACGTGCTGGAAAATCTCGAGCATCTGGTGGTCAAGGAAGTTCACGGCTCGGGCGGATACGGCATGCTGGTCGGCCCGGCCTCGACCAAAAAGCAGAGGACCGAATTTTCCGAAAAGATCAAGGCGCGGCCCGACAATTACATCGTCCAGCCGACGTTGGCGCTTTCGACCTGCCCGACTTTTGTGAGCAAGGGAATCGCGCCGCGCCATGTCGATCTGCGGCCCTTCGTTCTGGTCGGCGACAAGATCAGAATTACACCTGGCGGGCTGACGCGGGTCGCGCTCAAGCAAGGATCATTGGTGGTCAATTCCTCGCAAGGGGGTGGCACCAAGGACACCTGGGTGCTCGAAGAATGATGCTGGGACGCTCTGCTGCCAATCTGTTCTGGATGTCGCGCTATGTCGAGCGGGCCGAAAACATGGCCCGGCTGCTCGAAGTGGGCTATCGCATGAGTCTGACCGAGCGCAGCGAGGATGGCTCGAGCGAATATTTGCTCTCCATGCTGCAAGCAGCCGAGGCCGAAGAGGCGTTCAAGAAAAAGCACGATACAGTCGACGTCGCCAGCGTCGCCCATTTCATGCTGTTCGATACCGACAACCCCTCGTCGGTCAAATCCTGCCTCTTCAACGCGCGGACTAACGCCAAGTCGGTCCGCACCGAAATCACCACCGATATGTGGGAAAGCCTCAACGGCACATGGTTGGAGTTTTCGCAGGTTCAGCCGCGCTATGTGTTGGGCAACAAGCTCCCCAGTTTTCTGCAATCGGTGAAACAGAGCTCGAACCAGTTTCGCGGCGCGCTGCTCGGCACGTTGATGCGCACCGATGGTTTTGCATTTGCGCAGACAGGCGGGTTTATCGAGCGGGCGGATAACACGGCGCGAATTCTAGACGTCAAATATTACGTCCTCTTGCCGCGCTCCTCCATGGTGGGCGGCGATGTCGATATCCAGCAATGGACGATGATCCTGCGCGCGGCATCGGCGCACCGCGCTTATCGCCATATTTATCACGACCGCTACAAGGCCTGGAATATCTCCGATTTTCTTATCTTTAGAAAGGAGATGCCTCGGTCCCTCGCCTTTTGCAGCACTTCTGTGGTGGCCATGCTGGGGATGCTGGAGCAGATTTACGGCGAGCCGTCGGGTTGTCACGACGAGGCGATCAAGATGGCGCAGTTCCTTACCGCAGGCGACATGAGCAAGGTTTTCGACCAGGGACTGCACGAATATCTCACCGGCTTTATGGCGGCCAACAACCAGCTTACGAATGCGATTTCGGAAAGTTACAATTTCTACTGAGGGGGCGGACCCATGCGCATATCGATACGCCACGAGTTCCGCTTTGCACTAAGCGAGGGGCTGGCACATGCTGTCCAGCACCTGCTTTTAAGCCCTGTCGAAACGGCATCGCAATCGGTTGTCGAGTGGTCCATCAAAATGGATGGGATCGAAGCTGCTGCAAGCTTTACCGATGCTTTCGGGAACAAAGCCCACCTTGTCAGCCAACATCGCCCTGAAAACGATTTGTTCATTTCGGTTTCGGGCGTCGTGGAGACTACCGATACCAACGGCGTGCTCGGCCGGGTGGCAGGCGAGCCGAATGTATCGCTCTTCAAACGCTTGACGCCCCAGACCAGGCCGAACGGCAATCTGGTCAACCGGTTGAAGGCGCACGCCAAGGCGGGAATGAGCGGGGTCGAACTCCTACACTGGCTGATGAACCGACTGCACGAAGCGCGCGAGACGGCACCCGAAGAGGACGACGATACACCCGAGATTGTGGCGGAGGACCATGCTCATGTGTTCGTGGCCGCTGCACGCGGCGTGGACATTCCGGCGCGGTTCGTCACCGGCTATGTGCTGGCCGAGGATGGCGCGCCGGCGCGGCTGCACGCATGGGCGGAAGCCTGGGATGACGGGCTGGGCTGGATCGGGTTCGACCCGTCAGCCAATCTGTGCCCGACGCCGGCCTATGTGAGAATTGCCTGCGGACTGGACGCGGAAACGACGGCGCCGGTCCGGCTGGCGCCAGAACTTGCCCGCAGGACCGAAGACACGATCCGGATTGCCCAGGTCATGGTGAACCAGCAGCAACAGTAGCAGTCAGGCGCCCAGGAGCAGTAGCCAGCCGGTTATCGTGAAGACCGAAAGCACCGTCGAGAGCAGGATGGTGTTGGCGGCGACGTCCATGGCCCGGTTGTAGTAGGTTGCAAAAATGTAGACGTTGATCCCTGCAGGCATTGCGGCCAGGAGGACACCATAACGGGCGAGGTGCGGGTCTACACCGAGAATTGGCACCATGACGATCCATGCGATGGCCGGATGAACCACCAGTTGCATGGAGGTGGTCATCAACGCCTGTGCCCAGGTCTCGCCAAGCCTGTATTCATTGAGAGCGCCACCGAGGCCGAACAGGGCGACGGGCATAACCGTTCCGGCCAACAAGAGCGTGACTTCGTCCGCGACCCCGGACAGTTGGAGCCCGAAAAGATTGGCCAAGAGCCCGAGCGCGATACCGATAAGAATGGGATTGGCCAGTGACTTCTTGAGCCCCTGAAACAGCGCGACGGAAACCTTGCCGCCATCGCGACGCGCCAGTTCCATGACGAACATACCAACTGTCATCAACACCGGCGCATGAAGCCCGATTATGGAATAGACGATCGGCATCGCCTCGTCGCCGTAGGCACGCTGCATGATCGGGATGCCCACCAGAACGGTGTTGGTAAACATCGCCGAAAAGCCCACGGCAACCGCTTCGCCCGGTCTGCGCTTGAACACTCTGGCTGCGCCGACAGCGCCCAATGCAAGAACCGACAACGCGCCCAAGTAGAAGGGGCCGATAATCGAAGGATTGAATGCTGCGGAAAAATCCACATCGATCATCGCTCTGAACAGAAGGCAGGGCGTGGCGAAATTGTTAACGTAGGCAATCAACCCGCCAACGCCGGCGCGCGGATAGAACTTGACTCTGACGGCGAGGTATCCGAGCCCGATCAGAATAAAGACAGGGGCGATGACGTTCAGAACGGAAAGCATGCGCAAGGCTTTGGCAAGGCGGGACAAAACTAAAAGACATGGAAAGACCGAGCGCGTCAATCTTTACGCCTCGGGCTGTTTGAGGCACGGTCCATTGCAATCGATAATGGAGGAGACGCGATGGGGAGCCATATTCTGGCCATCGACCAGGGCACGACGTCAAGCCGGGCACTGATTTTTGACGAGGCCATGAAAGTTGTCGGTCAGGGTCAGAAGGAGTTCCGACAGCACTTTCCCCAAAGCGGCTGGGTCGAACACGATCCCGAAGACATATGGGAATCGGTTATTTTTTCCACGCGCGCAGCGCTGAAGCAGGCCCGGCTGAAAGGCGAAGATATTGCGGCCATCGGGATCACCAACCAGCGTGAAACAACACTGGTGTGGGACCGGAAGACCGGCAGACCCATTCACAGGGCCATCGTCTGGCAGGACCGCAGGACGTCCGATATCTGCAATCAACTCAAATCAGCCGGCAAAGAAACCCTTGTCACCCAAAAGACCGGCCTGCTGCTCGATCCCTATTTTTCCGGCACGAAGATCAAATGGCTGCTTGATACGGTCGAAGACGCGCGAGGGAAGGCCGAGGCGGGGGAATTGGCGTTCGGGACCGTCGACACCTACCTAATCTGGCGACTGACTGGTGGCGCCGTGCACGCGACAGACGCCACCAATGCCAGCCGTACGCTGCTTTTCAACATCGAAAAGGGCGCGTGGGACGACGAGTTGCTTGCGCTGTTGGAAGTGCCAGCCGCCATGCTGCCGGACGTCCTCGATTGCGACGACGATTTCGGACATACCGAGCCGGAGATCTTTGGCAAGCCCATTCCCATTCGTGGCGTTGCCGGCGATCAGCATGCGGCGGTGATCGGACAGGCCTGCTTTGCGCCGGGCATGATCAAAGCGACCTACGGCACCGGTTGTTTTGCCGTGCTCAATACCGGCGACACGCTCGTGCGGTCGCAGAACCGGCTGCTGACGACCATTGCGTACCGGCTGGGCGGCAAAACGACATACGCGCTGGAGGGCTCGATCTTTGTGGCCGGAGCGGCGGTGCAATGGCTGCGCGACGGGCTCAAGATCATCGGCAAGGCGTCTGACTCGGGGAGGCTCGCGATCGGCGCGGATGCCAATCAGGACGTCTATCTGGTACCGGCCTTTGTCGGGTTGGGAGCGCCCTACTGGGATGCTGAGGCGCGGGGCGCCATGTTTGGACTGACACGCAATACCGGACCGGAGGAATTCGCCAAGGCAGCACTGGAAGCCGTCTGTTATCAGACCGCCGACCTGCTCGACGCAATGCACAAGGACTGGAATGGCCATGCAGCGGCAACAGTACTCCGAGTCGACGGCGGTATGGTCGCGTCGGACTATACCATGCAGTTTCTCGCTGACATCCTCGATGCACCGGTCGATCGCCCGCACATGCTCGAAACCACGGTTCTGGGTGCAGCATGGCTGGCCGGACAGGCCATCGGACTATGGCCGGATCAGGAGGCGTTTTCCAAAAGCTGGGCGCTTGAGCGTCAGTTCGTGCCTGAAATCGACAGCGCGTTGCGCGAGAAAAAGCTGGCCGGTTGGCGCGATGCGGTCAGACGCACACTGTCCGGATGATAATGTTCTGCCATTCCGCCTAAAAAAGAAAACCGAATTGTTTCTCACTGCTTTCCAATACAGGCTGGCATCGAATAGAGTGCGCCGTGGACTGAGCGGAGGGTGCATTTGTTCGCTAGCCTGATTGAGCCCTACGGCGCGCTGATCGTGGGAGTGGTCGTTGTCGGTCTCTTTATTGCGTTTGCCCGAGAATGGCGCTCGCCAGAGGTAAGTGCAGCCATCGCGGTTTCCGTCCTCATTCTTCTCAACATTGTTTCGGTCGACGATCTACTGGGGGTGCTTTCCAACAGCGCCCCCGCCACGATCGCCGGCATGTTCGTGATCTCGGCGGCGCTGGTGCGCACGGGAGCGCTTGAGAGTTTCGCGACGTGGGCCACGGCCGGTGCAAAAAAGCACCCCTATCGCAGCCTGCTTTCCTTCTTGCTGGCCATAGCGGTGATGTCGGCATTCATGAACAACACGCCACTGGTGATGATGATGATTCCAGTTGCCGTGGCGATGGCGCGGGAAATGGATACGCCGGCCTCGAAATTACTTATCCCGGTTTCGTTTTCGGCCATACTGGGGGGCACATGTACGCTGATCGGGACCTCGACCAACATCCTCGTCGATAGCGTGGCGCAAAGGAACGGCATGGAACCGTTCCACATCTTCGAGATGGCCCCGGTGGGCATCACCGTCGCCGTGGCCGGTATCGTGACGATGTTGTTGGCCCGCGGTCTGCTACCCGATCGAACGACTGTCTCGTCGATTTCGCTTTCGGAGGCGAGCAAGAAATTCGTGCTCGAGGCCGTGATCGAAGACAATTCCCCCCATGTGGGCAAAAAGGCCCGCGAGGTTGCGGCGTTCAACCGGTCCGACCGGCAGCTTATCGACGTCCTGCGGGCCAGCTTTTCCTTGCGCAGGCACATTCAGGATGTGGTCCTGCAGCCCGGCGATGTCGTGGTGCTGCGCACATCGGTGGCCGAACTGCTGTCGATGAAGGAAGAAGGCGATCTCAATGTGCCTGAATCCGAACACATGCAGTCCCTCGGCAGCCGAACCTCCTCGATCGTTGAGGTGCTGATGGGGCCAAGCTCGGGAATTTTGGGCAAGACCCTGAAACACTTGCGCTTGCGCCGGCGCTACGGCGTTTATCCCCTGGCTCTGCATCGCCGCGGTGCCAATCTCGCCGAGCGGTTCGAAACCGCTCCCATTGAGGTTGGCGATACCCTGTTGATCGAGGGGGCACCCGAAGATTTGCGGCGCATGGTAGAAGACTATGATCTTGTCAATGTTTCCGAGCCCGCCGAGCGCGGTTTCCGCAGGGCTCGCGCTCCCATTGCAATCGGCGTGCTGATTGCCGTCGTTGTCGGGGCGGCACTGGGGTTGATGCCGATTGCCGGGCTGGCGGTGATCGGGGCAGCCACGGTGCTGGCCACCCGCTGTGTGGAACCCGACGAGGCCGTGCAGGCCGTCGATTGGAGAATCCTTGGCCTCATCATTGCCATGCTCGGTGTTGGCGTGGGCATGGAAAATGTTGGACTGATCGAGAATATCGTTCAGGTCATCGCGCCCTATCTGGTGGCCCTCTCACCCCTGTTCGCACTGGGCGTGGTCTATATTCTTTCCTCCATAATCACAGAAATCGTGACCAACAATG
Source organism: Pelagibacterium flavum (assembly GCF_025854335.1). NCBI lineage: Bacteria > Pseudomonadati > Pseudomonadota > Alphaproteobacteria > Hyphomicrobiales > Devosiaceae > Pelagibacterium > Pelagibacterium flavum. Next base: position 3,239,668 of record NZ_CP107716.1, read on the forward strand.
CCGTGGCGGTGATCGTCACCCCTGTGGCGATAGGGCTCGCCAGCAGTCTCGGCCTCGATCCACGGCCCTTTGTGGTGGCTGTCATGTTTGCTGCAAGCGCCAGCTTTCTCACCCCGATCGGATATCAGACCAATACGCTTGTCTATAGCGCGGGCGGATACAAGTTCTTCGACTTCGTGCGCATCGGAGCGGTGATGAACGTAGTGGTCTTCGCTATCGCCATGATTATGATTCCTATCGTCTGGCCCTTCTGACTTCTGGAACTTCCGGACGCCAAGCGCGTTTCTACCGGATATTTCGGGGGTTCGATCAATGGAAGATTTACTGGCGCTGGGGGGCAATCCAACTCACGAGCCGTTTGCCTTGATTGCCGTTCGGTTGCTCGTTGCAGCGGTGCTGGGCGCGCTGATCGGGCTCGAACGCGAGATCAAGAAACATCCCGCCGGTTTGCGCACGCACATGCTCGTTTCCACGGCAGCCGCCTCTTTCACGATCATGACCTTCGAAATTTATCACGAGATGGTCGATTTGGACGCCGACACCATCGCTCGGCTCGACCCCATCCGTGTCATTGAGGCCGTAACGGCGGGCGTTGCTTTTCTTGCGGCAGGTGCCATCATCCGCTCTGGGACCGATATCAAGGGTTTGACCACGGGAGCCGGGCTCTGGATGGCCGGTGCAATCGGTGTTGCGGCTGGCTCGGGGTTCTTTTCGGTCGCTGTTCTGGCGACGGTGCTGGCGCTTGTTATCACGATGGTGCTTGGCCAGTTCGAGAAGCGCTTCCTTGAGAACAAACACAAGGATAAGCGCTAGGTCGCCGATTCCTTGGGAACCGGGTTTCAACAGAGCCATTTCTCCTGTTCAGCAAGGAGAATTAAGATGCCAGCCAAATCCAAAGCACAGCAAAAAGCAGCAGGTGCTGCCCTATCTGCAAAACGCGGTGAGATGCCGAAGAAGGATCTCAAGGGCGCTTCACGCGACATGGTCGACTCGATGACTGAAAAAGAGCTGGAAGAGTTCGCTTCGACAAAACGCGAAGACCTTCCCAAAAAGAAGGCCTAGTTGCCGCCATGTGCGGCCCTTGTCCTGTGCCCGATATTGGCCAGAGGCCGGTGTTACTGGCACCCGCGCCGCTAAAAAGCGTTTAAAATCCGGACAACTTGCTTCAAGCGGACTTTACCATGGGAGGCTAGTCTTGTGCGCAATTGGGGGGATGCGCTGGTCCGACTCATCCGCACTTTCTACCCGTAAGTGCGCGCAGACAGCACCGGAGACGCCCAATGCCGACAGCATACTTACTGGCCAAGGACCGCATTGAGCAAGCAAGGGCCATGCTGGCCAACGAGGTCTGGTTCGATGCAGGGATGGATCATCTTCTCAGCGTCGCACTGGCTAGGCTCGACGAACTGGACGCTGGCCTTTCTGACGATGCGCCGAAGGTAGTGCCGAATCCCTCCCAAGCCTCTCCCCGTATCAGGCTGATGCCCTGGCTCGACAAACCGTAACGGTGCATCATTTTGGCGGAACCAGACGGCGCGCCCGAAATTTGCTAGAAAGTGTGTGTATCGAACCGACAGTGATTCTTTTCCCGGCGCGCGCCCAAACGCTTTCCACAGGGGGTTCCGATCGGCACCGCACCGCACGACACAGTCCTCAACAAGGCTGCCATCCGCTGGAGCCTTTCCAAGCTTACCCAAGTGGCTGAGACCTCCGAAGCCTGGACCTATAAGGTGCAGCGCGACGACAACAGCCCCGCGGCATTGCGTATCTACAGGCCAGGCGTTGGAAGCCCTGAGAGGTCCGGCAGCCTGCTCGAATGGTATCGCGGGGATGGAGCCATACGCCATTTCGGCACCGCCGAGAATGCAGTTCTGACCGAGTGGGCAGAAGGCAGGATGCTGTCCGAACCCGCGCTGGACGGAAAGGATGCGCAGGCAACAAATGCAATCGCCAATCTGGTGGGCATGCTGCATGTCAGCCGCCCCAACGAACCAGAGAACCTGGTGCCGTTGCGTGAGTATCTGAGCGATTTTTTTGCCGCTGATGTCCGGATATGGCCCGATACGGCGCGCGACCTATATGCGCGCTCGGTGGGCATAGCCTATGCGACGCTCGATAAACCCGCAGCCGAAATTCCGCTGCATGGCGCCGTTCATCACGACCGAATCGTACTGGCGGAGCGAGGTTGGATCGCGCGGGCGCCCGTAGGCCTTTGGGGCGATCCGGCTTATGATCTTGCAGCCAGCTTCCTGCACCCATGGGGGAAGGTAGAGCTTGCGGCCGACACGATACGGATCAATGCAATGGCCGATGCCTTTGCGGCCAAACTCGGCCACAAGCGCAAGCGCATCCTCGCGTTCGCCGCGATCTATGCAGCCAATTCAGCCTGTCAGGCACTCGCAGCCGGAGAGTCCATCAACTGGCATCTGGCCGTGTTGCCAAACTTGCTGGCGGTTTACGATCTGGCGTGAGCCGGCCTCTGCAAGAGAGCCGCGCAACTGACTGGTCCTTGTACGTTTGGAAAGTGGTGCCCAGGGACGGAATTGAACCGCCGACACGCGGATTTTCAATCCGCTGCTCTACCAACTGAGCTACCTGGGCATCTGTTTGGGCCTCTTGCGGGGCCCGTGTTGGTGGCCGGGTTATAGGCAGTCAGGTTCGGGCTGTCCAGCGTCCCGAGAAGAAATTTGTGGGCAGTCCGTACTTTTTCGCAAAGCTTGTTCCAGACCTCCCCAAAACCATGGATATACCACCGCCAGATTGCTCGCTTGACGGCACGGACAGCCTCAATCCTCATCGTCCGACGGACTCGAATCTGCGTCGTCCTCGTCGGCCGATGATGCTGCGCCCGGGATCACATAGGTGCCCTTGAGCCAGCGATTGAGATCGACATCGGCGCAGCGGGCCGAGCAGAAGGGGTGGAACTGCTGCACTGAGGGCTTGTTGCAGATCGGGCACGGTTTTGGCGTGCGCAGACGCGTTATGTTGTCGGGCATGGCTAGACCCCTGGCAGTGTCGTCGCGTTGAGCCAGTTGAACTGGACGGGATAGCCCTCCCCGGTCAAGAGGCCGACGGTTTCAAACAGCGGCAAGCCTACGACAGCGGAATAAGACCCGCTCAGTTTGACCGCAAAGGCTCCCGCGATGCCCTGAATGGCGTATCCTCCGGCCTTGCCATTCCACTCGCCGCTGGCCAGATAGGCTTCGATTTCCTTATTGGAAAGGCGCTTGAAGCGGATGCGGGTATCGACCAGGCGCTCGCGGGCATGTCCGGATGCCGACAGAACACACACACCGGTAAACACCCGATGTGCGCGGCCCGACAGGAGCCGAAGGCAGCTTGCCGCCTCGTCCATGGTTTCCGCCTTGGGCAAAATCCGACGGCCGACGGCAACGACCGTATCGGCGGCAAGGATCACCGATTCAGCCGCCAATCCGGCCAGGCGCGCCTTGTTGCGCACCTCGACCGCCTTGGCATGGGCGAGGCGCTGGGCCAGACGGCGCGGCAGCTCACCCTTTTCCGGTGTTTCATCCACATGCCCGGGAATCAGGTGGTCGGGTTCGATGCCGATCTGGTTGAGAAGCGCGAGCCGACGCGGCGAGGCCGAAGCGAGAATGAGTTCGGGGCGTCTGCTGGACACTATGGGCTCACGAGGCAGGGTTTACTTGAAGCGGTAGGTGATGCGACCCTTGGTCAGATCGTAGGGTGTCATTTCCACGAGCACCTTATCGCCGGCCAGAACGCGAATACGGTTCTTGCGCATGCGCCCGGCCGTGTGAGCGATGATCTCGTGTTCGTTCTCGAGCTTAACGCGGAATGTCGCGTTGGGAAGCAATTCGGTGACAACGCCCGGAAATTCGAGCACTTCTTCCTTTGCCATTCTTTCTCCTGATATTGCCCCATGACTGATCGCGAATGCGGACCGAGGCCTTCCAAAGGCCCGCACTCAACTGCGGGGCGCGATTTGGCGCGCAAACTAAACGCAAACGCAGATAATTGAAAGTCCCTGATTCAGGCGCTTTTTCCAGCCCTTGCAAGCATAGGTTCGAGCGCGGTGCGCAACTTGATGTCCATGGTGTCGCGCAACTCACGGTAAGCGCCCAAAACCACGTCGCGACTGCCTTCCATCTCGGATGGATCGGCGGGCGACCAGTGTTCCATGACTGCGGCCTCAAGCCCGCGATCGGCCACCGCCTTTTTTGCATCATCGGCCAGGGTCACGATGATGTCGAAATTGGAAGCCACCAATTCATCCATCGTGTGGGGAGTGTGGACCGACATATCGATACCGACTTCTTCCATCACCTGGTGGACAAAGTGGTCGACCTTGCCCGAGCGTACGCCGGCAGAGCGGGCAACGAGGCGTCCGGGGAAATGTTTGCGGGCCAGCGCCGCGGCAATGGGCGAGCGCACCGAATTCATCGAACACACGAAAAGAATCGTCGGCAGCTCGCTTTCCTGCTCGGTCACCCGCGCTGCATAGGGCTGTACAGCGCAGATCAGTGTGAAAAGCCGGCGGGCGGTTTCGAGATCCATCACCAGCTTGTTGTTGAGCCGCTCGATCAGAAGTTCGGCGGCCTGATTGTGCAGGCCGCGCCGGCCCATATCCACCGCTTCGATCTGGAAGGTCGACGCCGAGCGGATCGCTTCATAATAGCTTTCGCGGATGCGGAAATAGTCCCGGATCAGACTTCTGAAGGGGGTGAGTGAAAGATAATGCGCGGCAATCGGGCTGAAGGTTTCGGGGTGCCGGACGTCGAGCACAATATGGTTGTGGATGATCGACAGGTGCAGGGCGTACGGGCCCTTGGCCGTGACCCGTGCGGGATAAAAGCGATTGGAATCAATCAGGTCATAGATGGCAACGCGCCATTCATGAACTTCGTCGGGATCGACCGAGGTTATGGTTGTAGGGTCAAGCGTGACTGTGACGATCCTGTCGGTTTCGGGATCGAAGGGCCGCTTATCCATCAGCGGTTGAGCCTTATCGAGACCGATTTTCCGTGGGCTTGGAGCCCCTCGGTTTCTGCCAGTGTGACCGTGGCGTCGGCAAGCTCTGCCAAAGCCCCGGGCGTGCAGCCCAGAATCGAGGTACGCTTGACGAAATCGAGCACGCCAAGCCCGGATGCAAAGCGCGCCGAGCGCGCCGTCGGCAGGACGTGGTTGGAGCCCCCCACATAATCGCCGATCGATTCGGGGGTGTGATGGCCAACGAAAATAGCGCCCGCATTGCGAATTTTGCCGATCCACGGTTCGGGATCATCGAGCGCGAGTTCCACATGCTCTGATGCGATGCGGTTGGCGAGCGGCATGGCCTCATCGAGAGTGCCTACAGTGATAATCGCGCCGAACTCCTCCCAACCCTGTCGGGCATTGTCGGGCGCCCGAAGCGTTGCCAATTGCCGCTCGACTTCTGCAAATACAGAACGCGCCAAAACCGGATCGGTGGTCAGAAGGATCGATTGCGCCCCTGCTCCATGCTCGGCTTGAGCCAGAAGGTCGGCCGCGACCCAGGCGGGGTTGGCCGAACCATCGGCGATAATGAGCACCTCGGAGGGCCCCGCAATCATATCAATGCCCACCGTACCGAAGACCTGGCGCTTGGCGGCGGCCACATAGGCATTGCCTGGCCCGGTGATCTTGGCAACGGGGGCGATGGTTTCGGTGCCGAAGGCCAGTGCCGCAATCGCCTGGGCTCCCCCGACACGGTAAATTTCCGAAACACCGGCGATTTTTGCCGCGGCAAGAATGGCGGGATTGACCATACCGTTCGGGGTGGGCACCACCATGGCCAGCCGCTCAACGCCCGCCACCTTGGCTGGAATGGCGTTCATGAGCACCGAGGACGGGTAGGACGCCAGTCCGCCCGGCACATAGAGCCCTGCGGCTTCAACAGCCGTCCAGCGGCTTCCCAGCGTAACGCCGATCTCATCAGTGTAGACGTGATCGACAGGCATCTGCTTTTCGTGATGGGCAGTAATGCGTTTGTGCGCAAGCGTCAGCGCATCGCGAATTTGGGGCGAAACGGTTTCGTAGGCCGCATCGATTTCGTCGGCCGAGAACCGCATTGTTTGCGGCGTAAGCTCCAGCTCGTCGAATTTCCGCGTCAGATCGATCAGTGCGGCATCACCGCGTGCCCGCACATCAGCAATGATGGCCGCAACAGTTGAACCCACCTCGACCGATGCTTCACGCTTGGAGCCAAGAAGTGTCTCGAAGGCCTGCGCAAAGCCCGGTTCAGCGCTTGAAAGAAGTGCAGTCATGACTAGCTGATCGCGCCCCGGTCAGTCGACGTCGTGCTTGGGCTGGGCCCTGGCGGCCCACACCCCGCCGAGATCGCGAAGACGCGCTTCGAGACATTCAGCGTCGAGCCGCACCCTGCCACCGCCCGCAAAGGTAAGCAAGACCTGCCCCGCAGGCGCATCGGTCGGCTCAAAGGTCACGGCGAGCAGTTCAAGAACGCCATCCTTGGAATTGAGATCGAACCCTTCAGCATGCGCCGCGGTAACGTGATCGAAATGCAAACCGGCCCGCTTGCGTTGACCGCGCTTATCACCAGCTTCCCAGGCATAGCGGTTCATGAGCAGCACGAAGCGGCGGTCATTTTTGGAATAGCCCATGTCGCCGACCCTGACGACAGCATCCTGTACGTGGGCGGAAACGATCTCGAGGTCTTCGCTGTCGAGCGCCAAAAGCTTGAGGTCGGTCATGGTGGCCTTGGGTAGAGGATCGATGGAGGTCATGGCCAACATCTGGGCATTTGCCGCCCAAAGTGCAAGCGCATTCTGCCTCTCATGCTTAACCGGCGATCCGCTCTATTTCGGCTCCGCACCGCGAAAGCTTGTTTTCGAGGCGTTCGAAACCGCGGTCGAGATGATAGATGCGATTGACCACCGTTTCGCCCCGCGCCGCCAGCCCGGCAATGACCAGAGAGACCGACGCGCGTAAATCGGTCGCCATCACCTGAGCGCCCTTGAGCTCGGGAACACCGGTCACGGTCGCAGTCTGTCCGTCGACGTGGATGTTGGCGCCAAAGCGCGCCAGCTCGGCCACATGCATGAAGCGATTTTCGAAAATGGTTTCCTTGATGGCCGACACCCCGCTTGAGCGGGCCATGAGCGCCATGAACTGGGCCTGCAGGTCGGTCGGAAATCCGGGAAAAGGATCGGTTTCGACATCGACCGGCATGATGCCGTTGCCATTGCGTCTGATGCGCAATCCATTCTCTTCAGTTGAAACGTCAACACCGGTGCGGACCAGTACGTCGAGCGCCGCCTGCAACAGCTCGGGCCTTGCATTGCGCAGGAACACCTCGCCACCCGTCATCGCCGCCGCGAAAGCGTACGTTCCGGTTTCGATCCGGTCGGGGACCACCTCGTGGATCGCGCCGCCGAGCTTTTCTACGCCTTCGATAACCAGCCGCCCGGTGCCGATGCCGGAGATTTTCGCGCCCATGGCCACAAGGCATTCAGCCAGATTGGTCACTTCGGGCTCGAGTGCCGCGTTTTCGATGACTGTGGTTCCCTCAGCAAGGGTTGCCGCCATCATCACAACATGGGTGGCGCCAACGGAAACCTTGGGGAACCGAACGCTTCCGCCCTTCAGCCTGCCGCCGGGCGCTCGGGCCAGCACATAGCCGGCATCGATGTCGATTTCGGCGCCGAGTTGACGCAAGCCGTCGAGATAAAAATCCACCGGCCGCGTGCCGATGGCGCAACCGCCGGGAAGCGATACTTTGGCCTGACCCTCTCGGGCCAGAAGTGGACCGATGACCCAGAAGCTGGCGCGCATAGTCGAGACCAGATCATAAGGCGCTGTCGTATCGACGATATCGGAGGCCGTGAAGGTGATCCGCTGCCCGCCCATTTCGGTATCGCCGCGACGACGGCCATGCACCGCTATATCGACGCCGTGATTTTCAAGGATGCGTTCGAGTTGCTTGACGTCGGCGAGGCGCGGCACATTGACGAGAACCAAGGGTTCTTCAGTCAAGAGCGAGGCGATCATCAGGGGCAAAGCCGCGTTCTTGGCGCCCGAGATGTGGATTTCGCCATTGAGCTGATTGCCACCCACGATGCGGATGCGGTCCATATGGCACTCCTTGGATAGGGAACTATTCGCGAATCGCACTCGAAAAGGCGATGCGGAGTTTGAAGCTGTTGGTAACGCAGCCCGGAACAGGCTGCAAGAAAGGTGAGATCAGGTATCTTTCTTCTCGCCCGGCAAAGGTTTTGAGGTGCCCGCCCCCTCTTGTTGTTCCGTATCGTTGACAGGCGCGGTCCGCGCCCTGGCCTGTGCTTTGCGGCGACGAAGGTTTTCCCTCAGCTTTGCGGCCAATCTTTGGTCACGATCTGAATTGGACATGGGCTGGACCCTGGCGGACATATTTGGTGCTCTAGTGACAGTTTTTTGCCCTTGCGTCCACAGAAGGCCTGTGGCAGTAGAGGCCCGCATTCAGATGGCCCCGGCCATTCATGCCGGCGCTGCTGTAGCTCAGTGGTAGAGCACTCCCTTGGTAAGGGAGAGGCCGACAGTTCAATCCTGTCCAGCAGCACCATTTCTTTCCCGGTCGATCGATACCTCATCTTCAACGCAACGTTGAGCTTTTGCAGTGCGTTATCGGGGAAAGGAGAATGTTTATGGATAAATTGAGTGTCACCGCAGCCGCCGTATTAATGGCTTCGCCCGCCTTTGCGCAGGTGGCGCCCCCGGTGACGCCTGTCGCCGAGGACGTGACGGTGGTTCCTGGAGAAGTCGAGGCCCCACCCCCAGGTGCTGACGATCTGGACGAGCCGGTGTCCGACAATCCTTATTACGATGACCGCTCGACCGCAGCGGCGGTCATTGAGTCCCTCTACAATGCCATCAGCCGATCGGAATATCTGCGCGCTTGGTCCTATTTCACCCATGACGATGACAATGATCTGCAAGCCGATTTCGAGGCGTTTGCATCAGGGTATGAAAATACCGAGTCCGTGCAACTGGTCGTGGGGCCCGAAGTCACCGAGGGAAGCGCCGGCACGATTTATTATACGATCCCTGCTGCCATCGAAGCGACAATGACAGACGGCACGACCGCAAGTTTTGCTGGGTGCTATACGCTCCGGCTGGCCGAGCCTGCCGTGCAGGCCATGCCACCTTTCAGACCAATGGCCATCACCGAAGGCAAACTCAGTGCGGTCGAAGGACAGCTTGAAGACATCCTTCCGGGAAGCTGCGAGGCGCAATAGCAGCCCTGCCGCGGCGATACTGCGACAGTTGAGCAACAAACGAGGGTCCGCTTGCACGGAGCGGCGAGAGGGATATTGAGGCGCCCCCCCGATTTGCAGTTGAGTAGCGCCATGTTGTGGGCAGGGTTTTTGCAATGCGCGTTTCGGCAGCGTTGGTGACGGGCGTTCTGGGGATTGGCGTTGCCAGTCCTTTACCCGCCCAAGGCTTTTCCAACATAGAGGCCATCAACCGGTGCGATGCGTATGTCGAGAGCGCCATCAGGCCCGAAATCAGCGATAGCTTCAAAGAGCGCTACAAGATCACCTGCTATTTCGGCCTCATCGACCCTTTGATCCACGAGGATCACGAAGGGGTTTGTCTTCGCACCTCTCGCGCTTTTCCCGGCAGGGCCGGCGAGTTGGCCGAACTCATGTGCCTGGGGGCCTACCAGACCTATCTCGACGAAGCGGGGGTCGCGCAGTAGAGGCTACGGAACCGCGCACCGGCTCTGATCGTTGAAGACTCCGTGTCCTTGCATGGAGAACCGCTATGGCCAATTTCAGTCTAACGAACGGGGTGGAGAAACCCATCAAATCGCAACTGCGCGAATTGCGGCAACAGTTGAACTCGATTTCCAAAAGTCTTGCTGATCACGGCTTGGATTTCGACGACCTTGCCGACGAAGCCGAAGATTTCGTGCACGGTACGCGCAAGAATGCCCGCCGCGCCGCAAGGCATGCTCGCAAGGATATAGACGTACTCTCGCGCGCCGCGCACAAGGCTCCGGCCAGCGCCGGTGCGGTTCTGGTGGTGGCCGCTGCCGTCGGATTTGGCCTAGGCTATCTCCTGCACATAGCGCAGAATCACTGATCGGGCCTATTTCTCCCGGCGCAGAGCATTGGCCAGCGCAGCCCCCAGAGCGCCTTGTGAAGGCGCCGGTGCAGGCTGGGCCGCCTTTTTCGACCGGAGCGCGTTGTGTGCGGGGAGACCCGCTTGCGCGCTTCGCTCCGGCGCTGCATCACTGCGCATCGAAAGGCTGATGCGTTTTCGTTTCGCGTCAACTTCGAGCACCTTGACCTTGACCACATCGCCGGCCTTCACGACCTCGTGGGCGTCCTTGACGAACCGGTCGGCGAGTTGGGACACGTGAACCAGCCCATCCTGATGCACACCGATATCGACAAAGGCGCCAAAGGCGGCGACGTTGGTCACCGTGCCCTCCAGCATCATTCCAGGCTTGAGATCGGAGATTTCTTCGATGCCGTCAGCAAATGTTGCGGTCTTGAATTCGGGGCGCGGATCGCGGCCGGGTTTTTCGAGTTCTGCGAGGATATCGCGTACCGTGGGCAATCCGAACGTGTCATCGACAAAGGCGCGCGGATCGAGCTTTTTGAGAGTGGCGCTGTCTCCCATCAACTGGCGAATATCGCGCCCGCACGCTGCAACGATCTTTCGCGCCACGCCATAAGCTTCGGGATGGACCGAGGAGGCATCGAGCGGTTCGGCGCCATCGCGTATGCGCAGGAACCCGGCCGCCTGTTCGAACGCCTTGGGTCCGAGTCGGGCGACCGATAGCAGATCCTTGCGCGCGGAGAACGCTCCGTTGGCATCACGATGGGCGACGATGGCTTCGGCCAAGGACGTTCCGAGCCCTGACACCCGCGCCAGCAGCGGCGCTGAGGCCGTGTTGAGGTCAACGCCCACCGCGTTCACCGCATCCTCCACCACGGCATCAAGCGATTTGGCGAGCCGATACTGGTCCACATCATGCTGATACTGACCGACGCCGATCGATTTGGGTTCGATCTTGACCAGTTCTGCCAAGGGATCCTGCAGACGGCGGGCGATGGAAACCGCGCCGCGTAGCGAAACATCGAGATCAGGGAGTTCTTTCGAGGCCGTCTCGGAAGCCGAATAGACCGAGGCGCCAGCTTCGCTGACCACCACCTTAAGCGGCTTGGGCGCGGGGATCATCGAGAGCATGTCGGCGACCAGCCGCTCGGTCTCACGACTGGCCGTGCCATTGCCGATGGCGATCAGATCGACCTTGTGCCTTGCAACCAGAGCTATCAGGGCGGCAAGGCTGCCCTGGATGTCGTTGCGCGGCTGGAACGGATAGATGGTTGCCGTGTCGAGCACCTTGCCGGTGGAATCCACGACGGCCACTTTAACGCCGGTGCGGATGCCGGGATCGAGCCCCATCGTGGCCCGGTTGCCGGCGGGCGCAGCCAGGAGCAGGTCCTTGAGATTTCGCGCAAAGACGGTAATGGCCTCGTCCTCTGCCCGCTCGCGCAGCCGCCCCATCAGATCGACCGAGAGGTGCAGCCAGAGTTTGACCCGCCAACTCCAGCGCGCCACATCCATCAGCCACTGGTCTGCAGCCCCGCCATCGGCGCGGATGCCGAAGTGGGCTGCGACCATGGTTTCGGCAGGCTTGTATTTGCCCTCGGCGTCAGCGTCGAGCTCAAGATCGATAGCCAGCACCTCTTCATTGCGCCCGCGCAGCATGGCCAGCGCCCGATGGCTGGGGACTTTGGACCAGGCTTCAGTATGATCAAAATAGTCGGAAAACTTGGCGCCCTGTTCCTGTTTTCCCTCGACAACTCTGGCGCGGAGCATGGCCTTGCGCTCCATGTAATTGCGCAGCTCGCCAATCAGGTCCGCGTCCTCGGCAAAGCGCTCGGCGAGAATGTCGCGGGCACCTTCGAGCGCCGACTTGGTATCGGGCACATCAGTCGAGATGTACTTTTCCGCCTCAAGGAGCGGGGTGAGCATGCGGTTTTCAAAAAGAGCGTCAGCCAGGGGCTCCAGGCCGCGCTCGCGTGCGATCTCACCCTTGGTACGGCGCTTGGGCTTATAGGGGAGATAGATGTCCTCGAGCTCCGATTTGGTCATGACCCGGGCGATCTGGGCCGACAGTTCGCTGGAGAGTTTGCCCTGTGAATCGATCGACTGCAGGATGGCTGCGCGGCGCGCTTCAAGCTCACGCAAATAGCTCAGCCTTGTTTCCAGCGTGCGCAACTGGGCGTCATCGAGCCCTCCAGTAGCCTCCTTGCGATAGCGCGCGACGAAGGGAACCGTTGCCCCACCATCAAGCAGGTCGACCGCCGCCTTGACCTGTTCGGGACGGGCGGAGATTTCTGTTGCGATGAGACCGGCGATGGCTTTTGCAATGTTGGTCATGGGTATCCGGGACTGGTCAAAAGATTGCGCGACATTAGGCGGCGATTGTGGCGGGCGCAAAGTCTCAATCGTACCGTCCACAGCATGGAACGCATCGAACCCAGACAATCTTGTGACCGCCGGGCAACACCGGTAGCAGCGCGGTGGCATATCACTGCTCCGTGACCGGTCCGTGCCATTTTCGCGCCACTATTGGTGCGGTAACCGATAGGTCATGATCCGCTACCTGCCTATTCTGATGTTGGCTTTCGGCCTTTTGCTGCTTTCTGCATCGTTCGCCTCCGCACAAACGCCCGGCGAGTCGTTTTCCAAGCAGAACAATTTTTGCGCCGACGCGTCTGCTCGAATCGATGCCGGTTTGGCGCCAACGGCAAAACTGGGGCGCTGCTGGAAACAGATGGGCCTGGGTATTTTGGTACCCGGCTGCCAATTGCACGCACAATTGGTGAGCGTCACCCAGCCGCCGATACCCGATGCGGATCGGTCCTGGCCCGCTCCCATGGATTTGATGGCCGAGGACGGTCCGCCCCCATTGCTCGAAATCCCCCCGCCCCAGGCCTGATCTTTAAGCGATCCATTGCCCTTTTTTCTGGCGAGCGCTCTCGTTCCGCCAAACCGTGAGATTTTGACATGTCCGAACCAACCCTGACCCGGCGCGGCTTTATGGCCGGCGCATCAAGCCTTCTTGCCCTCACCGCCGCCGGATGCACGACCACCACGCAACCGAGGACACAAATCCAGTTGCCTCCGCCGATTTCTCCAGAGGTCGTGACGATGTATGCCGCGCGACCCGAGGAACAGTTTCCCGTCCCTGCCGTCGACCTGCGCTATCTCGACCCAAAATACTACCGCCAACGCGTCCCCTACCCCACGACCGAAAAGGTCGGGACTGTCATTGTCGATACGCCGAACTTCTATCTTTACCATGTGGAAGAGGGTGGCACCGCAATGCGCTACGGAGCGGGTCTGGGCCGTGCCGGCTTTGAGTGGTCGGGCCGCGGGCACATTGCCTATTCGCGTGAGTGGCCGGTGTGGACACCGCCGTCGGAGATGGTGGACCGTCAGCCCGAACTCGAAAAATGGCGTAATGGTCAGCCCCCCGGACTCGACAACCCGCTGGGTGCCCGGGCGCTCTATATCCACGAAGGCAACCGCGACACGATCTATCGAATTCATGGCACAGGTGAGACCTGGACCATCGGTCAGGCGGTCTCGTCAGGCTGCGTGCGGCTGTTGCACCAGGATGTCATCCACCTTGCCGACAATGTTCGCTTCGGGTCGCCGATTGTCGTTCTCTAGAGCATGATCCCAGGAAAAAAGGGCGCTCCGGATAACCGGTGCGCCCTTTTTGTAATGCGAGTGTCGATGCCGACTAGTTGCGGATGGGAACGATCCGAATTTCGACGCGGCGATTCTGAGCACGGCCCGCTTCGGTCGAGTTATCGGCGATCGGGTTGGCCATGCCGCGGCCCTCGACAAAGAAGCGACGCGGATCGACGCCATATTGGGCGAGCAGACGTTGCACCGACGTGGCGCGCTGCTGGGAGAGGGTCAGATTGTAGCTCGCCGACCCTGTAGAGTCGGTATAGCCGATGATATCGACCAGCGTTTGGTTGTATTCCTGGAGCACGAGAGCGACCGAGCGCAGCGTGTTCTGGAACGCGGGCTGGATGTCAGACTGGTTGACACCGAAGGTGATATTGGAAGGCATGTTGAGAACGATATTGTCCCCGACACGAGTGACGGAAACGCCAGTGCCCTGCAACTGGGAGCGGAGCTGCGCTTCCTGCTGATCCATGTAGTTGCCGATCGCGCCGCCGGCCAACGCGCCCACACCGGCACCGATCAAGGCACCGACGCGGGTGTCGCCCATCGCCGAGCCGATCAACGCGCCGCCGATGGCGCCGCCGCCGGCACCCACCAGGGCCCCGCCCGCGGTGTTGGAGAGCTGGGATTCTCCGGTGTAGGGATTGGTCGAACAGCCAGCGAGCAAGAGTGCTGCGACGGCTGTGAGGGCGACTGCCTGTTTCTTCATGATGAGCTCACCGCTTCGTGATTGTTGCCGCGATCATTGATGGCCAATTGCGGCAGGAAAGTGATTGTGGCCGGTTTCAGCATGCCCGCTGTCAGGCTGATTTGGCCAGCCTGTAAGTCGGTCATGATAATGGGAATTTTCCAGGACATGCGGATCGATCGCGTCACTGGGTCGCGCTGACAGCACTCTTTTCCCTGTCACAATTAAGGCTATAGTGCCGCGACAGTGTCCGATCGCCGTGGATTTTGCTTGCGCAATGGCGTGATTTGCCAATGACATCCAACCCGGCGATTTGATAAGGATCATATCGCTCTTCGCGTTAGAGGGGCATGAAAGAAAAGACGCGCCATTTTCAAGGCACGCCATATTGCTATGTATAAATGCGCCGCCGCCCTCGGTTCGGTGACGCCATTGGAGTAGGCCTCATGGACTATCGCGGCATCTTCGAGGATGCGATTGACGCACTTCGGGTTGAAAAGCGCTACCGCGTCTTTGCCGACATCGAACGTATTGCCGGACATTTCCCGCGCGCCGTCTTCCGCGATAGCGCGGACAATGCCCGCGAAATCACCATCTGGTGTTCCAACGATTATCTCGGCATGGGTCAGCATCCCGCGGTTATCGGGGCCATGCAGGAGACCGCGGGCAAGCTGGGCGCAGGCGCCGGCGGGACGCGCAACATTTCGGGTACGAACCGGCCGCTGGTTGAGCTTGAGCGTTCGCTGGCCGATCTGCATCGCAAGGAGGCCGCGCTGGTCTTTACTTCGGGGTTCGTTTCCAACGAAGCGACGATCTCAACAGTTGCCCGGCTTATTCCCGATTGCCTGATCCTATCGGACCAGCTCAATCATGCCTCAATGATCCAGGGCGTGCGCCAGTCGGGCATGGAGAAGAAGATTTTCCGCCACAATGATCTTGACCATCTGCGTGACCTGCTCGCGGCAGTCGGCAAGCAGCGCCCCAAGCTCATCGTGTTCGAATCCGTCTATTCCATGGACGGCGACGTCGCCCCCGTTGAAGCGATTGCCGATCTGGCCGATGAGTACAACGCGATGACTTACATCGACGAGGTCCATGCTGTCGGGATGTACGGTCCGCGCGGCGGCGGCATCTGCGAGCGCGATAATTTGATGGACCGGATCGACATCATTGAAGGCACGCTCGCCAAAGGATTCGGCGTCATGGGGGGCTATATCACCGCCAACAAGGCCATCGTTGATGCCGTGCGCTCCTACGCGCCCGAATTCATCTTCACCACCGCCCTGCCCCCGGCGCTTTGCGCGGCGGCCCGGACCTCGATCGAACACCTCAAGGTCTCAAGTGTCGAGCGTGAGGGCCAGCAGCGTCAGGCCGGTCGCGTCAAACGCGTCCTCGCCGAGGCTGGATTGCCGGTTTTGCCGACTGACACCCACATCGTACCTCTGATCGTGGGTGATGCGCGCCTGTGCAAGGCAGCAAGCGACATGCTGATGGACCGGCATAACATTTATATCCAGCCCATCAATTACCCCACGGTTCCCAAGGGCACCGAGCGGCTGCGCATCACGCCAACGCCGTATCACACCGACGACATGATCGCCGAGCTTTGCGACGCGCTGATCTCGGTCTGGCAGACCTTGGAATTGCAGCGCGATTTCGACATGTCCAAGCTGATGGAGAACAGGCTTGTGGCTGGCGATCTGACGCTACCGACAGTCGGCGGGTAGGCAAATTCGGCCCTTGCGAGCAATCAGCCATGAGCGGGGGTGTTGAAGCGACTGGGGCGTGCTGGCACGCCCCGTTTTTGGTTTCTAGCGCAGATTGAAACCAAAATTGGTCGGGCCCTGGGGGAATTGCCCGTCTGCGGTTTCCGGCACATCATCGCCCACGGTATCAAGCGCGAAATTTCGGGCCCAAACAGTGCCTTTCCCCTTCAGGAGGAAACCCAGATATGGATGCTCTCGGCTGAATACGAGACATCAAGGACTATGTTGCGTTCAATCCAGTCCGCGTCGCCCTTGAGGGCACCGTTCTCAGTGCGATTGAGCATATTGTCAAAGCGCAGATATCGTCCGCCACCCCGAGGATCAACACGCATCCAGATTGTGCCAGCCGTTGCACGTTGGGTCTTCAATTGAGCGGAAAACCGTAATCGTTTGGCGCGGAAAGCCCGGGCTGAAAAGGACCGCATCAAGACGCCGGTCATATCGGGCGGAATCCTGGTGTCGGCTCGTGCCTCGATCATGGCTACGCCTGCGAGCCCCGGTGCAACACCCATGCGGAACATCTCGCGGCTGGAATGGGACGCCGCGAACCAACCTTCGGGCATCTGGAGATCAGGTGGCGACTTTGACGTCTCGCGAGCCGCGAGCACGTTCCAGTCGGCACACCCCAACTGCCGTGCCACGAGTTCGAGGCACTGGCCATGCGAAAGCTCGTGCTCGTATTTGGCCAGGGCGCTGCGAAGCGATTTAGCCATAGTCTTTGGTGCTGGGAAATCCAACATGATTTGATCCTTGCTGGGGCAAGATCATTTGTCAGCGCTCGCGTTACCGACAGCCTGCCCGTTAAGGTCAAACCACGGGTTGTGTCACGTGCATTCACCTGCCCTTTCGGCTGCGAGCGGCGGGCTGCACGAGCCCTGCAAAATCCGGCACCACTGGCGCACTGCTGTCAACGAGTTGTGCTGGCGCGCGGTTTTCTGAAGGCAGGCCGCACCTTGACGCGTCGGATACAGGCGTCCTGCTCGGGGAAAGCCTCCAGCGGCGCCGTTTGCGCTAAGCAATTGGGTAAGTTCGCTGGAATAGTCCGCATAGGTCAAGGATCGCCGCGGGCGACGGTGCGGTGACAAACGAGAGATTTGACGCGTTGACTGCTGCCATGCCGATCTGGACGCTGCCGATGCCGAGATCGATGAACGTCTCGCCCAGACCGGCGCGCCGGTCTGGGCTATGGCCGAGCCCGTTTGATTGTCAGCTCGTAAGAACGATGCGGATCAGGTCAGCGGTATTGCGGGCACCCAGCTTTTCCATGACCCGGGCCCGGTGCACTTCAATTGTACGAGGGGAAATCCCCAACTCGCGACCGGCTTCCTTGTTGGACTGCCCGTTGGTGACCAGTTGCAGGACTTCGCGTTCACGGGGAGTCAGTTGTGAAAAGCCTCTGATCTCGACTTCGCGATGGCCATCGTGGGAGGGTTTTACGTGAACATCGCGCCGCAACGTGTCCCGTACAGCGCGCACGAACCGCTCGGAATCCACCGGTTTGACAAATACATCGCTGGCCCCTGAGCGCATGGCCTCGACCGTTCCATCGACAAGCGGGCGATCCGCCAGCATGAAAACGGGAATGCCCGAACGCATATCCTTGATACGGCGCAGGGCGGGAAGCATGTCTTCACCCTCCAGATCGAAGTTGAGGATCACGACATCTGGCCGCCGCTGTCCAAAACGGGCGATGAAATCGTCACTGTTGCGTGAAATGGCCGTCTGAAAGCCCTCAAGTCGAAACAATACGTCGAGCCCGTCACATGTAGGCTCATCGCTGTCGACGATGTGGACCAACCGGTCCCGATTGAGAAATGGCCGATAAGAAATTTCCGAATTCATTGCTTTCTCCAGTTCTTTCGGGATGCGTCGTGCGAAACGGGCACGGCGAGCCCCCTCTCCGATTGAGTGTCAAAAGGCAAATCCCACCAGCCGAAGCCGGTGCCACGCTCTTAAATCCGCCGCCTGAATTCCAGCATGCAGCATCCATCTGCTTCCGGGCTTCAGCCCGAAACAGTGGCACGTCGCTGACAATGCCTTGTACTCAGATCGGCTCGGCGATTGCTAAGATGAATCGCGCACGAAGTTTGCTATAGGGAGCGATTTCTGCCGTTCGGACTCTTCCCTATCACTGACTACGTATGAATAGGACTATAATCCCAATTATATACTTGAGAAAGCAAGCCGGATGAGTGATAGTGATTCGCGACAGGCCAGCGCTTTAAATAAGACTGAGATCACGCCCGAGATGGTCGAGGCGGGGATCAGAATTTATCTGAAATGGCAAGAAGGCGAAAATTACCAGATTGCTGATCTTGTAAGAGATCTTTATCGGGAATTACAAAACCAGCGCTGCTCACTTTCCCGCCCATGAAATTGATGGCGACTAAAAGCGCGCCGTTTAGGTGGGCGATGTCGTGCCAAAGTTTTTCGAGGATGTCTGGGGTGACTGGAAGAGACTTTGATTTCCCTTTTACCTCGCCGTGCGCTGTGTAACTTGCTCCTTGCGCCCCTGCTTCATCATCCTCGCCGTCGCCGCCTAATTCGTAGTAGCCGTGGGCGACCAGGTTGCGCCTCCAGTGGAGGTCTGCGGCGTTACCGCAAATCTGGTCGAAGGTTTGCGTCAAATCCGGAAAGAGGGCCGCGGTATATTCGCGCATCAAATCACGGAACAGTTCCTTTCTCTTTTTGAAGGCGAGCCGTTTCCACCCCTGTGGTGGTGACTTGTAAAGTCTCTCTGATATCGCTTCGATCATCACGTCCATGCGGACCTCAAAAGCGCCCCAGTAGACGACGATCTGCCCAATGAGCATAGCAACGTCATCCTTAAGTGGAATCAGAAAAGTGTGCGCATCCGGCTTGAGATGCGTTAGCTTAAAGGAGCCTTCGATTTTGATGGTGGTTTGATCTGGCATGAAAGAGTCCCAAAATGATGAGCAGCGGTTCCAAGAGACGCTAAAGCGCATGCTCAAGACGCCGCCGAAGCCGCATAAACCGAAAGAAGATGGCCCGGCTCGTAAGCCGGACCAAAAGGAGGAAAAGCCAGAATGAGGCTTTGGATTATCGACGTCCTAGCCCGAGTGCTCGGGGTGCCGTTACGGGCGGACGGTGTGCCGCTGGGAGCGACGGAGCATCTACCCAAGCGTTTTGGATTAGATAGCTCGGAACAAGTAAGTTCCGCATCATCGCATCTGTGGCCTCAATCACCAAAATCCGGTCATTCGCGGACAATTTCTGGTTGAGGTAGGCGTACAGTTGCTGCTCCGTGAGCCCAGTGCGAATGAACCACACCGTCTCTAGAACACGATGGACTGTCGCTCCGAACAGCGCACGGATATGGCGATCCATTTCCGCGTGCGTCGGAGATTTTCCGTTTAGGTCGTAAGAAAAAAAGTACTTACCCATTTAGGGCATCCTTTATGTGATGCCGCACTGAGGGCTTGAACGATTCGCGGAAATCTGCATTATCGGTTTTGTCATATCAGACATTGGTTCGCCCTTCAGGTACAGCGATTGAAGTTAGACTGGTCCCGCGCTGGAACGCGGTCAGCCATTGAGTATAAGGATTCGATTCTCTCGATCCTGTCTACCGATGTTCATAAGTTGTTCACGGCGAATCCGCCCCCGAAGCTATGGCTTGCGGGGGCTTTTCTTTGCGCGGCGCTTTCTCTTGAGTTTGACCGCGCGCTGCTTAGGCGTTAGCGGCTTCACCAATCCGCCGATAGGTCAAGCGCTTGCCACGAATAGCTGCCAACAGCATATCGTGGCGCTCCTGATCGCTGATCTTGAGGGCGGTGCGGCGGTTATAGCGGAAATCGAATTCCGCAAGGTAGCGGTGCAGGTGCTTTTCGGCGCAGTGCTGATAAACGCCAGTCATACCGCGCTTGAACACCGAGAACACGTTCTCAATGGTGTTGGTGTGGACGATGCCACGGGCGTATTCCTTGGCGCTGTGGTTTACCGTTTCATGGCCAGCATATTCCTTGCCGGTTTCTGTGTAGAAGCGGCTTTCGTCGGTGTAGAGCGTTGAGGTGCGCGGGGCATTGGTGAACAGGATTTCGCGCAGCCCTTCCTTGGTGGCGCTAGGCACATGGAAGGAACGGACGCGACCGCCGCGCTCGACAAGGGCAAAGACGGTCTGCTTTTTCGTGCCGAGCTTCTTGGACTTGTAGGGCTTGCCTTCGCGGTAGGCTGGCATGGCCTGATCTTCACGCTTGCCGATGTAGGTTTCGTCGGCCTCGATGGTCTTGCCTTCGCCGCCGATGGGGCCGGATGACGAAACGTCCTCTTTCATGGCTTCGCGAATACGGTGAGCCATGAACCATGCCGTTTTGTAGGTCACGCCAAGCATGCGGTGCAACTGGTGCGCGCTCATGCCTTTCTTGCTGGACGCAACAAGGAAAGTCGCCAGCAGCCATTTATTCAAGGCGATCTTGGAGCGCTCAAACACGGTGCCAACGGTCACGGAGAACTGCTTGCGGCACTCCATGCAATTGTAGAGGCCGGGGCGATGCGCCTTGCCCTTCATGGTAGTGATGCGTTCGCCATCGACATTGCCGCAATGGGGGCAAACCGGGCCATTCGGCCACTGCATTGCCTCAAGGTGTTCGCGGGCTGCGTTTGCGTCCTGAAAGATCGGATTGTCGAGGTTCATAGCGGTAACTCCTTGTCACCTTTATGAATCTTGGGTCGTGCTTTGTCAAGTATATAATTAGGACTATAATCTTATTTTCGTTCAGGCAATAGGATAAAATACGTAGTTTGGGCGCATTTCATCAGCCCGAGTTAGAAAAAGGCCCGCTCCTATAAGCGGGCCTTTTGTCGGTATTTGCTGTTGTGTCGCGGTTGAGCGGCTAGCCCTTGGCTTTGAGAATATCGCGAATCTCGCCGAGAAGGACCACTTCGCGGGGTGGCGCTGCCGGCTCTTCAGGCTTTTTCTCCTCCTCACGCCGCAGCATGTTGATCCCCTTGACCATCATGAACAGAGCGAGTGCGACGATGACGAATTTCACCAGCGCATTGATAAACAGCCCGATGTTGAGGGTCGCCACGCCTGCTGCCTGTGCAACCGCCAGAGACGGCACCGCTACGCCTTCGGGATTGGAAAGCACGATGAAAAGATTGGAGAAATCTACGCCACCGAGCACGAGGCCGATCAAAGGCATGAAGATGTCGTCGACCAGCGACGACACGATCGTGCCGAATGCACCACCGATGATGATACCCACGGCCATATCGACCATATTGCCCTTGACGGCAAATTCCTTGAATTCTTTGACGAATGACATCGCTGTGTCCCCTGTCCTTGCTTCCGCACCCGCGCGGCCCTTGAAAGCTAGCCCCGATTCCCCAGCCCTGTCCATTGGAATGACTTGACATTTCCGCCTCGAGAGGGCCACGACAACAGCCCAGGGCGGGGTTAGGAGCACCGCATGTCCGACAGCACAGTTCCCGAGCAGGTCGCATTCGAAGCCGGTTTGACCGGCGCCATCGATCACCTTCCCTATGGCCTGGCCGTGTTCGATTCCGAGCTCCATTTGGCCACAGCCAATACGCAATATCGGGTCGGCATGGGACTGCCGCAGTCGCTGATGGCTTCGGGCACCCCGCTGGACGAGATATTGCTGTTTATGGCCCGGAGGGGCGACCTTGGTCCCGGAACGCCACAAGTGGTCGCTGATCAAAGGCGGCGACTGATAACCGCCGAAGCCACCACACTTACCCAGCGTACCAACATTTCGGGCCATCAGCTCGAAATCCACACCGCGCGGCTCCCGGATGGCGGACTGCTCATTTCCTTTTCCGATGTCACCGACCGTGCCCGCGCCGAGGCCGCGCTGGAGCAGGTCAACCATACGCTTGAAGAGCGGGTGAACGACCGCACGCGCGCCCTCACGCTGCTCAATGCGGAACTGGAAAAAGCCCGCGCCAAGGCTGACGCCGCCAACCACGAGAAAACGCGGTTTCTGGCCGCCGCCAGCCACGATCTTCTGCAACCACTCAATGCTGCGCGGCTCTATACCTCGACGCTTTTTGAGCGCACGCGCGGCACGCCGACGGCCGAACTGGCCTCGTCGATCGATGCTTCGCTCAACGCAGTTGAAGACATCATGTCCACGCTGCTCGATATCTCACGCATGGATTCCGGAGCACTCAAGGTCACGCGGACCAACATCGATATTCTCGATCTCTTGAAAAAGATCGAGATCGAGTTCCAGCCGCTCGCCAGCGAAAAGAATATCGATCTGCGGGTCGTCGGCGCGTCATTCACGGTGCGTTCGGATCGGATGCTTCTAGCCCGGGTCATCCAGAATCTGGTGTCAAATGCCATCAAATACACGCGGCCGGGAGGTCGCGTTCTGGTCGGGTGTCGCCGGCGCGGCGACAACGTGCGACTTGATGTGATCGACACGGGCATCGGCATCGACCGTCATCAGCATCAGATGATCTTCACGGAATTCTCACGGCTCGAGCAAGGTGCCCGTATTGCGCCGGGATTGGGATTGGGCCTGTCGATCGTCCAGCGCATCCTTGCCGCGCTCGACCATCCGATGGAAATCGACAGCACGGTGGGCAAGGGTTCACGGTTTTCCATTACCGTTCCGCTCATCGCCATGGCGGCACGCGCACCTGAGCCGGTCAATTCGGCATCGGTGCGGGAAAGCTCCCAACTTGAAGGGCTGCATGTCCTTTGTGTGGACAATGAGCGCTCGATCCTCGACGCCATGTCGGGTCTGCTGGAAAATTGGGGG
Source organism: Pelagibacterium flavum (assembly GCF_025854335.1). Classification (NCBI taxonomy): domain Bacteria; kingdom Pseudomonadati; phylum Pseudomonadota; class Alphaproteobacteria; order Hyphomicrobiales; family Devosiaceae; genus Pelagibacterium; species Pelagibacterium flavum. The sequence goes on from NZ_CP107716.1 coordinate 3,262,593, forward strand.
TGTGACGTGCGCACAGCGACGTCGCTGAAGGAAATTGCCCAATTGGGCATGCTCGAAGGCTGGGTACCTGATCTGGTCTTGATGGACTACCATCTCGACCAGACCTCCGGGCTCGATGCGATCGAATGGCTCAAGCAGATCGTCGGCGGGCATCTCCCCACGGTGCTGGTTACCGCCGACCAGACGCCCGCAGTCCGGAAATTGGCCGAAACGCGCGGCACACCGGTGCTCAACAAGCCGGTCAAACCGGCAGCGCTTCGCGCCCTGCTCAGCCAGATGAGCAAACAGCTTTAAGTCTTGCTGGCGATTCCGGTCAAAAGCGCCTCGAGAATCGTTTCCCATTCAGCACGATTTCCTCCCGCCTCAATAGCCAACGCCGCCCTGTCGAAGGCCGATGATATGACTTGGGTGAGCGGATCAAGCGGCAGCTTGGGTATTGCTCCGGCCGCCATGGCAATACCTAAGCCCTCTTGCAGCGTCCGCGCACTGTGACACATGTCGATGGCCTCGGCCTCGGCATGCCCAAGAATTGCGGGCGCATCCAGCAACAGCAGCCGGGTACGGCCAGGGACGGCCATGGCATCGAGATAGGCACGCCCCCCGGACAGCAGAGCCACGTAGGGGGCGGTGCCCTGTGAGGAAGACTGCTCGATCTCCCGAGCGACCGCTGCCGCTTCGGCATCCACAACAGCAGCGAACAGCGCCTGCTTATCGGCAAAGTGGTGATAAAGTGCGCCGCGCGTGACGCCTGCTTTCGCAACAATCTCGGGAGTGCCGATTTCGCCATAGGGCCGCGCGGTGAACAATGCGCGTCCCGCTGCGATCAGAGCGGCGCGGGTGGCGTCCGATCTTTCCTTGTTACTTCGTCTGGCGGATTCCATTTGCATACATTCAGCCTGTATGTTATTTCACGTTTACATACAGACAGTATGTCTGCTTTGCAGGAAAGGGAACCCATGAATCCGACCAGTTTTTATCCCGTCATAATGACGGACAACGTGACATCGTCCGCCGCATTCTTCGTTGAAAATTTCGATTTTCAGGTGCTCTTTGACAGCGACTGGTATGTCCACCTGCAATCGAACGCCAACCCGGCCATCAACTTCGCCGTGCTGGACAAGGCCCATCATACGATTCCCAAAGCCCATCGCGGGCAGACCGGCGGCGTGCTGCTCAACTTCGAAGTCGATGATGTCGACGCCCAGTATGAGCGGCTTAAATCGGCAGGAGCGACACTCGTTCTCGATATTCGGGACGAGGATTTTGGCCAGCGCCATTTCATCGTCACCGACCCGAACGGTGTCATGGTCGATGTCATAAAGCCCATTCCGCCCAGCGCGGAGTTCGCTGCCCAGTATGCCCCAGAAGCACTGCCTCAGTAGCATCCGGCGAACCGAGGGCGCTCCGGAGATTATTCGGAGCGCGCATTCTTGATGAAAACAGGGCTGGCTCTAGACCTGCTGATCCTCAACGAGCTGGGCAAACTGACCCTGCTCGATCTTGGACGCGGCAATGACCGCCTGGGTGCGGCTGTCGACGTTGAGCTTTTGCAGGATCGCCGAGACGTGCGCCTTGACGGTAGCCTCCGAAATCGAAAGCTCGTAAGCGATCTGCTTGTTCATCAGCCCGTCCGAAAGCATCATAAGGACGCGAATCTGTTGCGGGGTCAGCGTTGCGAGCCGGGCCAGCACCTCAGTCTGCTCATCCTGCCCGTCCAGCGAGACGCCTTCCGGAACCCACAGCCCGCCGGCCAGGATGGTATCGATCGACTCACGAATGCGGGCCGCACTTTCAGACTTGGACAGGAACCCTGATGCGCCAAGGTCGAAGCACCGCCGGATCACCGCGGTGTCTTCGACCGCCGAAACGATCATCACGGGAACTTCTGGAAATTGCGCCCGCAAGAGAAGAAGGCCCGAGAAGCCGCGTACGCCAGGCATATTGAGGTCGAGCAGGACGAGGTCGCAATCGCGGTTGGCTTCGAGTGCCGTACTCAAGCCTTCGATATCTCCGGCCTCCTCGAACGCCATGCCGCTATCCCGGCCCTCCAGCGTCTGGCGCAAGGCGGCCCGAAAGAGGGGATGATCGTCGACGATGATGATACGATGGCTCATTGGGGCGCGGGACCTCGCCGGGGCAGGAATGGTTCTGGAGGTTTTCTAGACCCCAAGAGTAAACACAATGGAGATAATGCGAAGTTCGCGCCACGAATCAAGCATTTGTCGTGTTTTGGGCCGATTGCGTCCCCGAGACTGCTCAGAGAGCGCTGTTCCATCACAATCTGCAGGCATTCGGCGTCAGGAATCGAGAGGATGATTCTATCTTGCAGCCACCGCGATCATATGATGTCGCCGCGCCCGTCGGGGTCCTGGGGCTCGGCCAGCATCCCTTCGATGATTTGTTCGACGCGTGCCAATTCAGCCAGCGACTTTTCGATGGCTGAGCGCCTCTGCTGGAGCAGATGGCGCTGGTGATGCACTTTGTCGAGTGCACGCCGCAGGTGGTCGTACGAGCCGTCGCGTAGATCGTAGGTGTCGAGATACTCCTGTATCTCACGCAAGGTGAGCCCTACCTGCTTGCCATCGAGGATGATGCGCAGCCGCACGCGGTCACGGTTGGTATATAGGCGCTTGTTGCCTACCCGGCGGGGGCGCAACATGCCCTTGTCTTCATAAAAGCGCAGAGTCCGATGCGTAATCGAGAACGCGTCGGCGAGTTCGGCAATCGTATAGATTGCCGGCCCCTCGCTCTGGCGCGTCGCGCGGTCCTTGCGGGCTGGTCCACTCATCTTGTGTCTTGCTGCTGTGTTGTCTTGGATCGGCTTGCGGATCAGTCGAACATCACCACGAACCGAGACCCGACGCAATCCGTGCTCAAAAATAGCAATTGGATCAATGCAGAATGCAAATGTGGTTAACGCGATATTTACCATAAACTGTCGAAAGTCAGGGTAGGCGATTCCATCGCCGGAAACGGTGCGGTCGACGTGCCGTCGGGAGCCTGTCGGAAAGCACTATGGCGCGAACGAATCCACATCACGACTGGGATGAGCCGCAAACCGCCCTTCGCCGGTCAAACGGAGCCGAATGGGAGAGCCTGCGAAACGAACTCGTGGCTCTGCTCGACCAGGTCGAAGACCAGGTGGCCACCAGTCATGCGACCAAGGCCGCCCCTCAGCCCGCTGCGCCGGTCCGCCCGGCACCTCGCCAGCCCGATCGCCATTCCGAAGCCTTGCGAAGTGTGCGCCAAGCGGTAACCCGCCTTGCCGACCGGTCGCCGGACGATCGTCCTGTGATGCGCGAAAGCGTTGTCGACGCCATCAATCAGATTCGGGCCCGCCAGACCGGTGACACTCTGCCCCAATCCCCCAAGCCGGAAATCGCAGCGCCAGTATCTTCGCAACGCTCGGAGCTTGCCGACTTTGCCAGTTCACTCGATGCGATCGGAGAAAAGATCGCGGGGTTTGAAGACCGGATCGGCCAGCGACTTGAATCGCTGGGCGAAAAGTCAAACATCGCCGGTCAGATCGATCAGCTCAGCGAAGTCATAGAGATGCTGGCCGGCGCGGTTGGGGAAACCGGCCAGATCAAGCGCATCGAGGCCCAGATCGGCAATCTTGCCGAAATGATCGCGTCTGATCGCCGGTCAGGAGAGGACATAACCTCCCAGCGGATCGAAGAACTCACGACCACGATTGAAAAGCTTGTGAGTCACCAGCTCCAGACAAGCGAACGTGATAGCCAACAGGCTGCGCTGGCCGATGATCGCCAGGCACAAGCCATGGCCATGATCGAGCAGAGCGTTCGCTCTATTTACGATCGCATCGATAGTCTTGAAGCAAGCCAATCGCGCCCCTCGGATGATATCGAGCGTTTGAGCCGCGACATGGCAGCACTGACCGAAGCGGTCAGCAGGCCCGCCGAACCCACAAGTCTCTTGGACAAGATCGACGCTTTAAGCGCGCGCATTTCGACCATCGAAGCACCCTCGCGCGATGAAGCGGCCATGCTGGCCGAAAGCGTTGCCGTGCTGCGCGACGTCATTGCCGAAACGATCGAGCCGCGCTTTGCTCAGCTTGAACAGCGCATGGAAGCGATCGCAACGCCTACCGCAGCGCCGGCTATCGAAACCATTGAAGCCCAATTGCGCCAGATCGCCAAGCGGGTCGATGAAACCGGAGCCCAGCTCAAGGCACTGGCCGACCTGGAGACGTCGGAGGCGCCGACAGGGCCCGATCTTGAGGCGCTTGCGGACATGATAGCGAGCAGGGCCCAGGGATTGCCTGGCTCTGGTTCGGCAGAAACCGACGGAATCGAAAAAGCCGATCTTGCCGCGCTCGAAGAGCGCCTGGCATCACTTTTTGCGCGCAACACCGAGAATGCCGCCGAGGCGAGCAATCTTTCAGGCGTGCGCAATTCAATCGCGCAGGTCGACAATCGCATTGCCCGGCTCGAGGCCATGCTCAACAGCAAGCCTGCTGCAAATCCCGAGGTTGAACCGGTTGCTGCCGAGCCGGCAAAAACGCCTTCACAACCCCGCCGTAAGCCTGAAGACGCCATGCCGATCGATCCGGCCACCGGCGCTGCGCGCCGCGTTCTCGGTCAGGGCGCGGTCGAAATCGAAGATAGCCCGGTCGAAACCAAGAACGTCGCCGAGCCCGAGCCAAATTTTGCAATCGACCCTGCGGCGATCGACCGACCGGCCAAGCCGAAATCGAGCCTTACAGAACGCGAAAGTCCTTTTGAACCTTCGGCGCCCGCCCCACAGCCGAGCTTGAATCCCGGCGTTTCCAGTTCAACGCGGGCCAGCTTCATTGAGGCCGCGCGTCGCTCGGCCCGCCAGCCTCTGGCTGACGATGTCGGGGAACCAAAATCGCTGATCGGGAGAGCTCTGGCCCGTTTCCAGCGCGACGATACTGAAGCGGACAGACCCGAGCCCCCCCGCAATCCCCAAATGGAAGCCGGATCGGAGCCAGTTGCCGAGGCGCGGCACGACGGCGAAGAAGGGGAAAGCTTCGAGGAGAAGGCGCCGGGCCTTTTTGCCCGCAACCGACGATCCTTGCTGCTCGGGACTGCACTTGTTGCCGTCATTGCCTTGGCCGCACCGCTGATCATAGGTCGAATCATGCCGTCACGCACGGCCCAACCGAGCGCCGAAAGCGCCCAGGTCGTGGAGCCGACGGAAACTGTGGAAGACGCGGATCCTGTCGCAGAAGTCAGTGCGACGCAAGCCGACACAACCACCGCCGAGCCGGATTTGGCCCTGATGCGTGCAGCGGCGCAGGCTGAGGCTACGGCCGAGGACGAGACCACGGCTGCTAACGAACTCACGTCCAATGTTCGCGTCATCGAACAACAGCCGCGTCTTACGGCAGCGACTGTGGATTCGGACGCATTGACAGCAATGCCGACCATCGATCCTGTAACAACTGCCGCCGTCGGGCCGGCAAGCAGCTATGCCGGGTCGTCGGACGGCACCTCTTTGCCGGCGATTACCGCACCCGCTTCGATCGAACCGGCAGCGCTGCGCGAAGCCGCCGATGAGGGCGATCGCTTTGCCCAGTTTGAAGTGGGAGCCATTATCACCGAGGGGACGGTCGTCGAGCAGGACTTCAGCCAGGCTGCGGCCTGGTATGAGCGCTCGGCAAGCCAGGGTTTTGCCCCCGCTCAATACCGGCTGGGCAGCCTTTATGAAGGCGGACGCGGAGTCGAGCGTGACCTCGAACTGGCCCGGCTTTGGTATCAGCGCGCCGCGGAAGCTGGCAACCGGATGTCCATGCACAATCTCGCCTCGCTCTATGCGAGCGGAGAGCTGGGAGAGCAGGATTTCGCAGCAGCGGCACATTGGTTCGAGGAAGCTGCCGGGCGGGGCCTGACGGACAGCCAGTTCAATCTGGGCATGCTCTATGCGCGCGGTCTAGGTGTCGAACAGGATTTTGAGAAGTCCTATGTGTGGTTTTCGCTTGCGGCCCGCTCCGGCGACGAGGATGCGGCCAATTCACGCGATGATGTGGCCCGTTCGCTCGAATCCGACGCCATCCAGCGGCTTGACGATACAGTTGCGGCGTGGAGCCCCGTCGATATCGACATCGCTGCCAATTTTGCCCCCATCGGCACATGGGACGAGGCGTTTGACCCCGGCCCAGCCATAACCAACCAGGATGTGGTGCTTCGCGTGCAGATGCTTTTGGGCAAGCTCGGTTACGATGTGGGAACGCCCGATGGTATCCCCGGCCCCAAGACCAGCGAAGCCGTTGCTGCCTTTGAGCGTGCCGCAGGCATGAGCGAAAGCGGCGTCGTCAATCCGCGGCTTCTGGCCGTTCTGGGCAGCCAGCCGGTCTAACCGCTCCACGATTGGGGGACGACGAGGGCTGCGCAACCTAAGCTTTTATTTAGGCTCACGTCGTTACACTATCGGCACGGGTGCTTTGACTGGCACCATCTGACACCAGCCTCTGATTGGGCCCGGCCGTGCTGATCTATTTGCCCATCGCGGAAATGTCGGTGAACCTTTTCTTCCTTGTGGGGATCGGGGGCGCAATCGGATTTCTGTCCGGCCTGTTCGGGGTTGGCGGTGGGTTCCTTCTGACCCCTTTGCTGATCTTTTCTGGCGTTCCGGCTCCAGTTGCCGTCGCCTCAGTCACTGGGCAGGTCGTTGCAGCCTCTACGTCGGGCGCCCTGTCCTACTGGCGGCGCGGTGGCATCGATCTCACGCTGGCCATGTTCCTGGTGACCGGCGGTGTGGTTGGAGCCGGGGTGGGCGTGTGGATATTTGATCTGCTGCGCTCGCTTGGCCAACTCGATCTGGCCATTTCGTTCGGCTATCTGATTTTTCTGGGCTCCATCGGTTCGCTGATGCTGATCGAGGCCATTCGATCGCTTGTTCGCTCACGCCGAACCGGTCCGCCGCCACGCCGCATGCCGGGTCAGCACAACTGGGCTCACGGGCTGCCGCTGCGTTTCCGATTCAAGCGCTCCAAGCTCTATATTTCGATTATTCCGGTCATCGGCATCGGCTTTCTGATCGGCATTGTCGGCTCCCTGCTTGGGATTGGCGGGGGATTCATCCTCGTGCCAGCGCTCGTCTATCTGCTCCGCATCCCCGGGTCGGTCGTGATCGGCACCTCGCTCCTGCACGTGCTGGCGGTCATGGCTGCGACCTGCATCCTTCATGCTTATCAGAGCCAGAGCGTGGATATTCTGCTGGCGTTTTCCCTCATGGTCGGCAGTGTTGCGGGCGCCCAATTCGGCGCATCGGCCGGACAGTATCTGCGTGGCGATCAGTTGCGGTTCCTGCTGGCGCTTATCGTGCTTGGGGTTGCAATCCGCTTTGCACTTTCGCTGTTTCTTGCTCCGACCGATCCGTTCTCGACATCGGTCCTAGGATTTGGAGAAGGGTTGTGACGGCGGTCCGCATCCTGCTGGCGCTTTTCGCGCTCCTGGCCATGCTCACCGGCGCGAGTGCGCAAAGTCTGGTGTTCGGCACCTCCGATCCCACCATTTCGATCCATTCCAACTTCGCTGGCGAGACCATAACGCTGTTCGGCAACATCGAGCCCAGTCTCGATGGTACGCCGCCGCAAGGAACGTTTGATGTGGTTTTCGTTATTCGTGGACCGGTCGAGGAACGCGTGGTGCGGCGCAAATCGCGCCAGTTCGGCATCATGCTCAATGCCGACCATGCGCTGTTTTCCGGTCTGCCATCGTTTTATCGCGTGCTGTCGAGCCGGCCGCTCGAAACCATTCTCGATCCCGAAGTCATTGCGGAGCGCAATCTCACCGTCCAAGCTCAGGCTGCCTTGGCGCTTGAGGAAACGACTGGGAATGTAGCCCTTTTTGAAAACGAGTTGGTGCGGCTGATGGGCGAGGCCAATTTGTACCGAACGGACGAGCGCGGTATCAGCTTTTTGTCCCCGACCTTTTTTTCCACCCGGGTGATACTTCCGGCCCACGTGCCCAACGGCATTTTTCTTGCCCAGGCGCTGGTGGTGCAAAACGGCCAGGTGGTTGCCCAGGGCGCGCAGCGCTTTTTTGTCCAGAAGTCGGGATTTGAGCGGTTTATCGGCGAGGCCGCCGTCAACCAACCTTTGCTCTATGGCATCGCCACGGTGCTGCTGGCGCTCGTTACCGGCTGGCTGGGCGGCGTGCTGTTTCGACGCTGAAACTCAACCCGATACCAGACGCTGGCGGCTGATCGGGTAAAGCCTCTCGCGGCCCAGCATCATCACCTGAATGCAAGCGCGGTCGAACAACCCGGCAAAGGCGGGCGAAAGCACATTGAGACTTCCTGTGGACGCTCCATAGGCGGGCAGTATCAGAAGGTTCTCATCCCACACAAAACATGGCCGGCGCGAGGACTTGCCATTCATCGACACCCGCGCCGCCGGGTGGAGATGACCGGCGATCAAACCGGCAACTCCCGCCTGCGGCTCATGACGCAGTAAACAACCCGAAACAGCCAGTTCGCCGCAGCAGGTGCCGCCGAGCGTATGGGGCGCGGGGTCGTGATTGCCGGCGATCCAAACCCAATCAATCTGCGCAACGAGGCCAGCCAGTCGCTCGCGATCATGGACCATGAGCGTTGTAGTGCCCTCGTCGCGATGGAAACTATCACCCAACGCAAAGATGCGCCGTGCACGCGTGAGCGCAACATCGCGATCGAGCCGTTTGAGCGTCATCGACGTGTCGTAGGGCGGCAGCAACTGGCCCGAGCGCGCATAGCTTGACAGCTTTTCGAGATGAAGATCGGCAACGAGCAGGGCTTCGGCGTCCGGCCAGTAGAGCGCACCCGAGGGTAGCGGGAGAAAGGTTTCGCCCGCAAATCGGATCGTTTCCTGCATCTCGGTGCCGCCAACGGGCTGAGCCTGTGCCAATTGCTATCCCTGGTTCGTCGGAATATCTGTGCCGATCGCCTCTGCGATCAAATCCTCTGCAGCCTCGCGCAGAACCGCTTCGCGCGCTTCCCCAAAGATCGGCTCCTTGCCGATGTCGAGCAGTACAGGTACCGCAAGAGGCGAGATTCGGTCCAGCCGCTTGTGCCTGATGTGCCGCCTGATGCGTCTCAGGGCGAGCCCGAGACGTTCGATATCGAGCAATCCCCGCGCAGCATCGCGCCGCGTGGCTTCGATCAGAATATGATCGGGCTCGTGCTGGTAGAGCACGTCATAGATGATGTCCGAGCTTACGGTGATCTGACGCCCCGATTTTTCCTTGCCCGGATGCCGACGCTCGATAAGCCCCGAAATGATAGCACAATTTCGGAAGGTTCGCTTCATCAGCGCCGACTCATCGAGCCAGGCCTCCAGATCGTCACCCAGCATATCCTCATCGAACAATTGATCGAGCGAAAGCCGATCCGAAGCGATCAACGCTCCAAGGTCGGCGGCGCACCAGATGGCCAGCGCATAATCGGAAGCGACGAAGCCCAAGGGCTGCGCTCGGGCCCGCTCGAGCCTTCGCGTTAGCAACATTCCCAATGTCTGATGGGCCAGGCGTCCCTCGAAGGGATAGCAGACCATGTAGTGCTTGTCGGCACGCGGAAATGTTTCCACCAAAAGGCTGTCGCTGTCGGGCAGCACCGAAGCGTAATTTTGCAGGTCCAGCCACTCGCGCACCTGATCGGGCAGGACACGCCAACCCTCTGGATCGGCGAGGATCTTGCGCACCTTGTCGGCCAGAAAGGTCGAGAGCGGAAATTTTCCGCCCATATAAGAGGGAATTTTCGGATTGTCGGAAAACGAGCGCGACACATAGGCCTCGGTTTCCACGACCCCCTCGAAGGCAACGATCTCGCCGCCGAACATGAAGGTGTCACCGCGCACGAGTTGATCGATGAAATACTCCTCGATCTCTCCCAACATCCTGCCCCCGCGCCCGATCGGCCCTGTCGTTGCGCCCTTGCGCACACCGCGGGCCCGCACCAGCCGCACCTTGAGCATTGGCTCCTCGACAATGGTGCCGACATTAAGCCGGTACTGTTGGGCGATCTGTGGATTGGCAATCCGCCAGAGCCCGTCGGCGGTCTTGCGCAGCTTTGCAAACCGTTCATAGGCCCGTAGCGCGTATCCACCGGTCGAAACGAAATCGAGAACCCGGTGAAATTTTTCTCGCGTCAGGTCCTTGTAGGGCCAGGCCGAGATGATTTCGGCAAAAGTTTCATCCTCATCAAGGGGGTCGGCGCAGGCTCGCCCCAGAATGTGCTGGGCGAGCACGTCCAGACCGCCGGACAGAGGTGTTTCGCTGTCCTGCGCACCCTCGGCCACGGCCTCCAGCGCCGCCTCGCATTCGAGCACTTCGAACCGGTTGGCGGGAACGAACATGGCTTTGGACGGTTCGTCGAGCCGGTGGTTGGCGCGCCCGATCCTCTGGAGCATGCGTGACGCCCCCTTTGGCGCGCCGACCTGCACGACCAGATCGACGTCGCCCCAGTCGATGCCCAGATCGAGCGTTGAGGTACAGACGACGGCGCGCAGCACGCCAGACACCATGGCACTTTCGACCTTGCGGCGCTGTTCGACCGAGAGCGAACCGTGATGGAGCGCAATCGGCAGCGCCTCGTCGTTGATTGCCCAGAGGTTCTGGAACAGCATCTCGGCCTGCGATCGCGTGTTGACGAACAGCAGTGTCGTGCCGTGCTGTTTGATCGTTGCGTAAAGGTCGGGCACCGCATAGGCGGCGGAATGGCCCGCCCAGGGCAGTCTCTCCTCGCTGGCGAGGATCGAAAGCTGCGGCGCTGCGCCGCCGGGCGCATTAAGCAGCACCGCCGGATTTGGCGCGACAGGCGCAGCGATCCAATCTCGCAGGATTTCGGGCTGGGCGACAGTCGCCGAAAGCGCGGTGACCTTCACATCGGGCGACAATCTGGCCAGTCGCGCGACACCAAGGCTGAGCAGGTCGCCGCGTTTGGAGGTGACGAGCGCGTGCAATTCATCGAGCACGACACGCCGCAGGCTTCCGAACAGCCTGACGCTGTCGGGATGGCTTAAGAGCAGCGCCAGTTGTTCGGGCGTCGTCATCAGGATGTGTGGTGGATCGAAGCGCTGGCGCTGACGGCGCGAGGCGGGCGTGTCTCCGGTCCGGGTTTCGACCTTGATCTTCAATCCCATTTCGCGCACCGGATCGCCCAGATTGCGCGCCACATCGACGGCCAGCGCCTTGAGCGGTGAAATGTAGAGCGTGTGCAGCCCTTCCATGGGGCTGCCGATCAAATCCTCAATGGAGGGCAGGAACCCAGCCAGCGTCTTGCCCGCCCCCGTCGGAGCGATTAGCAACACCGAATTGCCGGCTCGTTCGGCTTCGAGCACTGCCAATTGGTGCGGGCGTGCCTGCCAGCCCTTGGCGGCAAACCAGTCGGCAACAATGGGTGAAAGTGCGGTCACGATATCGGCAGCTATTTAATTGGCCATTGTCGGCGCCTATGTGGCATCATGAGCAGAATCGATGGACCCGATGGACCGATGCCCGACACTATGGACAACCGTGAGACAAATCAAAGAGCGAGCTGGCTGGAATCGTTTCTTGGCGGAACGCCGGGACGGGTCGTTGTCCGACTGATTCTGATGAGCTTGGTCGTGGGCTTTTTGATGTCGATCTTCGGGATCAGCCCGGACGCTATTTTCCGCTCTATTCAAGGCTTCATCAATTCGATCTTCGACAACGGGTTCGGGGTTTTCCGCGACGCCTTCGCCTATATGCTGACCGGAGCGGTGATCGTTCTGCCGTTGTGGTTCATTGGACGCCTGATGGCGGCCGGGCGGCGGCGCTAGCGCATAGCCTGTTGAGCAGATCGGCGGCGGCAATTAGGATGGCACGAGCGACACTCTCCGCCGCGCCCCAATTTAAAGCCATTCAAGGTTCTGCCCATGTCTCCCGTCATCTTCATCACCGGCGCCACGTCGGGCTTCGGCGCGGCCACCGCGCGGCTTTTTGCAAAGAACGGCTGGAAGGTGATCGCCACGGGCCGCAGGCGTGAGCGGCTGGCCGAGCTTGAGGCCGAGTTCCCCGAAATCGTCCACGGCATCGAAATGGATTTGACCGACAAGGCCTCGATAAAACGCGCGGTCGCGGCGATCCCGGAAAATTTCAAACCGATCACCTGCCTGTTCAACAATGGCGGGCTGGCCCTGGGCACGGGCGCCGTCCCGGAGGTCGATACCGATCAATGGCAGACCATGATCGACACCAACATCGTGGGCCTGCTGCATACGACCCTCGAGGTGCTGCCGCTCGTCAAGCAAGTGGGCCGAGGCTCCTCGATCATCAATGTCGGATCGATCGCCGGGCGCTTTGCCTATACCGGCGGCAACGTCTATGGGGCGACAAAGGCCTTCGTGCATCAGTTTTCGATGAATTTACGCACCGACACCATGGGGACAGGCATTCGCATCACATCGCTTGAACCGGGGCATGCGAAATCGGAATTCACCGCAGTACGCACGGGCGGGGATTTCGAGGCCAACGAGAAAATGTATGCCGACAACGAACCGCTGCTGCCCGAGGACATCGCCAATACCGTCTGGTGGCTGGCCAACCTGCCCGCGCACGTGAACGTTAATTCCATCGAGATCATGCCGGTCTGCCAGGTCCCAACCCGGCCAGTTCTGCTCAAAACGAGCGACTTTGAGAATTAGATCGGAGCAGAATCGGATAGCGTAGTCATCCCTCCTCTTCCCGGTTCCCTTCGATGAGCATATCGGTTCACCCCTTCGAGGTTCACCATCGCGATGTGTGGGCCATAGCCGTTCCGGCGTCGGTGGCGTTTATCACCGAGCCGGTGGCGGGCATCATCGATACCGCCGTCATCGGGCAGTTGGGCGATGCGGGGCTGCTGGGAGGGCTTTCGCTCGGTGCCGCGGCGTTCAGTGTCGTGTTCGCCCTGGCCTTTTTCCTGCGCTTTGGAACGGCTGGGCTGACGGCACAGGCGGTCGGCGCGCGCGATCCGCTCGACGGGCTGCTTCATGTGGTGCGCGCCATGGTCGCTGCAGCCCTGTTGAGTGCGCTACTTCTGGCGCTCTCCTATCCCATCTATCTCGGGTTTGCAGCCGCGCTGGCTCCGCCACCCGATGCTGCGGGGGCGTTTGCCGAGTATATGGGCATACGCATGTGGTCGGTGCCGTTCGTGCTCATCAATTTTGTGCTGCTGGGATGGTTTTACGGCCGGGCCGATGCGCGCACCGGCATGTGGCTGCAGATTCTTATCAACGTCATCAATATCATGCTCAGCGTCTGGTTCGTTTTGGAGCTGGGCTGGGGCGTTCCCGGTGTCGCCTGGGCCACCGTTATCGGGCAAGGCGTTGCCGCTGTCGCCGGGGTGGTCCTCGCCATCCATCATTATGGCGGCATCAAGCCGATCCTTGCCAATACGACCCTTGCTGCCCTGCTCGACGTTGCAGCGATCAAACGGATGATCGGTTTGAGCCGAGATCTTATTATCCGTTCGGCAGCTTTGATGGGCGCCTTCGCCTATTTCGCCGCACAAGGGGCGCGCATGGGCGAGATCGAATTGGCGTCCAACGCAATTCTGCTGCAACTGTTTTCGGTCTCGGCATTCTTTCTCGACGGCATTGCCACGGCCTCCGAGCAATTGTGCGGCAAGGCGGTCGGGGCGCGCTGGCGTCCGGCTTTCGAGCGCGCGACCAAACTCACGCTGGGCTGGGGCCTGCTGATTGCGGGGATGCTGAGCGCTCTTTTGCTCAGTTTTGGATGGTTGGCTATCGATCTGATGACCACCAACGCCCAAGTGCGCGAAATGGCCCGGGTCTATCTGATGATGGCAGCCCTGACCCCGCTCACCGGGATGCCCGCCTTCGTCTATGACGGCGTGATGATCGGCGCGACCTTCAACGTCACAATGCGCAACGGGATGATCGTTTCGCTCATTGTCTATCTTGCAACCGCCATGATCCTGCAGCCGTTCCTGGGTCTTTGGGGGTTGTGGATCGCGCTGCATGTGCTGCTGCTCGTGCGAGCCGGCATTTATGCACTCGCCATCGAACGGCGGAAGAACGAGATTTTCGCCTAGATCGCTATTCTGCCTTCAGCCCAGTCCTTGACCGCCACGCCAGTGAGTCCCGATACATTGGAAAGCCTGCGTTCAATAACGGCCTGCGCGAGCCCGGACTTGATCTCCTCGACCATCTCGAGCCCGCCATAGACCAGAGCCGAATAGAGCTGGACAACATTGGCGCCCGCCTCGAGTTTGGCAATGGCGCTTTGGGCCGAGTGAATGCCGCCCACGCCGATCAGCGGGAATTCCGGACCAAGACGCAAGCGCATCTGGGCCAGGCGCCGTGTTGCCAGATTGAACAACGGCCTGCCCGAAAGCCCGCCTGTTTCGCCGGCGTTTTCGAGACCGGCTACCGTGTCGCGCGAAATTGTCGTGTTGGAAACGATCAGCCCGTCGATGCCGCTTTTGAGCACTGTTTTAGCGACGGAATCCATTTCAGCTTCATCAAGATCCGGTGCGATCTTGAGCAGTATCGCGGTCTGGCGTGGCTGGGCAGCCCGGGTTTCCATCAGAGCGGCCAGCAGGCGCTTGAGTGCGTCTTCCGCCTGAAGATTGCGCAGGCCGGGCGTGTTGGGCGAGGAGATGTTGGCCGTAAGGTAATCGGCAAGCGGCGAGAAGGTCTTCACGCCAGCAATGTAATCGGCAACGAAGTCCTCGCTGTCCTTATTGGCACCGATATTGACGCCAACGACCTCGCCCAGCGTCCGGTCCTTGAGCCGTTCGAAAGCGGCTTGATGACCTTCGTTGTTAAATCCCAGTCGGTTGATAACACCCATCGCATCGGGGATGCGGAATACTCTTGGGGTAGGATTTCCCTTTTGGGGTCGCGGGGTGACCGTTCCAACTTCCACAAAACCGAAACCGGCCCTGGCGAGCGGTGCGAACACTTCGGCATTCTTGTCAAAACCCGGTGCCATGCCAATGGGATTGGGCAGCTCCAGTCCGCAGAATGAGATGGCCAGGCTTGTCGGTGAGGGCGCTCCGGACGGCACCAGGCCGAATTTGAGCGCGTTGATTGTCGCCCTGTGTGCAGTTTCGGCATCCATGCGCATCAGAGCGTCCTGCGCCAGCTTCTGAACCGTAGCGTTGTGCAGAAAATCACCTATGCCCATCATGAAATCTCCGGCAGATCGAACCCACCATCCGGCCGGGCAGCGAGATCTCGCTCTGCAATGACCGCTGCCATCGGCAATGGCGCATAAAGGTGGGGGAAAAGCTGCCCGCCGCGCGAGGGCTCCCAGACGAGGTCAGTGCCGATCAGGTCGGGATCGATTGTCGCCAGAACCAGCCCGGAGGCGCCGCGATAGTGTTTTTCAAGCGTTTCGGCCAACTGGGTGGCGGTCGAAAAATGGATATAGCCATCGGCCATATCGACCGGAGTTCCCACCAATTGTCCCGCGCCGCGCGCGGTTGTCCAGTCCTGGGTGGCAGCGATTTTATAGATCGGTTCGGCCATAAATTCTCCTATGGTGCTTGGTCTAACGGGCTGTGAGGGCCCTGCCAAGCTTGGAAATATCTTTACAAGCGACTAACGAGGTATTAGGACTAGTTTCCGAACTATAGGGATATTATTCCTTTTTCTGGAACCTGATTGTCCATGTTGTCTCATCGCGCCATATGGGAAGCTCTCGATAGCCTGGCCGACCGGCACGGCCTGTCGGCGTCGGGTCTTGCCAAGCTGGCGGGGCTGGATGCCACCGCGTTCAATCCGTCCAAGCGCGTCAGCAAGGATGGGCGTGAGCGTTGGCCGTCCACCGAATCGATTGCCAAGGTGCTCGAGGCGACCAGCGAAAATTTCGATTCCCTGCTTTCGGGCGGACTGAATTACAGCCAGAGCGCGGCGGCCAGCCGGGCGGTTCCGCTGCTGGGTTTTGCGCAGGCCGGATCGGGCGGCTATTTCGATGCTGCGGGCTTTCCGGTCGGTCAGGGATGGGATGAGGTCCGCTTTCCCGGCCTGGGTGACGGCACAGCCTATGCGCTTGAAGTGACTGGTGAATCCATGCAGCCGCTCTATCGGGACGGTGACTATATCATCGTCTCGCCCACCGAACAGTTGCGGCGCGGCGACCGGGTGGTGGCGCGCACGCAGGATGGGGAGGTGATGGCCAAGATTTTGCACCGGCGCACCGAAAAACAGATCGAATTGCATTCGATCAATCCCGATCACCCGCCGAGAATCTTCAAGCCCGAAGAAATCGACTGGATCGCCCGGATTCTGTGGGCCAGCCAGTAGCAGCCGCCCACAGCACGGTTTGAGCAATCAACACCCGGCACGCATAAGCAGATCGTCGATGATGATCGGGGTTGCGGGTATCGACGGCCAGGTTTCCGTATCCGGCGCGCCTGCGGAAATCGCCGCCCAGGCAGTATCGTTGCCGACGCTGAATGACCCCGTGCACGACACCGACAAACCTGCGCTCCGAGCCTGTGCCAGAAGATGAGCCGCACTCTCGGCCACGCTGGTGAGATAGAAGCTGAGGCGCTCACGCGCATTGGCTTCGCTGCCGGCCCGGGCTATCAGATCGGCAAC
The DNA here is from genome assembly GCF_025854335.1 of Pelagibacterium flavum. Classification (NCBI taxonomy): domain Bacteria; kingdom Pseudomonadati; phylum Pseudomonadota; class Alphaproteobacteria; order Hyphomicrobiales; family Devosiaceae; genus Pelagibacterium; species Pelagibacterium flavum. The sequence goes on from NZ_CP107716.1 coordinate 3,279,127, forward strand.
ATGGGCAACCGAGATCTGTCCTTGCCCTGTGCGCCCCGGAAACTGTGCCATGGCATGAGTGGAAGCGAGGAACGGCAACGTTGCCAACGCAGTGAGAACGGCACGCGCAAAGCTGGCGCCGGATGGGGAAATTTCTGGGAAGCTCATCGAAAACTCCTTCTTGCACGATGAAAGAGTCATATCGTTTTGCATATAAAATTTATTGTTAAACAATAATTTTTATGCTCTTCTATCGCAA